>NZ_JALAMR010000010.1:0-61937 GCF_026790125.1 Bacillus sp. N12A5 | reverse complement strand
TACTTGACAGGGATAAGACCAGTTTGTCAAAAGCGGGCAAGTCTTTTTTATTTGTTTCCGGCTAGATACAGCATGTACAATAAGATATTATGCATACTCTTGCAGAATTTCTTTTAATGTAAACGACAAAGCATGGTAGACATACAGTGCTGTCATTAAAGAGGGAAATCCGTAACGGGTGCCGTCTTCATCGGGAACGAGCGGCATTTTTAATTTAGAATCAATATGCACATCGCAATACTGTTCAATTCCCGCACTGTCTTTGGCTGCCGGCGATACGCATACGACTCCCGCGCCTTTTTCATAAAGCTCTTTTGCGAGCGCCTGCTCTTCGGCTGTGCCCGTCCCTGAGCAAAACATCAGCACCCTGTCGCTTTCTGTCACTTCCTCAGCGCTCTTTGGAAAGACTTTGACAGATGGGAATGGTTCGCTGCTTTCGGTTGCCTCATAATAGACGCCCTGAAGCTCATTTGCTCCGTATAAATAAATGGAATGCCCGCTGATCACCGCTTGAGCAAGCAGCCGTGCCCCATCTTCAATCGCGTCAGATTCCTTATCCTGAATGCGGGAAAAAATACCTGTTAACTGCGTCGTAAATATTTTCAACATAAGTGAATCCTCCTTTATAACGTACAATATCAGTATACAACAAAAGAGAAAATGCTCAGAAAATGTCGTAAAGTAGACTATTATAATTAAAGGAAATAATAAAATCAAACAGAATACATACACTACTGCTTACTTTTGACGAAAATCATAATATTGGGGTGTAAAATGATGAATGAAAAAATTTTAATCGTTGATGATCAATACGGCATACGTATTTTGCTTAACGAAGTGTTCAATAAAGAAGGCTACCAGACATTTCAGGCTGCAAACGGCCTGCAGGCGCTTGACATCGTGACAAAAGAACGGCCCGACCTTGTGCTTCTGGACATGAAAATTCCCGGCATGGACGGAATTGAAATTCTAAAACGGATGAAGGTCATTGATGAAAACATCCGGGTGATCATCATGACGGCATACGGAGAGCTCGACATGATCCAGGAATCAAAGGAATTGGGCGCTCTGACGCATTTTGCGAAGCCATTTGACATCGACGAAATCAGAGACGCCGTCAAAAAATATCTGCCCCTGAAGTCTAACTGACAAAAAGAAGAAACAAATGAATCATGTCATTGTGTTGCCGATTTGTCGAAAAGTTGGTATTCTAGTTATGGAGAAAAAGCGATCTGGTATTTACATATGACAGCAATATATGGGTCATGCTAGGGTGGAAAGCTTTTTTCGCTAGAAGACAATCAGGCTACATAAGGAGGACATTCGACATGCCTTTAGTTTCTATGACGGAAATGTTGAATACAGCTAAAGAAAAAGGGTACGCTGTAGGACAATTTAACTTAAACAACCTTGAGTTTACTCAAGCGATTTTACAAGCAGCTGAAGAAGAAAAATCTCCAGTGATCCTTGGTGTTTCCGAAGGTGCGGGACGCTACATGGGCGGCTTCAAAACAGTCGTTGCTATGGTAAAAGCACTTATGGAAGAGTACAAAGTGACAGTTCCTGTTGCGATTCACTTAGACCACGGTTCAAGCTTTGAATCTTGTGCGAAAGCGATTCATGCAGGTTTCACATCTGTAATGATCGACGCTTCTCACCATCCATTTGAAGAAAACGTTGCAACAACTTCAAAAGTTGTTGAGCTAGCTCATTTCCACGGAGTATCTGTAGAAGCTGAGCTTGGAACAGTCGGCGGACAAGAAGATGACGTTATCGCTGAAGGCGTAATCTACGCTGACCCTAAAGAGTGCCAAGAGCTTGTTGAGCGCACTGGCATCGACTGCCTTGCACCTGCACTAGGTTCTGTTCACGGCCCTTACAAAGGCGAACCAAACCTTGGTTTCAAAGAAATGGAAGAGATCGGCAAAACAACTGGTCTTCCATTAGTTCTTCACGGCGGTACTGGAATTCCGACTGCTGACATCAAAAAAGCAATTTCACTTGGTACAGCTAAAATCAACGTGAATACTGAAAACCAAATTTCTTCTGCAAAAGCTGTTCGCGAAACATTGGCAGCTAAGCCTAACGAGTACGATCCTCGTAAATACCTTGGACCAGCTCGTGAAGCGATCAAAGAAACAGTTATCGGTAAAATGCGTGAATTTGGTTCTTCAAACCAAGCTTAATTCAATTGGAACTTTTATAGCCGCCTGACAGCTTGACAGGCGGTTTTCCGTCTATCTTTAGAAAGCGCAATCATATTCACAGTTCAGAAAATTTCTGACTCAAGGAGGCTTTTTGAAAATGTTATTCTTTATTGATACAGCCAATATCGATGAAATTAAAGAAGCGAATGAATTAGGAATTCTCGCCGGCGTAACGACGAATCCTAGTTTAGTAGCAAAAGAAGCTAACGTATCATTCCACGACCGTCTTCGCGAGATCACAGACGTTGTGAAAGGCTCTGTAAGTGCAGAGGTTATTTCTTTGAAAGCTGAGGAAATGATCGAGGAAGGAAAAGAACTGGCAAAAATCGCTCCGAACATTACGGTAAAAATTCCGATGACGTCTGACGGTTTAAAAGCGGTAAGCGCACTTACTGAATTAGGCATCAAAACAAACGTTACATTGATCTTCAATGCTAACCAGGCGCTTCTTGCTGCCAGAGCAGGGGCAACGTATGTATCTCCATTCCTGGGACGTTTAGATGACATCGGCCACAACGGACTTGACCTGATTTCAGAAGTCAAGCAGATTTTTGACATTCACGGCCTTGATACGCAAATCATTGCGGCGTCAATCCGCCATCCGCAGCACGTGACAGAAGCAGCTCTAAGAGGGGCTCATATCGGCACAATGCCGCTGAAAGTCATTCATGCGCTCACGAAGCACCCATTAACAGACAAAGGAATCGAACAATTCCTGGCAGACTGGAATAAATAATGCAAAGGGCGGCAAACAGCTTATGCCTGTTTGCCGCAGCCTTTGTTTTTCACCGTCCTGATACAGCGGACCTTCAGATGCTGATTGCTGACGCCGCTTTACAGAGAAGGAATCATTGGGCTGCAGAAGCTGATATCGGAATGAAGGGTTTGCGTACTGCTTTTGCCGGATGACGACGATGTCTCTCGAACCGGCGGGTCTCTCTGTAACTTTCGAAACCTGTGCCCCGCAAAGCTTCGCTATTTTCTTCCTGATATTTTACAATGTGTTGTATTCTTTCTCTTCGAATTGGCTAGATTTTGGACATGAGCTTTATTTGCAGAGACAGAATAAAATGACATTTTATTTAGCTCCGCAGCTATCTTCTTATGGAAGGAGACTATCATGGAAAAGTTGAATATTGCCGGCGGTGACTCGTTAAACGGTACAGTACATATCAGCGGCGCTAAAAACAGTGCTGTTGCATTAATACCTGCAACCATTTTGGCAAATTCCGAGGTGACAATTGAAGGGCTTCCAGAGATTTCAGATATTGAAACGCTGCGTGACCTGTTAAAGGAAATCGGCGGCAACGTGCATTTTGAGAATGGGGAAATGGTTGTTGACCCCACGTCGATGATCAGCATGCCGCTTCCTAACGGGAAAGTAAAAAAGCTTCGCGCGTCGTATTATTTAATGGGGGCGATGCTCGGCCGCTTTAAGCAGGCCGTCATCGGATTGCCCGGCGGCTGCCACCTGGGCCCCCGTCCGATTGACCAGCATATCAAAGGCTTTGAAGCGCTCGGCGCTGAGGTGACCAATGAACAGGGCGCCATTTATTTGCGTGCTGAAAAGCTGAGAGGCGCACGCATTTATTTAGATGTCGTGAGTGTAGGGGCAACCATTAACATTATGCTTGCCGCTGTTTTGGCCGAAGGGAAAACGATTATCGAAAACGCTGCCAAGGAGCCTGAGATCATTGATGTGGCGACACTGCTTACCAGCATGGGCGCCAAAATCAAAGGTGCGGGAACCAATGTGATCCGAATCGACGGCGTGAAGGAACTGCACGGCTGCAAGCATACGATCATTCCCGACAGAATTGAGGCCGGGACATTTATGATTGCAGGGGCTGCAATGGGCAAGGAGGTCATTATCGATAATGTGATCCCCACTCATCTTGAGTCGTTAACGGCAAAGCTGAGAGAAATGGGCTATCACATCGAAACTAGCAACGACCAGCTTCTCATTGTCGGCGGGCAGAAGCACTTAAAGCCGGTTGACGTCAAAACCCTTGTATACCCGGGCTTTCCGACTGATTTGCAGCAGCCGATGACGGCGCTTTTGACAAGAGCAAAAGGGACAAGCGTCGTAACAGATACCATCTACTCGGCAAGGTTCAAACACATTGACGAGCTGAGACGGATGGGTGCGAATATGAAAGTAGAAGGCAGATCTGCCATCATCACAGGTCCTGTCGAGCTTCAGGGCGCAAAAGTGAAGGCGAGCGACCTGCGTGCCGGAGCCTGTCTGGTCGTAGCCGGCCTGATGGCTGACGGCGTCACGGAAATTACGGGACTGGAGCATATTGACCGCGGATACAGCAGCCTTGAGAAGAAGCTTGAGGGGCTTGGAGCGACAATCTGGCGTGAAAGAATGACTGACGAAGAGATAGAACAGCTTCAAAATTCATAATGGTTTCTTGTGAGAGGAGATCGTGTTGAAATGGAAAGAAGTTTATCTATGGAATTGGTACGTGTGACCGAAGCCGCGGCATTGGCATCTGCAAGATGGATGGGCCGGGGGAAAAAAGATGAGGCTGATGAAGCGGCAACAAGTGCAATGAGAGACGTTTTTGATACAGTTCCGATGAAAGGGACCGTTGTGATCGGTGAAGGCGAAATGGACGAAGCACCGATGCTGTATATTGGCGAAAAACTCGGAAACGGGTATGGCCCGCGCGTTGATGTCGCAGTTGACCCTCTTGAGGGCACAAACATCTTAGCAAGCGGCGGCTGGAACGCACTGACCGTTATCGCGGTCGCAGACCACGGCACGCTTCTGAACGCTCCTGACATGTATATGCAAAAAATCGCAGTCGGTCCGGAAGCGGTGGGCTGCATTGACATTGAAGCACCTGTCATTGATAACCTTAAAGCGGTGGCGAAAGCGAAAAACAAAGATGTTGAGGACGTTGTTGCCACCATCTTAAATCGTGAAAGACACGCTAACATTATTTCCGAGCTTCGTGAGGCCGGCGCCAGGATCAAATTGATCAACGATGGCGATGTCGCAGGCGCCATCAACACGGCTTTCGACCACACGGGCGTTG
Organism: Bacillus sp. N12A5; assembly: GCF_026790125.1. Classification (NCBI taxonomy): domain Bacteria; kingdom Bacillati; phylum Bacillota; class Bacilli; order Caryophanales; family Bacillaceae; genus Bacillus; species Bacillus sp. N12A5. The sequence continues at coordinate 56,683 of NZ_JALAMR010000010.1, read as the reverse complement.
ACATTCTGTTCGGATCAGGCGGAGCTCCTGAGGGTGTGCTTTCTGCTGTTGCGTTAAAAGCGCTTGGCGGAGAAATTATCGGTAAACTCGTTCCGCAAAGCGAAGAAGAAATCACACGCTGCAACAAAATGGGCCTTGATTTAAGCAAAGTTCTTCGTATGGAGGACCTTGTGAAGGGTGATGACGCGATTTTTGCAGCTACCGGGGTAACTGACGGCGAGCTGTTAAAGGGCGTTCAATTCAAAGGCTCTGTCGGCACAACCGAAAGCCTGGTTATCCGTGCAAAATCAGGAACTGTCCGCTTTGTTGACGGCAGACACAGCTTGAAAAAGAAACCTAATCTTGTAATCCGTCCATAACAAACAGAAGACGCGGGTGTGAGCCCGCTTTTCTTTTGCAGAAAAGAGTCAACTCTATCAATTCCGTGTCAAAACCTTATTTCAGTTGAATAATTTTTTGAAATAAGGTAAAAATAAAGAGTGCTGCGAATTTTACTGCGTAATTCCTTCTTTTAAGCACTAGGAAAGTTTCAATTCTACCGCATACAGACGATATAAGTATTGATCTTCTCATGTTTTTGTCCTCGCTTCCTTCAAAACTCATTAAGACAATCCTTTTAACAAAAGCGCCGATCATGGGTGGAAGTGTTACCGATAGAAGTTCCTTTATGTTAAAAAAAAGAATGTGCTTTGGCGGATGTTGTGCAAAAGCAGCAGATTACATGTGCAGAGTAAGATATTGACTATGAAAAGCGTGGTGTTTTTATGAAAGACGTATCTATTTCCTCTTTGGAAAATATGAAATTGAAAGAGCTTTATGAACTTGCAAGACATTATAAAATCTCCTACTACAGTAAACTGACAAAAAAAGAACTCATTTTCGCCATTCTGAAAGCGAATGCAGAACAGGAAGATCTGCTGTTTATGGAAGGCGTTCTTGAGATCATCCAGTCTGAAGGTTTCGGCTTTCTGAGACCGATCAACTACTCTCCAAGCTCAGAAGACATTTACATCTCAGCTTCACAAATCCGCCGTTTCGATTTGCGGAACGGAGACAAAGTATCCGGCAAGGTTCGCCCGCCAAAAGAAAATGAACGTTACTATGGACTTTTGCACGTTGAAGCAGTAAACGGAGATGATCCCGAATCAGCAAAAGAGCGTGTGCATTTCCCGGCTCTTACGCCACTTTATCCAGATCGTCAAATGGTGCTTGAAACAAAGCCGAACTTCCTGTCTACTAGAATTATGGATATGATGGCGCCGGTCGGATTTGGACAGCGCGGATTGATTGTTGCGCCGCCGAAAGCCGGTAAAACGATGCTTCTGAAGGAAATTGCCAACAGCATTACAGCGAATCAGCCTGAAGCAGAGCTCATTGTGCTTCTGATCGACGAAAGGCCGGAGGAAGTAACCGATATCGAGCGCTCTGTAGCTGGGGATGTCGTCAGCTCAACGTTTGATGAAGTGCCGGAAAACCATATCAAAGTGGCCGAGCTTGTGCTTGAGCGCGCGATGCGTCTCGTGGAACATAAAAAAGACGTCATCATCCTGATGGACAGCATCACTCGCCTTGCCCGCGCCTACAACTTAGTGATTCCGCCAAGCGGAAGAACGCTTTCCGGAGGGATTGACCCAGCCGCTTTCCACCGTCCAAAACGCTTCTTCGGAGCTGCGAGAAATATCGAAGAGGGCGGCAGCTTAACCATCCTTGCTACGGCTCTTGTGGATACAGGCTCACGTATGGATGACGTTATTTATGAAGAATTCAAGGGAACAGGCAACATGGAGCTTCACCTTGACCGCTCTCTGGCAGAGCGCCGCATCTTCCCGGCCATCGATATCCGCCGTTCAGGAACGCGCAAGGAAGAGCTGCTTGTGCCTAAAGAGCATCTTGATCGTTTATGGTCGATCCGCAAAACGATGTCTGATTCACCTGATTTCGCAGAAAAATTCATGAGAAAAATGAAAAAAACCAAAACAAACCAGGAATTTTTCGATATTCTCAATCAGGAATGGAAACAGGCAAATCTATCATCTGCTAGAAGATAAATTGTATTTGCAAAAGAAGTAAATCACTGATATAATTTTCTCATATGCGTTTCGGACAATGCTCCGAAATAATAACTCTGTTTCCACACGGGATTCAGGGCGGAAGGAGATGGATACAATGAAAGCAGGAATTCATCCTAATTTCAAAAAAGCAACAGTTAAATGCGCTTGCGGAAATGAATTTGAAACAGGCTCAGTAAAAGAAGAGGTACGCGTTGAGATTTGCTCTGAGTGCCACCCATTCTACACTGGCCGTCAAAAATTCGCTTCTGCTGATGGTCGTGTTGATCGCTTTAACAAAAAATACGGTCTTAAGTAATAATAGATTTTTCAACAGGCAAGAAGCAGTCTTGCCTGTTTTTTATATTGTCTAAAACACAGCTGGCAGAGAGGGGAGCAGAGCCTATGTACATAATGAAACAAAGCGGTTGGCTTGAGCTGATTTGCGGCAGCATGTTCTCGGGGAAATCTGAAGAGCTGATCAGAAGAGTGAAGAGAGCGACTTATGCCAAGCAGGAAGTCAGGGTATTTAAGCCTGTGATTGATAATCGATACAGCGAAGATGCTGTTGTCTCCCATAATGGAACATCTATGACGAGTTATGCCATTTCTTCTGCTGCGGACATTTGGGATCATATCAGTGAAAGTACGGATGTGATTGCGGTTGATGAAGTTCAGTTTTTTGACCGGGAAATTGTTGAGGTGTTATCATCTCTAGCCGATAAAGGCTACCGTGTGATTGCAGCGGGTCTCGATATGGATTTTAGAGGAGAGCCTTTCGGCGTCGTCCCGGACATTATGGCGATTGCGGAGAATGTGACGAAGCTGCAAGCCGTCTGTTCCGTCTGCGGATCACCGGCAAGCAGAACACAGCGCCTGATTGACGGTAAACCTGCTTCTTACGATGATCCGGTCATTTTGGTGGGCGCATCCGAATCGTATGAAGCGAGATGCAGACATCATCATGAAGTCCCAGGAAAAAATAAAAATAACCCAAAACATGGGTAGAAAGATAGAAAGCACCTGCTGAAAACAGCGGTGTTTTTTTTATATTCTGATAATAATCAATTAAAAAATTTAATTAAGTGTATTAAAAAATTAAGTAATTTTCTTCTCTTGAATTTTGATTTTTACAGGCATAAAATAGCTAACGTAATGTAAATAGTTTTGAGACATTGTTCGAATAATTGTCACAAAGTCGCATAAAGATCATGATCGGTTATTTTTTAGATGGGTTATTACTTAACTTGGTTAACTATTTCGAGAAAGAAGGAGATTTGCTTGAATAACATAAAAAAAACAGAAGAAGGCCACTTAGAGACAACTCTTAGAGGAAAAGAAGTTTTATCTATTCCTACTTTGAATAAAGGCGTTGCTTTTTCAGTAGAAGAAAGACAAGAACTCGGCTTAGAAGGACTTTTGCCGCCAACTGTACTTTCTCTTGATCAACAAGCACAACGCGCTTACGAGCAATTCCAAGCGCAGCCTGACCGCCTTCGCCAAAATGTTTACTTAAGTGATCTTGCAAACCGTAACGAAGTTCTTTTCTATAAATTGCTGCAAAACCATCTTCGCGAAATGCTTCCTGTTGTGTACACACCAACAGTTGGTGAAGCGATTCAGGAATACAGCCATGAATATAGAAGACCTCAAGGGATCTACTTGTCAATTGACAACATTGACGGTATTGAAAAAGCGTTTGAAAACCTTCATGCGACAGCAGGCGATATCGATCTTATCGTTGCTACTGACTCTGAAAGTATTCTCGGTATCGGTGACTGGGGTGTAGGCGGTATTAATATCGCTATCGGTAAATTGGCTGTGTACACTGCTGCAGCTGGTATTGACCCTAGCCGTGTTATCCCGGTTGTGCTTGATGTCGGTACGAACAACGAAAAACTTCTAAATGATCCTTTATATATCGGTAATAAGCATGAACGTGTTCAAGGTGAACGCTATGAAGCTTTCATTGACGCTTATGTCAAAGCGGCATTGAAATTCTTCCCTAAAGCGCTTCTTCACTGGGAAGACCTTGGCAACAAAAATGCACGCAATATCATGAAAAAATACAACCATGAAATTCTTACATTTAATGATGATATCCAAGGTACAGGAGCAATCACTCTTGCTGGTGTGCTTGCGGCGATGAAGAAAACTGGCGCTTCTATTAAAGATCAGCGTGTTGTTATCTTCGGTGCTGGTTCTGCCGGTATCGGTATTGCTGACCAAATCCGTGACACAATGGTGCTTGCTGGATTATCTGAAGAGGAAGCTAACAAACGCTTTTACACACTTGATTACAGAGGCTTGCTGACTGAGGAAATCGAAGGCATCCTTGATTTCCAAAAACCTTACCTTCGCACTGCAGATGAAGTGAAAGACTGGAAACGCGATGAAAAAGGCCAAATTCCATTCGATGAAGTGGTTCGCCAAGCGAAACCAACCATCTTAATTGGTACTTCAGGAGTTTCAGGTGCGTTCACAGAGGAAATTGTGAAAGAGATGGCATCTCACGTAGACCGTCCGGTTATCATGCCGATGTCTAATCCGACTCACCTTGCTGAAGCAGTGCCTGAAGATCTATTCAAATGGACTGACGGAAAAGTGCTTATTGCAACAGGAAGCCCATTTGACAATGTAGAATACAACGGTGTTTCTTATGAAATTGGACAATCTAACAACGCATTCGCGTTCCCTGGTCTAGGACTTGGTTCAATTGTAGCTGAAGCGCGTATCATTACGCCTGCAATGTTTGCTGCAACTGCTGATGCGATTGCAGAAATGGTTGATCTTGAAACACCTGGAGCAGGATTGCTTCCAAGCATCGATAAGCTTCAAGAAGTATCTATTCAAGTTGCGATTGCTGTTGCTGAAGCGGCAATTAAAGACGGCGTGGCAAATCGTCAGCCTGAAGATGTGAAACAAGCTGTTCTTGATGCAATGTGGACACCGGAATACAAAAAAGTCATCGCGAAATAATTAGCGAGTAAATTTTTCGTCCGAGGGAAAGCTTTTTGTAAAGCTAAAGTATACGGACATAGGATTTGGAGGAGAATATTTTGAGCATCTTAGATATCTTAATCCTCCTGGCACCGATCTTCTTTGTTATCGTGCTGGGATGGTTTGCTGGACATTTCGGAAGTTATGATGCCAAGTCAGCAAAAGGGGTAAGTACGTTAGTAACGAAATACGCACTTCCAGCTCACTTTATCGCTGGTATTTTGACAACTTCCAGAAGTGAATTTTTATCACAAGTTCCATTGATGGTTTCTTTAATTATTGGGATTGTTGGTTTCTATATCATCATTCTATTAGTTTGCAGATTTATCTTGAAGTATGATTTAACGAACTCATCTGTATTTTCTTTGAACTCTGCACAGCCGACATTCGCATTTATGGGTATCCCGGTATTGGGAAGCTTATTCGGAGCGAATGAAGTTGCGATTCCGATCGCGGTTACAGGTATCGTGGTAAACGCGATTCTTGATCCGCTCGCGATCATTATCGCTACTGTCGGTGAGTCTTCTAAGAAAAACGAAGAGAGTGGCGACAGCTTCTGGAAAATGACAGGGAAATCAATCCTGCATGGTCTATGTGAGCCGCTTGCAGCTGCTCCGTTAATCAGTATGATTTTAGTGCTGGTTTTCAATTTCACTCTTCCTGAGCTGGGTGTCAAAATGCTTGATCAGCTTGGAAGCACAACATCTGGTGTTGCTCTCTTTGCTGTCGGTGTTACCGTTGGTATTCGTAAAATCAAACTCAGTATGCCGGCTATCGGTATTGCGTTACTAAAAGTTGCGGTTCAGCCTGCGTTAATGTTCCTGATTGCTCTTGCTATCGGACTTCCAGCTGACCAAACAACAAAAGCCATCCTTCTTGTAGCATTCCCTGGTTCTGCTGTTGCAGCCATGATTGCGACTCGTTTCGAGAAACAAGAAGAAGAAACTGCGACTGCGTTTGTGGTCAGTGCGATTCTGTCATTGATTTCACTTCCAATTATTATCGCGCTTACTGCGTAATCAAAAAAGCTCCCCGTAAAGGGAGCTTTTTTTTCTTTAGGTTTGAAATTTGAAAAATGACAAAAGCGGTTTTTTTCTTGTTTTGGTTTTTTCGGAAGCAGCAGCGGTCTCGGGGATCGGCTGGGCGGTGAATTCTTCAATTTGCGAGGTCAGTGATTGCAGGTCTGCAAGGATGTCATCAATTTCTCTGCGATGCTGAAGCAACTGATAAGATACACCCTCATCGGCTTTTTGTTTCAGTTGGCGTTCCAGTTCCCCGATCCTTGCCAGCAGAACGTTTTCGTCCTGCTTTTGCTGTAAAAGGGCATCCAGTTTCTGTTCGAGCTGTTCAATTCTTCGTTCTGTGTCGCCATTTGTTGTTTGGACAAGGAAGCCTGTGCGTTTTTTAGCGCTTTGCGGCACATGAATATCCTGAATCGCCGTGCCTTCAGAAATTTGTTTTTGAACAGATTTTAGAATCTTTACATCTTCTGGCGTAAACGAATAGTGTCCAAGCTCATTGCGTTCGGCCGGAAGATTCAGTTGTTTCACCCACCGCTGCACCGTTTTTGCGGAGACGCCGAGTTCACTTGCTACCATATTTGTATTCATGATCCCATACCTCCTTTTTAGCTAGGTATTCGACCATAGAATGCGGTTCCCTTCCTATTAGACAAAACAAGAAAAGATTCGGCAAAGAAAGTGGGGATCTCCTTTATTTCTTCAAAAACCGTTATTGTTCATACAGTTCTAAAGGAAGCTGGTCAGGGTCAAAAAAGAAGGTGAACCGTTTGCCGGTCAGCGGATCTGTTCTGATTGGCTCTGTTTCGATTCCTTTCTCATGAAGCTCCTGAACCGCCTTATCCAAGCAGCCGACTGTAAAGGCGAGGTGGCGGAGGCCTGCCGCTTCAGGCCGGGTTCGGCGTGCGGGCGGGTCGGGAAACGAGAACAGCTCAATGACATACGTGCCGTTAAGCGACAAATCTAGCTTATAGGAGCCGCGCTCTTCACGGTACGTTTCTTGAATCACTTGAAAACCAAGCTTATGTACGTAGAAAGCTTTCGACTTTTCATAATCTGAACATATGATTGCAATATGATGTATGGATTTCAGCATATCATCCCTCCTCAATTCCCAGTATAGCAGAGGAGGCTTTTCCAACTGGGATTGAAATGCTTTTGACTGGGGTTAATCACTATACTATAATGAGAATGTTACGCACAGGAAAACAGAGGTGAAGACCGTGTTAGACCGTTTAAAGTCAATCGAAGAACGATACGAAAAATTAAATGAGCTTTTGAGCGATCCAGAAGTAGTCAACGATCCGAAAAAGCTAAGAGAATATTCAAAAGAGCAATCTGATATACAAGAAACAGTTGACGTATATAGACAATACAGAGATGCGTCAGAACAGCTGGCTGATGCAAAAGCGATGCTTGAAGAGAAGCTGGATGCTGAGATGCGCGACATGGTGAAGGAAGAGATTTCTGAACTTCAGAAGGAAACGGAAACACTGTCAGAACGCCTGAAAGTGCTCCTGATCCCGAAAGATCCGAATGACGACAAAAACGTTATTATGGAGATCCGCGGAGCTGCGGGAGGCGAGGAAGCCGCTTTATTCGCGGGCAACCTGTACAGAATGTATTCCCGCTATGCTGAGCTTCAAGGCTGGAAAACAGAGGTCATGGAAGCGAGTGTAACCGGTACGGGCGGCTACAAAGAGATCATCTTTATGATTACGGGTAACGGCGCGTATTCTAAACTCAAATATGAAAACGGCGCCCACCGTGTACAGCGTGTTCCGGAAACAGAATCCGGCGGCCGTATCCATACATCTACTGCAACAGTAGCATGTCTTCCTGAGGCAGAAGAGGTAGAGGTTGATATTCATGAAAAGGATATTCGCGTTGATACGTTTGCTTCAAGCGGACCGGGCGGACAAAGCGTTAACACAACAATGTCTGCCGTTCGTCTGACGCACTTGCCGACAGGTGTTGTTGTATCATGCCAGGATGAAAAATCTCAAATCAAGAACAAAGAAAAAGCAATGAAGGTTCTCCGTGCCAGAATCTATGATAAATTTCAGCAGGAAGCCCAGGCTGAATATGATCAAACACGGAAATCAGCAGTTGGATCAGGCGACCGCTCTGAGCGTATCCGCACATACAACTTCCCGCAAAACCGTGTGACGGATCACAGAATCGGCCTGACGATCCAAAAGCTTGACCAGATTCTTGAAGGAAAACTTGACGAAGTGGTTGAAGCGCTGATTGTTGAAGATCAGGCAAGCAAGCTTCAGCAGTCGGAAGGTTAAGATGAAGACGATATTTGAAGCCCTGAAATGGGCTTCTTCTTATTTAACCGAAGCGGGAAGAGAAGAAAATGCGGCCGAGCTTCTTTTGCTTTATGATACCGGAATGGACAGAAGCAAGCTGCTGGCCAGCTTACAGGAACCGATTGGCGAAGATGAACTGTATCGCTTTACGCGTCACGTTGAGATGCATAAAGAGGGTGTGCCGGTTCAGTATATTATCGGAAAAGAGTTTTTTTACGGACGGGAATTTATGGTGAATGATGATGTGCTGATTCCTCGGCCGGAAACAGAAGAGGTTGTCTATCATCTGCTTGAAACATATCGTCATGTCTTTTCTTCTGAAGACGGCCGGCTTGATGTCGTTGACGTCGGTACAGGGAGCGGCGCGATAGCCATCACGCTTGCGCTTGAAAACCAAAACTTTTCTGTGTCGGCTGTCGATATTTCGAAAGAGGCGCTGCAAGTCGCCTCTGCCAATGCGGAAAAGCTGGGGGCGGATGTGCGTTTTTATCAGGGCGATCTGCTTGAGCCTTTTATTAAGGCAGGAAAAAAAGCTGATATTATTGTCTCGAATCCTCCATATATTTCAGAGGAAGAAATGGCTGATTTATCGGAGATTGTCCGTTTTCATGAGCCCCTGCACGCTCTCACCGATGGCGGAGACGGGCTGAAGTTTTATAAGCGGTTTATGGAAGACATCCCGCTTGTCATGAAGGATAAAGTGTTTGTCGTTTTTGAAATCGGATGGAAACAGGGGGAAGCGGTCAAAGAGCTGATCCTCAAGGCGTTTAAACATGCGGAAGTGGAAGTGCTGAAAGATATTAATGGAAAAGACAGAACCATATGCGCTGTGATTCATAAAAATAAATAAGCAGCTTGCTGGCGAGTTAATGAATCAAGCTGTTTGAACACCAGCAAAGGGGATGTAAAAGATGAAAAAGGCCCTGACAGCAGGAATCTTGCTCATTGCGATTGAGAGCATGATTAGCACCATTTTTCCGCAGGCACTTTCATATGAAGCAATTTTTGGCGTTGTGTCTCTCGTTTTGGTCGGGCTCGCGATCATCACATCGGGTTTGGCTGTAAGCGGAAGTGATCAGCGGGCAAACTACCACTCAGAAACCAAAGAAAGCCGTACATCCCGCATGAAAATGGCGGCTGCTTTCTTTGTTGCGGCGATACCCTCTATTCTATGTTATTTGCTGACGGTTTTGTTTTAATGAAAAAAAGGAAGCCTCTTAGGCTTCCTTTTTTTGCAGTAAAACAGAATCCCATATCCAATAGACAAGAGCTGTTAATACAGCGAAAATATAAAAGGCTGTATTTTGAAGCAGAGATTGTCCCGAAGGCTGCAGCAAGCCAAAGATGATTGCGTTGGCAATAAAAGCCGCAACAAGATAATACAGCAAATACAAAGGGCTGAACCGTTTCGGCTTTTTATTCATCATGAATTGAAGCGGCAGCGCAAATATCAAATAAGGAAACAGAAAGTAAAATGCCATCGTAATAAGAGCGGCAATAATAAATGAATGAATATAAATAATCGAATAAAGAACCGACATTGTGAATGCTGATAGCAGCACTGTATAATTATATTTCATCTTAAACCTCCTAAAACACTATCGTACCATAAATAAGATTAACAGCTTGCTAGATTTTTTTCACCCTGCACGTTTACCTCAGGCTCTCCTTGTCCATAATAGGGCTAGAAACAAAGCACGGAGAGGAACGGTGGGGACCGATGAAAAAAACAGTTATCATTTGTATATATATCTTTCTTTTATTATCTGGAGCACTTGTAGGGCTGGCAAAAGAAGAGACAGCACAGCAATCAGAGAATCAGCCGGTGGTCATACCGGATGAGGCGATTCGTTTGAGAATATTGGCAAACAGCGATAGGGAACAGGACCAGCAATTAAAACGGCATATCAGAGACGCGGTCAATAAAGAAATCACAACCTGGGTAGAGGATATTACTTCTATAGAAGAGGCTCGTCGTGTCATTCGCTCCAAGCTTCCTGAAATCAAAGAAATTGCAAAGGAAACAATGGAGAAAGAAGGGGCGAACCAGTCCATATCTGTTGATTTTGACAAAATCTCATTTCCGACAAAGCTTTACGGCAACATGGTATATCCCGCTGGTGAGTATGAAGCGATTCTGATTACGCTTGGAAACGGCGACGGCGCCAACTGGTGGTGTGTGCTGTTCCCGCCGCTCTGCTTTCTTGATTTTTCGAATGGGGAAGCCGTAAAAGAACAAGAAGATAAAGAAGCCTCAAAAAAGCAGACTAAAAAAGTGCTTGAGGACGTAACAGCAAAAGCTGAAAAAGCCAAAAAGGAAGAGAAAGAAGAAAAGGAAGACGGCGCAGAGGTGAAGTTCTTCTTAGTCGAATGGATTTCCGACCTTTTTTCCTAATCACCTGGTCTAAAAATAGATTTGCCTCATAGATTGGAAGAAAGAATGCAAAAACGGGGTGAACGGATGTTTTATCAACTGCGGGTGGCAAGGGAAAAAGACGGAGACATGCTCGAGGAATTTTTAAAACAGGCGAAAACCAATTATGAAGGCGTGAAAGAAGGCTTCACCCAGTTTCTTATGCTGGAGGACAGCGAGAAAAACATTGCCGGATGTCTCGGAATTGAAAAAATAAGCTGTGATCAAGGGCTGCTGCGATCACTTGTGATATCGGACAAGCTTCACCAAGGACATATTGTGACGCTCTTTCAGAGCATGGAGCTGCTGTGCGAAAAGCATCAGATTAAAACAATATATTTAATAGCGAATCAGCATTCTTCTGCTGATTTCCTCGCGGCCATGGGTTTTGAACGAGCTGAAAGCGTACCGGAAGAGCTGTTTACTTCCGATCACTTCTGTGAATCGCGGCAAACGGAAGGGGCCGTCTTGATGAAAAAAGCGTCTGGATCAGTGTGATTTATACACATACTTATCCACTTCTTTATTAGCGTTGTCCACAATTTGTGGATAACGCTTGTTTTATGACAGGACATCTTTTATACTTTCAAAAGGATTACACGCGTAAAACAATCGTTTTATTGTTGTGAATAAGGAGTTTGGTCAGAAATGAAAACGAAAAGATGGTTTGTGGATGTAACTGATGAGTTATCCACAAATGATCCACAAATTGCACAAGCAGCCGCTTTGCTTCGGGAGAATGAGGTTGTTGCGTTCCCGACAGAAACGGTATACGGCCTCGGCGCAAACGCGAAAAACACGGATGCCGTCAAAAAAATATATGAGGCGAAAGGGCGGCCGAGTGATAATCCCCTGATTGTCCACATCGCGGACATCAGCCAGCTTGAGGATTTAACGGGTCCGGCGCCGGAAAAGGCGAAAACATTGATGAAACGGTTTTGGCCTGGAGCACTTACGCTCATTCTGCCTTGTAAACCTGGTGCGCTCTCACCTCGTGTAACGGCAGGGCTTGAAACGGTTGCCATTCGAATGCCGGATCATCCGCTTGCCCTTGCATTGATTCGCGAGTCGGGTTTGCCGATAGCGGCACCGAGCGCCAATTTATCAGGCAAGCCAAGTCCGACAAAGGCTGAGCATGTGGCTCACGACTTGGATGGCCGCATAGCAGGCATTATGGATGGAGGCCCTACTGGAATCGGAGTCGAATCAACTGTGCTTTCATGTGCGGGTGATATCCCTGTTCTCCTGCGCCCGGGCGGCATTACGAAAGAACAAATTGAAGCAGAGATTGGGCCGATCCTTGTGGATAAAGGGCTCAGTGATCAAAATGAGAAGCCGATTTCTCCAGGGATGAAATATACCCATTATGCGCCGACAGCACCGCTTGCCATTTGCGAAGGCAGCCCGGAGCGCATTCAGCATCTTATACAAGAATATCAACAGGGCGGAAGACGGGTCGGTGTCCTGACGACAGAAGAAAACGCGGGCGTTTATTCCGCTGATTATGTGAAGAGCTGCGGCAGACGGGCTCAGCTTGAGACTGTCGCGGCCGCGCTGTATGATGCTTTACGCAGCTTTGATGAGAAGAAGGTAGATTTTATTATCGCGGAATCCTTTCCTGACACGGGCGTCGGACTTGCCATTATGAATAGGCTGATGAAAGCCGCTGGAGGAAGAGTGATTCGCTGAATGCATTCAGATGTTCTAACCCTTTTTGGACACGCATAGGCTAAAAAAGCGGGGCGTGTCCAAGGGGGTTATTCATGTATGTCGGATTTGTTTATTGGCGAACTGATTACATTAAGCATCATGGCGTTTGCTTTAGGGATGGATGCTTTTTCTGTCGGTCTCGGAATGGGCATGGTCAAACTCAGAAAAAAGCAGATATTTTATATTGGTTTTATTATCGGCCTCTTTCACGTCATCATGCCTCTCGGGGGAATGGCGGCCGGTAACATGCTGTCAGGGCTCCTCGGTGTGTTAGCGGTTTATATCGGAGGTTCGCTGCTTTTTGTTCTTGGGGTACAAATGCTGATGGCTTCTTTTAAACAGTCAGAAGAACGGTTCATGTCGCCGTCAGGTCCAGGCTTATTGCTGTTTGCCGTCGGCGTCAGCCTTGACAGCTTCTCCGTCGGTTTGAGCTTGGGGATATACGGCTCGCATCCGTTTCTAACAATTACCCTGTTCGGGCTGTTCAGCATGGTGTTGACATGGCTGGGCCTGCTGATCGGGAAACAAGTGCAGTCATGGCTTGGTACATACAGCGAAGCGCTCGGAGGCATTATATTAATCGTATTTGGCCTCAAGCTGCTTTTGCCGATTTAATATACCAATAAAAGAAACGAAGTCGCCGTTTCTTTTTTCTTCATATATAATAGAGAAAAATAAGGGGTGACGACATGAACATTATTTTTGTCTGTACTGGAAATACGTGCCGCAGCCCGATGGCTGAGGCGCTTTTTAAATCAATTGCAGAAACGGAAGGGCTGAATGTCAGTGTCCGCTCGGCAGGTGTGTTTGCTTCACCTAATGGGAGGGCGACGCCTCAGGCAGTCGAAGCGCTGTTTGAAAAACACATCGCCCTTAATCATGTGTCTTCTCCGTTAACTGAAGAGCATATGGAATCGGCTGATTTGGTTCTGGCTATGACCCATCAGCACAAGCAGTTCATTACCAGCCAATTTGAACGTTATCGTGATAAAGTATTTACGCTGAAAGAATACGTCACAGGCAGCTATGGGGATGTCATCGATCCGTTTGGCGGCTCAATTGACATCTATAAACAAACGAGAGATGAGCTTGAAGAGCTTCTTCGGCAGCTGGCAAAACAGCTGAAAAAAGACAGCAAGTAGCTGTCAGAAAATCTGCAAACAGGTCATTTGCAAATCCTGCGTGAAGGAGTAGAATATAGTGAAAAGCACATCATATGGTGTGAATCAAAGAGCGGACAGGCTGCGCGGTCAACAAAGCGGGCGGGCCGCATTACACACGCTGGGAGGAAAAGCAGATGAAAGTAGCCATAGCATCGGATCATGGTGGCGTTCACATTCGAAATGAAATCAAAGACTTAATGGACGAATTGCAAATTGAATATATTGATATGGGCTGTGACTGCGGCAGCGGATCTGTCGATTATCCGGATTATGCTTTTCCGGTGGCCGAAAAAGTGGTAAGCGGCGAAGTTGACAGAGGCATTTTAATTTGCGGGACAGGCATCGGCATGAGCATTTCCGCAAATAAAGTCAAAGGCATCCGCTGCGCGCTTGCACACGATACATTCAGCGCAAAGGCGACGAGAGAGCATAATGACACAAACATCCTCGCGATGGGTGAACGGGTCATCGGCCCTGGTTTGGCGCGGGAAATCGCAAAAATCTGGCTGACTACTGAGTTTACCGGCGGAAGACACCAAAAGCGCATCGGAAAAATCTCAGATTATGAAGAGAAAAACCTGTAGGGGTGCTGTTCGATGAATGAGTTGAAACAAACGTGGAAGACGATGCTGTCTGAGTTCGGGGAACAGGCGGGATTGAAACAAGATCAGCTCTTTGTCCTTGGATGCAGCACGAGCGAAGTGGCCGGCAGCCGGATCGGAACATCAGGCAGCGAAGACATTGCGGAAAGCATATACAGCGGTCTTGCCGAGCTTAAGGGAAAAACGGGTATTCACCTGGCCTTTCAATGCTGCGAGCATTTGAACAGAGCGCTTGTCGTTGAAGAGGAAACCGCTCAGCGGTTCATGCTTCCGGTCGTTTCTGCTGTGCCTGTTCCAAAGGCGGGCGGGGCAATGGCTGCTTATGCATTTAAGCAGATGAAGTCTCCTGTTCTTGTCGAGGCCATTCAGGCTGACGCCGGAATAGACATCGGCGATACGTTTATCGGCATGCATCTGAAGCCGGTAGCTGTCCCTGTACGCGTTTCTCAAAATAATCTCGGGGCGGCACATGTGACACTGGCTCGTACTCGGCCGAAACTGATCGGCGGAGTGCGGGCGGTTTATGGGAGCGAATGAAAGGACTGCATGGCCAGTCTTTTCTTTTATTTTAAAGGCAGAAAAATAAATCCCGAACTTTAATTTAAATTTAAGTTATCAATATTCGTTTTTACCAATGAAAATTTCGATTTTTTTAAAATAATCTTTTACATCGACCTAAAAAACCATGTACAATAGTGATGGTAAAAACAAAGAACAGGATACGGATAGGAGAGGATCTCGCTGATGAAACATTTACCTGCGCAAGACGAACAAGTGTTTAACGCCATTAAAAATGAGCGTGAACGCCAACAGACTAAGATCGAATTGATTGCTTCTGAGAACTTTGTAAGTGAAGCGGTTATGGAAGCACAAGGATCTGTTTTGACGAACAAATACGCTGAAGGATATCCGGGCAAACGCTACTACGGCGGATGTGAGCACGTCGATGTCGTGGAAGATATCGCTCGTGACCGCGCGAAGGAAATCTTTGGAGCAGAGCATGTAAACGTTCAGCCGCATTCAGGCGCACAAGCAAACATGGCAGTGTACTTCACGATTTTAGAGCAAGGCGATACTGTACTTGGGATGAACCTCTCCCACGGCGGTCATTTAACACACGGAAGTCCAGTCAACTTCAGCGGTGTTCAATATAACTTTGTTGAGTACGGCGTAGATAAAGAAACTCAACATATTGATTACGATGACGTGCGTGAAAAAGCCCTCGCTCATAAGCCGAAGCTTATTGTAGCAGGAGCAAGTGCGTATCCTCGTACAATCGACTTTAAGAAATTCCGTGAAATTGCTGATGAAGTCGGCGCTTACTTCATGGTGGATATGGCGCATATCGCAGGACTTGTTGCGGCAGGCCTTCATCCAAACCCGGTTCCTTACGCTGATTTCGTGACAACAACAACACACAAAACACTTCGAGGCCCTCGCGGAGGCATGATCCTTTGCCGTGAAGAGTTTGGCAAGAAAATTGATAAATCCATCTTCCCTGGCATTCAAGGCGGACCGCTGATGCACGTGATTGCTGCAAAAGCTGTTTCATTCGGCGAAGTATTGCAGGACGATTTCAAAACATATGCGCAAAATGTCATTTCAAATGCAAAACGCTTGGCTGAATCGTTGACGAAAGAGGGCATCCAGCTCGTTTCAGGCGGAACTGACAACCACCTTATCCTTGTTGACCTTCGTTCTCTCGGACTGACAGGTAAGGTTGCAGAGCATGTGCTTGATGAAATCGGAATTACGTCTAACAAAAACGCGATTCCATACGATCCAGAAAAACCTTTCGTAACAAGCGGTATCCGTCTTGGTACAGCTGCTGTGACAAGCCGCGGTTTTGACGGAGACGCATTGGAAGAAGTCGGTGCGATCATTGCGCTTGCATTGAAAAACCACGAAGATGAAGGAAAACTTGAAGAAGCAAGACAGCGTGTAGCTGCTCTGACTGATAAATTTCCTTTATATAAAGAATTAGATTACTAAGATTCCAAAAACCCGTTCGGGCTAATGCCCGGCGGGTTTTTTGACGATGTTCTTGAAACTCAATGTCTTTTTTTGTAGAATCAATAGAAGTGTGAAATTGTTGATGGGACAATAAAAAAGGAGCTGAACACAGCATGGGAAAGGTTTATGTATTTGATCATCCTTTAATTCAGCATAAGCTGACATATATACGGAATGAAAATACAGGTACAAAGGATTTTAGAGAGCTTGTAGATGAAGTAGCCACACTGATGGCGTTTGAAATTACCCGCGATCTTCCTTTAGAAGAAGTGGATATCAACACACCTGTTCAGGCTGCGAAATCGAAAGTCATCTCAGGAAAAAAACTCGGAGTGGTTCCTATCCTTAGAGCGGGATTGGGAATGGTTGACGGCATCTTAAAGCTGATTCCTGCGGCAAAAGTGGGACATGTCGGCCTGTACCGTGATCCTGAAACCTTAAAGCCCGTGGAATACTATGTCAAGCTTCCTTCTGACGTGGAAGAGCGTGAATTCATTGTGGTTGACCCGATGCTGGCTACAGGGGGTTCTGCTGTAGAAGCGATTCACAGCCTCAAAAAACGCGGCGCGAAAAATATCCGGTTCATGTGCCTTGTAGCGGCGCCAGAGGGTGTGGAAGAATTGCAGAAGCATCATTCAGACGTGGATATTTACATCGCGGCTCTTGATGAAAAATTAAATGAAAAAGGTTATATCGTTCCGGGTCTCGGAGATGCAGGAGACCGTATGTTTGGAACAAAATAAAAAAAGAAAACCCGAAAAGGGTTTTCTTTTTTTATCCAGATATTTGCTATTCGGTCAATCTGTATACAATTATAGGTGAAAATGTGAACATTCTGTGGAGGCTTACAGTATAAAAAGTTTTTTAACTTTAAACAGATTGACACATGTTAGGGGCTATTGTATGCTAAACGAGGGTATTATGAGAAGGTTTTCATAGCTTTCATTATAGTCCTCATCCTCAACGTAAATCCTCTCAGAAAACCCGTATTATGAGGATTTATTTAAGCGAATGAAACAGCATCCCTGCAAGGCTTGCGGATGAATGATTTTTTCGAACAGGCCCGTTTTGCCGGTCAAAAAAGGTCTTCTACTAGGGTTAACCGCTGATTTATGCCGTATCTAAGCTTTACATTATTTTTTCATCAGGAGACAGATAATTGATGGACGATCCCAAGCTTACATTTAGCAGACAACGCAAATACTTATTGTTCATTTTGGCAGTGTATGTACTGGGTTATGGTTTAACAGCGTATAAAACCGTTTTTTTAGGCCTTATTCTGGGAACTGTTTTCAGTTTGTTTAATTTTTTACTGCTCGTCAGGAGAATGAACGCCTTTGACAGAGCCGTTGAGAAAGGAAAGTCCATACGATCTCTTGGGAGCGCAGCGCGGTGGTGCAATGCGATTCTTGCTGCGGCTGTGGCCTATAAAAATCCCGAGCATTTTCATATGGCAAGTACAGTTATTGGATTAATGACAATCTACCCTGTCATTATGATAGATTCCTTTATCCAGCTTAAACGTTCATCAATGGAAGAGAGGTGAAAACCCTTTGAATCATGAATACAGAACTATTGAATTTCTAGGTCTTACTTTTAATCTGACAAACATTCTGATGATTACTGTGGCGAGTGTGATTGTTTTATTGATTGCTATATTGACGACAAGAACACTTTCGATCCGTCCCGGAAAAGCCCAGAATTTTATGGAATGGGTTGTTGATTTCGTCCGCAATATTATCGGCAGTACAATGGATTTGAAAACAGGGGCTAACTTCTTGGCACTTGGTGTCACATTGCTGATGTACATATTTGTGTCGAATATGCTGGGGCTGCCGTTCTCTATTACAATCGGACATGAGCTCTGGTGGAAATCTCCGACAGCCGACCCTGCCATTACATTAACGCTAGCCGTGATGGTTGTTGCTTTAACCCACTACTATGGTGTGAAGATGAAAGGGCTCAAGGAATATTCCAAAGACTATTTAAGACCTGTTCCATTCATGCTCCCGATGAAAATCATCGAAGAGTTTGCGAATACGCTGACTCTCGGGTTGCGGCTTTATGGTAACATCTTCGCCGGTGAGATTCTTCTCGGTCTGCTTGCGGGTTTAGCGACAAGCCATTATTCGCAAAGCGTGGCTCTCGGTCTAGTCGGTACAATCGGCGCCATTCTGCCAATGCTGGCATGGCAGGCATTCAGTTTATTTATTGGTGCCATCCAAGCGTTTATCTTCACAATGCTGACGATGGTGTACATGTCTCATAAAATCAGTCATGATCATTAAAACATTATATCCAAACGGATAACATTTTAAAGGAGGAACTTTTTCATGAATTTAATAGCAGCTGCGATTGCAATTGGTTTAGGCGCACTTGGTGCAGGTATTGGTAACGGTTTGATTGTTTCACGTACGGTAGAGGGGATTGCCCGTCAGCCGGAAGCAGGTAAAGAACTTAGAACTCTTATGTTCATGGGTATCGCATTAGTTGAGGCCCTTCCTATTATCGCTGTCGTTATCGCATTCTTAGCGTTCTTTGGCTAAGCATAAAAGCCTTATATGAACTAAAAATGGCGAAGATCATTCCAAGAGAACCTTCGCCATTGCTTTATGTCTGATAAGCAACCCGCCTTGCCGGCTGAAAAGAGACAAGTGCGGCTGCTGGATCAGCAAAGAAAAACCTGCAGAAGGGAGTTGCCGTAGTAGATGTCTCAATTACCACTTGAACTAGGACTGTCGTTTAACGGCGGAGATATCCTGTTCCAACTGTTAGCTATGCTAATCTTATTAGCGCTTCTGAAGAAATACGCTTTAGGGCCGCTATTAAACATAATGAAACAGCGTGAAGACCACATCGCTGGAGAAATTACGTCTGCTGAAGAAAAAAATAAAGAGGCGCAGCAGCTGATTGAAGAGCAGCGCGTTCTTTTAAAAGAAGCAAGACAAGAATCCCAAACTCTTATCGAAAACGCAAAGAAACTGGGAGAAAAGCAAAAAGAAGAGATTATTCAGGCTGCACGTGCAGAATCTGAACGTCTGAAAGAAGCAGCAAGAACTGAAATCGTGAAGGAAAAAGAACAGGCGGTTTCTGCTCTCCGTGAGCAAGTAGCGTCTCTTTCTGTCATGATTGCGTCGAAAGTGATCGAAAAAGAACTGGATGAACAAGCTCAAGAGAAATTGATCCAGGACTATCTTAAAGAGGTAGGAGAAAGCCGATGAGTGGATCAGCTGTCTCTAAAAGATATGCGTCAGCTCTTTTTGATATTGCCAATGAGTCCGCTCAGCTGAATCAAGTAGAAGAAGAGCTAACCGTTGTAAAAGAAGTATTTCAAAACGAAAAAGCGCTTAATGATGTGTTAAACCATCCGAAGGTGCCGGCTGCGAAGAAGAAAGAGCTCATTCAGAATGCATTTGGCTCTTTGTCACAGTCCGTGCTCAATACGATTTTTCTTTTGATTGACCGCCATCGGGCAGCAATTGTGCCTGAGCTCACAGATGAGTTTATTAAACTCGCAAATGAGGCACGTCAAACAGAAGACGCAATCGTATATTCAGTAAAACCGCTGACGGATGCGGAAGTTTTATCTTTATCACAAGTATTTGCAAAAAAAGCCGGAGTCGCTTCACTGAGAATCAGAAATGAAGTGCAGACGGATTTAATAGGCGGTATTAAAGTCCGCATAGGAAACCGGATTTTTGACGGCAGCGTAAGCGGAAAGCTTCAGCGCATTGAACGTCAACTAGCCGGGGAAAATCGATAGAAGGGGTGAAACCTAAGTGAGCATCAAAGCTGAAGAGATTAGCACGCTGATAAAACAGCAAATACAAAATTATCAATCTGATATTGAAGTTCAAGACGTAGGTACAGTCATCCAAGTCGGTGACGGTATTGCTCGCGTACACGGCCTTGACAACTGTATGGCCGGTGAACTTGTCGAATTTTCAAACGGTGTTTTGGGTATGGCTCAAAACCTTGAAGAATCAAACGTAGGTATCGTCATCTTAGGACCTTTCAGTGAGATCCGTGAGGGAGACGAAGTAAAAAGAACAGGCCGCATCATGGAGGTTCCTGTCGGTGAAGAATTAATCGGCCGTATTGTGAACCCATTAGGCCAGCCGGTAGACGGACTTGGCCCGATCCTTACAAGCAAAACACGTCCGATCGAAAGCCCTGCACCAGGCGTTATGGACCGTAAATCCGTTCATGAACCGCTTCAAACAGGTATTAAAGCGATCGATGCACTGATCCCAATCGGCCGCGGCCAGCGTGAGCTGATCATCGGTGACCGTCAAACAGGTAAAACATCTGTTGCGATCGATGCGATCCTGAACCAAAAAGACCAAGACATGATCTGCGTATATGTTGCTATCGGTCAAAAAGAATCAACAGTCCGCGGCGTAGTAGAAACATTGCGTAAGCACGGCGCGCTTGATTATACAATTGTTGTCACGGCGTCTGCGTCTCAGCCGGCACCGCTTCTGTACCTGGCTCCGTATGCAGGGGTTACAATGGCAGAAGAATTTATGTACAACGGCAAGCACGTTCTTGTTGTATACGATGATCTTTCTAAACAAGCGGCTGCTTACCGTGAGCTGTCCTTGCTTCTTCGCCGTCCGCCAGGCCGTGAAGCGTTCCCTGGGGATGTATTCTACCTTCATTCCCGTCTGCTTGAGCGTGCAGCAAAGCTTAGCGACGCGAAAGGCGCAGGATCAATTACAGCTCTGCCGTTCGTAGAAACACAAGCCGGGGATATCTCTGCTTATATTCCGACGAACGTTATTTCCATCACTGACGGACAGATCTTCCTGCAATCTGATTTGTTCTTCTCAGGCGTACGTCCAGCGATCAACGCCGGTTTGTCTGTATCCCGTGTCGGTGGTTCAGCGCAAATCAAAGCGATGAAAAAAGTATCAGGTACTTTGCGTCTTGACCTTGCGTCATATCGTGAGCTGGAAGCATTCGCTCAATTCGGATCTGACCTCGACCAAGCGACTCAGGCGAAACTGAACCGCGGTGCGCGTACAGTTGAAGTACTGAAGCAGGATCTGAACAAGCCGCTTCCGGTTGAAAAGCAAGTAGCTATTCTTTATGCGCTGACTAAAGGATATCTCGATGATATTCCAGTAGCGGATATCAGACGTTTTGAAGAAGAGTACTACATGTACCTTGACCAAAACCATAAAGAACTGCTTGACGGAATTGCGAAAACAGGAAACCTTCCTGCTGATGAAGACTTCAAAGCTGCAATCGAAGGCTTCAAACGCACATTTGCACCAAGCAACTAACTCGAATGCTGATGAGAGAAAAAGGTTCTCTTTTTCTCTCTTTTTACGCAGATGAAGAGAAAAGGTGGTGAAATCTTTGGCCTCATTACGCGATATTAAGTCAAGGATCACGTCAACAAAAAAAACGAGCCAGATTACAAAAGCCATGCAGATGGTATCTGCGGCTAAGCTGAATCGTGCTGAAAACAATGCAAAATCATTTGTGCCATATATGGATAAGATCCAAGAGGTCGTATCAAACGTCGGGAGAGTTTCCGGCAACGTGAAGCATCCGATGCTTCTCAGCAGAGAAGTGAAAAAGACAGCATATCTTGTCATTACGTCTGACCGCGGTCTTGCCGGCGCTTTTAACAGTTCGGTTTTACGAAGTGCTTATCAGGCCATGCAAGAACGTCATCAGTCTAAGGATGAGTATGCGGTGATTGTCATCGGAAGAGTGGGCCGTGATTTCTTTAAGAAACGTGAGATTCCGATCATTTCCGAGTTAACAGGACTTGGGGATGAAGTAACGTTTACAGAAATTAAGGATCTTGCCCGACAAACGATCCAAATGTTTATAGATGGTGCGTTTGATGAATTGCACCTTGTTTATAACCATTTTGTCAGCGCCATTTCTCAAGAAGTAACGGAGAAAAAACTTCTGCCGTTATCTGATTTGGGCAGCGGCGGCGGAAAGAGAACGGCGTCTTATGAATTTGAACCGTCTGAAGAGGAGGTTCTGGAGGTTTTGCTTCCTCAATATGCAGAAAGCTTAATTTTCGGTGCGCTTCTTGACAGTAAAGCAAGTGAGCACGCTGCAAGAATGACGGCGATGAAAAACGCGACAGACAACGCGAAGGAACTTATCGATTCACTATCGCTTTCTTACAACCGCGCTCGCCAAGCAGCCATCACACAAGAAATTACGGAAATTGTCGGCGGAGCAGCCGCTTTAGAATAGAAAGAATTTGTCAGGAGGGATAGCGATGAAGAAAGGACGCGTTAGCCAGGTATTAGGACCGGTCGTCGACGTGCGTTTTGAAGACGGTCATTTGCCTGAAATTTATAATGCGATTAAAATTTCACAGCCAGCTACAAGTGAAAACGAAGTAGGTATTGATTTAACGCTTGAGGTCGCTCTTCATTTAGGCGATGATACAGTCCGTACAATCGCAATGGCATCTACGGATGGTGTTCAGCGCGGAATGGAAGCTGTTGATACAGGAGCGCCAATCTCAGTACCAGTTGGTGATGTAACACTCGGCCGTGTATTTAACGTACTCGGAGAAAATATTGATTTGAATGAGCCGGTTCCTGCGGATGCGAAAAAGGATCCGATTCACAGACAGGCGCCTTCATTTGATCAGCTTTCAACAGAAGTTGAAATTCTTGAAACAGGTATTAAAGTTGTTGACTTGCTAGCCCCATACATCAAGGGCGGTAAGATCGGATTGTTCGGCGGTGCCGGTGTAGGTAAAACCGTATTAATCCAGGAATTAATCAACAACATCGCGCAAGAGCACGGCGGTATTTCTGTATTCGCCGGTGTAGGAGAGCGTACTCGTGAAGGAAACGACCTTTTCTATGAAATGAGCGACTCTGGCGTAATTAACAAAACAGCCATGGTATTCGGGCAAATGAACGAGCCGCCGGGCGCACGTATGCGTGTTGCTTTGACAGGCCTTACAATGGCTGAGCACTTCCGTGATGTACAAGGACAGGACGTACTGTTCTTCATCGATAACATTTTCCGTTTCACACAAGCGGGTTCAGAGGTTTCAGCCCTTCTTGGCCGTATGCCTTCAGCGGTTGGTTATCAGCCGACGCTTGCAACTGAAATGGGTCAGCTCCAAGAGCGTATCACGTCTACTAACGTTGGATCAGTTACATCTATCCAGGCGATCTACGTGCCTGCCGATGACTACACTGACCCGGCGCCGGCAACTACGTTCGCTCACTTGGATGCGACAACAAACCTTGAGCGTAAGTTAACTGAAATGGGTATTTACCCTGCGGTTGATCCGTTGGCTTCTACATCACGCGCCCTTGCTCCTGAAATTGTCGGAGAAGAGCATTATGCTGTTGCCCGTGAAGTACAGTCAACGCTTCAGCGTTACAAAGAGCTTCAAGATATCATTGCGATTCTTGGTATGGATGAATTGAGTGATGAAGACAAGCTTGTCGTTCAACGCGCACGCCGCATTCAGTTCTTCCTTTCTCAAAACTTCCACGTGGCTGAACAGTTCACTGGACAAAAAGGTTCTTACGTGCCTGTAAAAGAAACGGTTAAAGGCTTCAAAGAAATCTTAGCCGGCAAATACGACCATCTTCCAGAAGATGCGTTCCGTCTTGTAGGACGTATCGAAGAAGTTGTTGAGAAAGCAAAAGAAATGGGTGTAGAAGTTTAATCTGGTCCTAGGAGGGTAAAAGCATGAAGACCGTTAAAGTCAATATCGTTACTCCCGACGGCCCAGTATACGATGCGGATATCGAAATGGTGAGTGTGAGAGCCGAAAGCGGCGATCTCGGTATTTTGCCAGGTCATATTCCAACCGTGGCTCCTCTTAAAATCGGCGCTGTCCGTCTGAAAAAAGACGGGCAGACTGAATTGGTTGCCGTCAGCGGCGGATTTGTAGAAGTCCGTCCTGATCAGGTCACCATTCTTGCCCAAGCTGCTGAGACAGCGGAAGGCATCGATCAAGAGCGCGCTGAAGCTGCACGCCAGCGGGCTCAGGAGCGTTTGAATTCTCAATCAGATGATACTGACATTCGTCGGGCTGAGCTTGCGTTACAGCGGGCTTTGAACAGATTGGATGTAGCAGGGAAATAAGAAAAAATCCTTCTCTTTATGAGAAGGATTTTTTTATGAACGCACAAGAGAATCAAACAGCGCCAGAAGCGGGTGCTCCTCTTTTTGGCGCAGGTATAAACCATCACAGGCATTCATTGTATGCCACGATTTGCGATGTCTTCTAAAGCCCATTGTATAAGCGCCGTCTGTGTAAGGATAAGGTTTTACCACCCATTCAGCATCTTCATGGTGGGCAATTACGCAATCTATCAGATAAACACTGATCATTTTCTCGAATTCTTCAATCGGTAGATTCCAATCAGCCAGCAAAAGCTCTTGGATACTTTGAAAATAAAGATTTTCAAGCTCTTCAAGGCTTTCTCTCGTGTAGGTAAGAGAAATGTTATAAAACTGACACAATTCATTCAGTTCTTCAATCTGTGACTGTCTATAATCATAATAGAATGCAATTGCTTCCCATTCCTGTTCAAAAATTGGCAGGTCCTCACCATATTGCTTTTCAGGCTGAAAAAAAGAATGATTCACGTTTGCCAGCTCCTTTCCAACAAAGTATACCATGTAAAAGAACCGCACTTTAAGCGGGGATTAGCCCTAGATTTGGCTGATTATTCCGTTCTGTATAAAATGTATCATCTTTATCTGTGCTTCTTATATAATAAGAAAGGGTTACGCGCGGAGAAAGGATGAAAGGAGTGGAATAGATGAGTGTATTGGGACAGCAGGCTGCAATCGGCATCGTTGTTCACCTGATTTTTATAGCGGTGACTTGGTGGGCGCTGCAAGCCGTCAATATTGATCCGTTAATCAAAAAAGGCAAAGTCGTGCAGGCAAGACTCCTGATGATTTTGCTGACAATCGCCATTGGAACGGCCGTTGCGAATTTCTTTTTAGATTACCTCAATTATTCACAGCAGCTTCCTTATCTATTTTAATAGGTTTTGAACATCATCATCTCGGGAATGGTTGGGAATCGGGTTGTAACGAATAACGCGAGTTTTGACGAAGATATTCACGTATGGCTCCTCTTGCCTCCGGTAACACTGGGGATAAGGGGGAGAGATGAACATGAAGAAAAAACAAGTAAGCCACGCCATTATCATATCCGTGATGCTAAGCTTCGTCATTGCTGTTTTCCATACCATTCATGCGAGTGAGTTAACGCCGTTAGCACAAATGGCAGAGGGGATGGAACGTCAAGATGTCTCAATAGATAAGTGGACATTGCATGCAAAACAAAATATGTCGCTGACCGAAAAAGAATTTTATAAAAAAGTGCAACGTTTAAAATCAGAGTATCGTCAATATGATTGGGCGATTGCACGGGAAGATAAAATCATAAAGGCAATTGGCACATATACTGACAAAAAAAATCGTGCTTCTTTTAGACTGCAGCTTGTCACAACCCTCAAAAAACACAACCCAACTTCGTATTTATTATATGAGCAAATGAGTCTTAAGGCACCGGATAGCTGGAATGATACATATGAACAGTTTGAACGGGAGACGCTTGGGATATTCCAAGAAAAAGTAGTTATTTTTACTTGTCTAAATGGTCATTTAGATGATAATATGAATATTGTTTTGCAAAAAAAAGCAAATCAGTTATTAAACGAATTTCAAGCAAGATCAGTAGAACATGTAGTTGAGCCAAATTTCGTTTCTATTTCTGCGTTTACAGATGAGTGGAAAGAGTACATCATGACCTCGAAACATAAAATGAATTTGCAAATTGCACTTAGAAGTGCAGGAATGGGCGGAAAACATACCGTTACGGTTGGCACACCAATCGTTACGACTGAATATTAATATAGAGAATTTAGGGACGCGGAGGGGAATACCTTGGAAAAAATCATCGTCCGCGGCGGTCAAAAGTTAAACGGCACAGTCAAAGTTGAAGGCGCTAAAAATGCCGTTTTACCTGTTATCGCTGCATCTTTATTAGCAAGTGAAGAAAAAAGCGTAATTTGTGATGTACCTACGCTCTCCGATGTATATACAATTAACGAAGTGTTGCGTCATTTAGGAGCAGATGTGCATTTTGAGAATAATGAAGTGACTGTAAATGCTTCATACGCTTTGCAAACTGAAGCACCTTTTGAATATGTTCGTAAAATGCGTGCATCTGTGCTTGTCATGGGGCCGCTTCTTGCGCGTACAGGTCATGCAAGAGTTGCGCTTCCGGGCGGATGTGCAATTGGTTCCAGGCCGATTGATCAGCATTTAAAAGGTTTTGAGGCAATGGGCGCAGAGATCAAAGTCGGCAATGGCTTCATCGAAGCCGAAGTAAAAGGCCGTCTGCAAGGCGCAAAAATCTATCTGGACTTCCCAAGTGTAGGAGCTACAGAGAACCTGATTATGGCAGCCGCTCTAGCGGAAGGAACAACAACGCTGGAGAACGTGGCGAAAGAACCCGAAATCGTTGATTTAGCAAACTATATCAACGGCATGGGCGGAAAAATCCGCGGAGCTGGCACCGGCACCATCAAAATTGAAGGAGTCGAAAAGCTTCACGGCGTAAAACACCATATTATTCCTGACCGTATTGAAGCGGGCACATTTATGGTTGCCGCTGCAATCACTGAAGGAAACGTATTAGTAAAAGGCGCGGTTCCTGAACACCTCACCTCTTTAATTGCAAAAATGGAAGAGATGGGTGTAACGATTAAGGATGAAGGTGAAGGCCTGCGTGTCATCGGTCCGAAAGAACTGAAACCGATTGACATTAAAACAATGCCACACCCGGGCTTCCCGACTGATATGCAGTCACAAATGATGGCGCTTCTGCTTCGTGCAAGCGGCACAAGCATGATTACAGAAACTGTTTTTGAAAACCGTTTTATGCATGCGGAAGAATTCCGCCGTATGAATGGTGATATCAAGATTGAAGGACGTTCTGTCATCATTAACGGCCCTGTACAGCTTCAGGGAGCTGAAGTTGCAGCGACTGACTTGCGTGCAGGTGCAGCGCTGATTCTTGCGGGGTTAGTAGCTGAAGGTCATACACGTGTTACTGAATTGAAGCACTTAGACCGCGGTTATGTTGATTTCCATAAGAAGCTGGCCGCTCTTGGCGCAGACATCGAACGTGTAAATGATGAGTCTGCTTCTGAGCAAGAGAACAAAGAAGTCGTATCTGACTTAAATGCATAAACGACCTGAAAATCAGTATGTCAATCTGGCATACTGGTTTTTATTTTTCGGGTATTATCATCATTATGCGCAAAATAGCAAAAAAGAATACGTAAATAACAAATAAAGTTTCTGTCCAAAACGAGAGTCATATTAGCTTGTCCCTGCCCATAGACTAGACTAGAGTCGAATCCCGAGCAGGAGGCAGCTGAATATGAAACAATTCGTAATCACACTATCCGTACTATTTGCATTGATTCTCTTGGTTCCCACACTCATGGTCATACCGTTCCAGCATAACAAGGAAGCAGGGGCCAGTGTAGAATCAGGAAAGACAGCAGTGAGCACGAAACCAGCATCAAAAGGAGCGGAAACGTTGAAAGCATCGCCTGTTTCTATTCCCGTCTATCGAACCGCAAATCAATCCGTAGAAGACATTCCGCTTGAAGAGTATGTGATTGGAGTCGTCGCCTCCGAAATGCCGGCAACCTTTGAATCTGAAGCGCTGAAAGCCCAGGCTCTTGCCGCCAGAACGTTTATTGTCAGACTGATGGTCGCTCATTCAGCGGTAGAGGCTCCTAAAGGCTCGCTGGTGGATGATACACAGATGTTCCAGGTGTATAAAAGCAAAGCGGAGCTGAAAAAACAGTGGGGCGCAAGCTATGAGGGAAAACTGAAGAAAATCACAGATGCGGTAGCCAGCACGCAAGGCAAAATTTTAACGTACAACAACCAGCCGATTGAAGCTTCATTTTTCTCCACAAGCAACGGCTACACAGAAAATGCTGAAGCCTATTGGACAAGTGCTATCCCATATTTAAAAAGCGTCAAAAGCGCTTGGGATAAAAAGTCGCCGAAATACTTGGCAACGAAAACCTTTACAGCGGCAGAATTTGAGCAAAAGCTTGGCGTTAAGCTGGATGGATCTTCTACAGTCGGAAAGATTACAGGAGAAACACCAGGCCACCAGGTGGCAACAGCCGTTATTAACGGCAAGACGCTGAAAGGAAGAGACATACGTGAAAAGCTGGGCCTTAATTCAGCTGATTTTGAATGGAAGCGAGACGGCGACACGATTACAGTCACGACAAAAGGATTTGGCCACGGTGTCGGGATGAGCCAATATGGCGCGAATTTTATGGCGAAAGAAGGAAAAACGGTTGATGACATTGTGAAGTACTATTATCAAGGCACAAAAATTTCTGAGGCCGATTCGTTTTTGAATAAATATATGGCGAAGAAGTAAAAAGACGCTCAATGAGCGTCTTTTTCTGTTCCTGAATGTCATTTATCTAAGAATGCTTGAAACCGTTCAGAGAGGCTTCTGGCTATCTTTAAGATGACAAGGGAACCAGTTCCTTTTTCCTGATTGCTGACTTTTAAGATTGTGGTAAAGAAATCCACATGTAGCGACAGACTTCGACAGACTCATATAACGAAAGCCGAAAGGCCGACAATCTTCTTTTTTCAGCGTAACGTTAGTCGGAAATCACTAATAAAAATAAAGCTTTCTATGCAAAAGTAAACAACAGCAATGGGGAACCCCGCCCTATTTATTTCTCGGTTTTTGTCGATTACGATAGGTTATGTTCAGCGTTGAACATCTGCACGCAGAAACAAACTTGTAAAGGGGTACAAACATGAAGAAAAGATTTTCACTGATCATGATGACAGGCTTGCTATTTGGATTAACTTCTCCTGCTTTTGCAGCTGAAAAGAAAGAACCTGAAGCTCCGGCAAACGTGGCAGTCTTGCTTGATGCCAGCGGAAGTATGGCCAAAAGAATAGACGGTGTATCTAAATTTAATTCAGCCAAAAAAGAAATTTCAAAGTTCGCAAGCTCACTGCCGGCAGGCACTCAGGTGAAAATGAGTGTGTTTGGTTCAGAAGGCAACAATAAAAATTCCGGAAAAATTCAATCATGTGAATCCATCCGGAACGTATACGGATTCCAAAGCTTTAATGAGCAAAGCTTCCTCAATTCTCTTAATGCAATTGGACCGACTGGCTGGACGCCCATTGCCAAAGCGTTGAAAGAGGCGAAATCTTCTTTTGACCAGCTTGATGCAAAAGGGGAAAAAGTGGTGTATCTGTTGACTGACGGAGAGGAAACATGCGGTGGAAATCCAATTAAAACAGCAAAAGAACTGCATAAAGACAATATCACCGTTAATGTAATCGGTTTTGATTATAAAGAGGGATACAAAGGCCAGCTGAATGCGATTGCGAAAGTAGGCGGCGGTGAATACTTCCCGGCTTATACTCAAAAAGATGTTGAGAAAATCTTCACTCAGCAATCACTGATGTTATCTAAATAAGAAAAAAGAGGCTGGTGAAGTCAGCCTCTTTTTTGTATGTAACAAAATGTTCAAAAGTGATGAGCTGTCTGCTTGTAGCATAGTAGCAGATTTCCGTAACTCAATCATGATTATGGCGAAAAAAGAATGAATGATGTCACAATCTGTATATGATTTCTGGGCGAAAATGGCTAAAAAAGATCGGCGTTTCAAGCGATTTTGTACAGAAAGTGAAAGCCGCACAAAAGGCAGCTTGCCCTATATCATTTTGCATTTTCATATTCTAGCATAAAGAAGAATCCAACTATAGTTGGAAAATTTGATAAAGAAAGGAAGGAAAACATGAAAAAATTGCTGGCTGCCGGTATCATTGGATTGCTGACTGTCTCCTTTGCATCTCCGTCTTTTGCCGCTGAGAAACAAGCTGACACAAATGTAGCTGTTTTGTTTGACGGAAGCGGAAGCATGGTTCAAAAAACGGGGGGAGAGCGCAAAATAGACATTGCAAAAAAATCAGTAAAGTCTTTTGCCGAGCTGCTTCCGAAGGATACAAATCTCATGCTTCGCGTTTTCGGACATGCAGGAAACAATAAACTGTCCGGCAAAGCTCTTTCATGCAGCACGACGGAAACCATTTACGGCCTTCATCCATATGAAGGATCGCTGTTTGACAATTCATTGAGTGAAATCAAGCCGACTGGCTGGACACCGATTGCCAAAGCACTTTCAGATACAAGAAAAGAATTTGAAGCATTTGGCGCTGACGGGAAAAACGTGGTGTATTTAATCACTGACGGTGAAGAAACATGCGGCGGAGATCCAGCGGCGGAAATTGAAAAACTTCGGAAAGCGAATGTGGATACCATTGTAAACATTATTGGCTTTAACTTTGATGTAAAAGGAAACGCAGAGATGAAACAGGCGGCTGTTGCTGGAGGAGGGGAATATATTTCAGCAAACAGCGCGGATGAATTTGAACAGGCTTGGGAAAAAGAAGCACAAAAATTTACTGAGTAATCATTTGAGTGAAGGCGCTCCCCCAGGCGCCTTTTTCAATTGGTTTAAAAACGACCAGTACGGGAATGATACCCTTAAAAGGGGTTGAACATATGAGATTATTAGGAATGATTTTTCTTATAGCTGCCGTGGCGTTTATATTGCTCGGTGTTTTTCTAAAACTGGCAGCCTTCTTTTTTGTCAGTATGCTCACCTTGATCGCAGCCATTGTGCTGTTTACGATCCTGAAAAAGAATCAGCATAATCAAACCTAGAGTCCTTTATATAGAGGGCTCTTTTTATGTCTCAGGATTCGACAAAATCCGAGGAGTGTGAAAAAATATAGAGGCAGGAACATTGCGGAGGGGAAGAAACATTGAATGATAAAGTAACTGCGGTCAGGGATGTATGGCGCTATGAACAAGGGGAAATCAGCAAAATAGAAGACCGGATGGTGACGGAATATCCTTTGACAGTAATACTAAACGGGAGTGAATTTGTGACGCTCGTTTGTACGCCGGAGCATATCAAGGAGCTTGTCATCGGATTTCTCGCATCAGAGGGTGTGATCCGATTTCAAAAAGAGATTAAAAGGTTTACAATAGATGAAAGTCTCGGTTTTGTTTATGTCGATCTCGTTCATCCTGAGACACTGGATCAAAAGGATTATACAAAACGTGTGATCGGCTCATGCTGCGGAAAGGGCCGCCATTTTTACTTTCAGCAGGATGTCAAAACCGCCAAAACGGCTGTCAGCCACATCAAGATATCGCCTGAAGCATGTCTGGCACTTATGAGAGACATGCAACAAGGGAGCGGAACGTTTCAGGATACGGGAGGCGTCCATAATGCGGCGCTTTGCGACACTGAGAAACTGCTGCTGATGCGCACTGATATCGGCCGGCACAACGCGCTTGATAAATTATACGGACACTGTCTTCTGAACGGATTGTCCGTCCGGGACAAACTGATTGTATTCAGCGGCAGAATCTCATCAGAGGTTCTGTTAAAAGCGGCAAAAATCGGCGTGTCGATTGTCATTTCCAAATCGGCTCCGACAGAGCTTGCGATTCAAATGGCAGAAGAATTAAATATCACAGCGATCGGATTTGTCAGAAACGGATCGTTTAATGTATATACACACCCTGAGAGAATCAGGGGATAGGAAGGGGCTGTAGCAATGAATACAGAATCGCGTCAGATGTTGGATAAAAGGAACAGGCCGCTGAGAGACCTTCGCATTTCTGTTACAGACCGCTGCAACTTCCGATGCACGTACTGTATGCCCGCCGAATTATTCGGTCCGGATTATCCTTTTTTAAAGAAAGAGGAGCTGCTCTCATTTGAGGAGCTGGAACGGCTTGCGACACTGTTTGTCACAAAATTCGGTGTTGAAAAAATCCGCTTAACCGGCGGAGAGCCGCTCATGAGAAAAGATATGCCAGAATTAATCAAAAAACTGGCCCGCATCCCGGGTGTCCGTGATATTGCGATGACAACAAATGGATCACTGCTTCCTGTTTATGCAAAGAGGCTTAAGGAAGCCGGGCTGAAAAGAGTCACGGTCAGCCTAGATTCGCTAGAGGACGAGCGATTTAAAAAGATAAACGGACGCGGGATTTCTGTCAGCAAGGTGCTGGAAGGCATTGAAGCGGCGAAGCAAGCGGGTCTCGGTGTGAAAATCAACATGGTCGTCCAAAAGGGCGTCAATGAAAAAGATATTCTGCCTATGGCGCGTTATTTTAAAGAAAAAGGGCATATCCTGAGATTCATCGAATTTATGGACGTGGGCAACACCAACCAATGGGAAAAGAAGGACGTCATGACAAAGGCCGAAATCATTGATTTGATCAATGAACACACGCCTGTGGAGCCGATCGCGCCTAATTATAAAGGTGAAGTGGCTTCTAGATTCCGCTACTTGGACGGTTCTGGAGAAATCGGCGTTATCTCATCTGTATCTGATGCGTTCTGCGGTTCGTGCAACAGGGCCCGTCTTTCTGCGAGAGGAGAGCTGTTTACCTGCTTATTCGCTTCAAGCGGATTTGACCTCAGAGCGCCGGTTCGGCAGGGATTAAGCGATGATGAACTGTCAGAAATGATCGGCACCGTATGGGAAAATCGGATCGATCAGTATTCGGTTGATCGTACGCTATCAAAAGCATCAGGCAAAAAGAAAGTGGAAATGTCTTATATTGGCGGTTAATATGAAATGAAGAGCTTATCGGCACTGTCCGGTAAGCTTTTTTTGATGAGAAAGCGCAAGTGCAAAAAATACATCCAAATACCGAAATATATAAAGATAGGCATAAAGAAGGAATCATTGTAAGAAAATTTTAATTCCAAAGCCATACATTATGATAAGATATAACCAATTAGAAAACAGAAAGGGTTGGAGGGGCATGGCCGCGTACGAGATCCCGTCATCTCAAGTAGGAGTGAAAATCAATAAGTGGTATAAGCACATTTTAGCATTTCAAGTGGCTGATGCCGTTGAACTGAAGAAAGAGATCGATCAGGACATAGAACATATGGAAGAGGATCAACTGCTGTTGCTGTATTACCAGCTGATCAGTTACCGGCACCAAATTATGCTGGATTATGTAAAGCCAGACCTGCACGAGGAATCTCAGCTTCAATATCGTGAATTGATTAAAACGCTGGAAAGCAATCAGGACAGTATTTCCGGATTATCTGAGTATTATTTTCACTTGTTCAAAGGAATGTACGAATTTGAACAGAACAATTATATTTCGGCCATATCCTTTTACCGGAAAGCTGAGAAGATGCTTGCGTTTGTAGAAGATGAAATTGAAAGAGCGGAATTTCATTTTAAAGTGGCAGAAGTTTTTTATATCATGAAGCAGACGCACTTTTCCATGAACCATGCCATACAGGCGCTTGAGACGTATAAGGCGAACGATTTTTACAGAGTCAGAAGAATTCAATGCCATTTCGTGATATCTGGAAACTACATTGACTACAGAAACTATGAAAAAGCGCTGGAGCATTTGGATGACGCGTATCGTCTGGCCTTATTGGAAGGACAGCCCCGTTTGATCGGATCAGCCCTCTATAATATTGGGAATTGCTATGATGACAAAGGAGAACTGGATCAAGCTGCGGACTACTTTGAAAAAGCGCTTCCTGTCTTTGAGGAGCATCAGCTTGAACAGCTTCCGAAAGCGCTCTTCAGCCTGACACGCGTTCTATTCAAAAAACAAGATGTCCAAGCTGCGATGCGGTACTATGAAAAAGGGATTGCCATTGCCCAAAAACGAAACGACTTCTTCAGCCTGGCAAAATATAAATTTCTGCAGGCCTTATATGTGGAATCTGTGAATTTGGATATGATTCAAGACGTATTTGACTATATGGAAGAAAAAGGCCTGTACGTATATATTGAAGAATTTGCTTTGGATGCTGCCTCCTATTTCAGTCATCGCGAACAGTATAAAGAAGCGGTGTATTTTTATGAAAAAGCGGTCAGCATGAGAGAGATGATTCAAAGAAACGATTGTTTATATCAAGTGTAGACAAAACCATCTGCTGCCAGATGGTTTTTTTATATGAAAAAAGGGAGCATCGGAACGTTTATTTCCGGGGAGAACAGGAAAAATCGCAACAGCACTGTTTTTGAGCAAAAGCCGTTTTGGGATGCAGATAAACATGATTGATTGAGGGGGAATTCGATGTTTGGTTTCAATGATATGGTGAAGTTTCTATGGTCTTTCCTCATTGTTCTGCCGCTTGTACAGATCATACATGTTTCAGGGCACAGCTTTATGGCTTTTATTTTTGGCGGAAAAGGCTCATTGGATATTGGAATGGGAAAAACATTGCTTAAGATTGGGCCGATACGGTTCAGAACGATTTATTTTATCGATTCTTTTTGCCGATACGGGGATTTGAAGATTGACAATCGATTCTCAAATGCGCTCGTGTATGCCGGGGGCTGCCTGTTTAACCTGATAACGATTTTTACAGTCAATCTGCTGATTATCCACAGTGTGTTAAAGCCGAATATGTTTTTCTATCAGTTTGTCTATTTTTCTACGTATTATGTGTTTTTCGCCCTGCTGCCGGTTCGATATTCAGAGAAAAAGTCATCAGACGGCCTGGCGATATACAAGGTGCTTCGGTACGGAGAGCGCTACGAAATCGATAATTAACATTCAAATGTTTACTGCCTCTCAGATCGGGAAGGTAACAAGTACACACATAATTGAGGGGAGAGAATGGACATGGGTAACGATAGTGTAAAAGACAAAATGAAAGGCGGCTTCAATAAAGCCAAAGGAGAAGTGAAGGATAAAGTCGGGGATATGACCGATAAAGCGGACATGCAGGCTGAAGGCAAAAAAGATAAGGCAAAAGGCGAGATCCAAAAGGATATCGGGAAAGCAAAGGATACATTCACAGATAAATAGCAGCCATACGGAAGAGGCAGGAAACAATATGTTTCTTGCCTTTTTTGTTCGCTTTTTTGGATGTGAATAAATATAACAAAAAAAGCAGCCGATTTGGTTAAGGTATCTAAATTTTTTAAATATTCTTTGAATTAATGAACCTCTTCTATATAATAGTGACATGAGTTGTTACCTTTTATAACATCATTTGGGGAAATCAGACAAAGGGAGGTTCTGAATGAAAAACAAAGGAGTTAGGATACAGGCTGTTTTTTTGTTGGTTCTGATTATGGTTTTGATGACGGGATGTACTGCGCCGAAGAAAGTGTCGGAAGCCAGCGGGGGCGCGAAACAAACAGTTGATGTCGACACAAGCGGAGATTCAGTGAAGGTCGGAATTCTTCACTCCTTAAGCGGGACAATGGCGATCAGCGAAGTGTCAGTCCATGATGCGGAGTTAATGGCGATTCAAGAAATCAACCAAAAAGGCGGAGTTCTCGGCAAAAAGCTTCAACCCATCGTGGAAGACGGCGCTTCAGACTGGCCTACATATGCGGAAAAAATGAGAAAACTGCTTCAGCAGGATAAAGCAGCTGCTGTTTTCGGCGGATGGACGTCAGCAAGCCGCAAAGCCATGCTTCCGGTTGTGGAGCAAAACAACGGGCTGCTATTCTATCCGGTGCAGTACGAAGGAATGGAGTCATCGCCTAATATTTTTTATACCGGAGCAACGACGAATCAGCAAATTGTGCCGGCTGTTGATTGGCTGCTTAAGAATAAAGGAAAGACCTTCTTTCTGATCGGGTCGGATTACGTGTTCCCTCGAACAGCCAATAAAATCATCAAGGCGCAAGTGAAAGCAGCCGGAGGAGAAATTGCCGGTGAAGAGTATACGCCGCTCGGCCACACGAATTACAGTACGCTCGTCAGCAAAATCAAAGACAAACAGCCCGATGTCATTTTTAATACGTTAAACGGTGACAGCAATGTGGCGTTTTTCAAACAGCTGAAGGATGCGGGGATTTCGGCTGACGATATGCCTGTCATGTCGGCAAGCGTTGCTGAGGAAGAAATTCGGGGGATCGGCCCTGATGTGCTAAAAGGACATTATGCGGTATGGAATTACTTCCAGACAACCAATACGAGCGAAAATCAAACATTCGTGAAGAATTATAAAAAAATGAACGGCGATAGCCGGGTGACGAGCGATCCGATTGAAGCTGGCTATAATGCGGTCTATCTCTGGGCAGCGGCTGTGGAAAAAGCCAAGTCCTTTAATATCGATAAAGTGAAGAAAGCGGCTGACGGGATTGCATTTAAGGCCCCGGGCGGCACAGTAAAAATCGATGGAGATACACAGCATCTTTACAAAACGGTCAGAATCGGGCAAATCACGGGGGATGGACAGTTTAAAGAAGTATGGAACTCAGGGGAACCAGTAAAACCTGATCCTTATTTAAAAACGTACGGCTGGGCAAAGGGGTTATCCCAATAAATCAAAGCCGTTTGCGGGAGAGGAGGCGGAAGATGTCTGTCGTCGTGACTCAATTATTTAACGGGATCAGTCTCGGTTCTATTTTGATTCTCATTGCGATTGGATTGGCGGTTACATTTGGTTTGATGAACATTATTAATATGGCGCACGGTGAGCTGATTATGGCAGGAGCCTACACGACATATGTCATTCAGCAGCTGTTTTTAAGCTATTTGCCTGCTTCTCTGTTTTCTTACTATTTTTTAATCGCTATTATTATGGCATTTGCGGTGGCGGCGCTTATCGGGATTGTCATTGAAAAGGTGATTGTCAGGCGGTTATATGACCGTCCGCTCGACAGCCTGTTGGCGACATGGGGCGTAAGCTTGATTCTGCAGCAGGCGGCCAGATCGATTTTTGGCGCCCCGAACGTGGCCGTCAAGTCTCCTGAGTGGCTGACGGGAGGGGTGACGCTGTTTTCGGTTACCTTTCCGTATAAAAGGCTGTTTATTTTGGCGCTTGTTCTTTTTACGCTGGCGCTGCTCGGTTTCTATTTGTTTCAAACCTCTGCGGGGCGGCGGATGCAGGCTGTTACGCTGAATCGGAGCATGGCATCGTGTCTCGGCGTATCTGTAAGAAAAACAGATACATTGGCATTCGCACTTGGAAGCGGATTGGCCGGTATCGCTGGGAGCTCACTCACATTGCTTGGTTCGATCGGGCCTACACTTGGTTCGTCATATCTCGTCGATGCCTTTATGATCGTCATTTTAGGCGGGATTGGAAAATTAAAAGGAACGATTATCGGCGCTGTGACGGTCGGTTTGCTGAGCACATTCGTTGAGTATTCCACAAGCGCTACGATTGCAAAGGTTGTCGTGTTTGCATGTATTATTCTCTTTCTGCAATGGCGGCCTTCAGGTCTTGCAAGTGTCAGAACGAGATTAATTGATTAGGAGGGGACCGGATGAAGCGGTTTTCACAATTCAGTCCGTATCTGGTGATGTTTGCCCTATTTATTGCCGCTCCGTTTTTTCTTCAGGAGTTTCGATTAGGGCTGTTGGCGAAGTTTTTATGCTTCGCGATTGTAGCGGTCGGCATTTGCCTGATTTGGGGATATACAGGCATTTTGAGTTTAGGGCATGGTGTCTTTTTCGGATTGGGTGCTTACTGCATGGCCATGTATTTAAAGATAGAGGCCTCTCCGTCAGGCATACCTGATTTTATGGAGTGGACCGGCGTCAGTGAACTGCCGTGGATCTGGACAATGTTCAGGTATCCTTTTGCTGCGATTGCCGCGGCTGTCATTGTGCCTGTCTTTCTGGCCTTTTTACTCGGCTACTTTACCTTCCGCAACAACATAAAGGGTGTTTATTTTTCGTTGATCTCTCAGGCTGTTGTTGTGGTGGTTGTCACATTGTTCATCGGCAGCCAGGACATTACCGGCGGAACAAATGGCCTCACGAATTTCTATACCATTTTTCAATATGCTCTGGCTGATCCTGCAATGAAGCAGATTTTGTATTTTACGACAGTCTTTTTCCTCGGTGTTTCTGTCGTGTTCGCTTTGTTTCTGACGAAAAGCCGTTTTGGAAGGCTATTGCAGGCGGTCCGGGACGGAGAAAACAGGGTCCGTTTTTTCGGCTATCATTCGACCGTTTTTAAAGTATTTATTTACTGCGTATCGGCTGCGATGGCGGGGATTGCCGGGATGTTGTTTGTGCTTCAGGACGGAATGATCTCGCCGGAAATGATGGGCATTATCCCTTCAGTGGAGATGGTGCTGTGGGTGGCGATCGGCGGCAGGCACTCCATTTTCGGGGCGGTGCTTGGCGCGCTGTTAACGAACGGCATGAAAAGCTATTTAAGCGAATATTATCCTGACATTTGGCTTTACTTTCTCGGCGCGCTGTTTATCATCGTCGTGCTCTATCTGCCAAAAGGGATTGTAGGGCTGTTCGAGAAGCTTAGAACCCAGCTATCTTCCTCAAAAAAGAGAGGAGCGGCTGTTTATGAAACCGATACTTACCTGCCGTGATGTGAAGGTTGAGTTTGATGGGTTTTGGGCTTTGCAGGGCGCTGATATCAGCGTGCAGGAACGCGATATCCATTTTCTGATTGGGCCAAACGGCGCCGGAAAAACGACCTTGCTGGATATCATTTGCGGAAAAACGAAGCCGCATTCAGGCGAAGTCCTGTTTCAGGAGACGAATGAATTGACGAAGGCTCGGGAATATCAGATTGCCAAACTAGGCGTCGCCAGAAAG
Organism: Bacillus sp. N12A5; assembly: GCF_026790125.1. Classification (NCBI taxonomy): domain Bacteria; kingdom Bacillati; phylum Bacillota; class Bacilli; order Caryophanales; family Bacillaceae; genus Bacillus; species Bacillus sp. N12A5. The sequence goes on along the minus strand of NZ_JALAMR010000010.1, from coordinate 17,749 downwards.
TTTCAGGCTCCGAGTGTCTTTACGCAGCTGACGGTGTTTGAAAACCTCGAGCTTGCCATGAAACAGAAAAAAACGATCCTCTCACTGCTGGCAGCGCGCATGACAAAACAGCAAAGTGACAGGATCATTGACATTCTGCAGCTGGTTGGGTTAGAGCACAAACGGGATCTAATAGCTGGCAGCCTGTCACATGGACAGAAGCAATGGCTTGAAATCGGGATGCAGCTCGCCATGGAGCCGAAGCTTTTGCTGCTGGATGAACCGATTGCCGGCATGACGGGGAAGGAACGGGAAAAAACCGGCGCCCTGCTTGAAGAAATTGTGAAAACGTGCTCTGTTCTCATTGTGGAGCACGATATGGATTTTGTGCGCTCGTTTTCCAGAAAAGTCACGGTGATGCATGAAGGCAAAGTCCTTTGTGAAGGCTCGATGGATGACATTACAAGCAATGAAGAGGTGGCCGCAGTGTATTTAGGAAGGAGCGGTGTGTCATGATTGCCGTCACTAATGTTACGTCCGGTTACGCTCAATCAATGGTTTTGCATAGTCTCAGCATGGAAGTTCGCCTGGGGCAGGTTGTCGCTGTATTAGGCCGAAACGGGGTTGGAAAATCCACTTTGCTGAAAACAATCATAGGCCTGCTTCCTGCTAAACAGGGGGATATTTGTTTTAATCAAACGTTTGTTCAAAATGAAAAGGCGGAAACACGGGCAAGGGCGGGGATTGCGTATGTTCCGCAGGGAAGAGACATTTTTTCCACCTTAACCGTTCGTGATAACTTGCTGCTCGGAGAAGAGCCGCTTGCGAAGAAGGAACGGACGGGGCAGATCAAGGAAGAGATTCTTCAGTGGTTTCCCGTTTTAAAGGAGATGCTTGACCGCAAAGGCGGCGATTTAAGCGGAGGACAGCAGCAGCAGCTTGCAATTGCCAGAGCATTGATGGGAAATCCAAAAATTATTTTACTTGATGAACCAATGGAAGGGATTCAACCTTCAATTGTCGAACTAATCAGACAAGTTATCGTAAATATTTCCAGAAAAAAAGACATGTCCGTTATATTAGTCGAGCACAGTCTGGAAAACGCATTAACCTGTGCTGACTACCTTTATGTGATCGATAGGGGAACGGTTGTTGATCATGGAAAGGCCGATGAAGAAACGGCTCGCCGCTTTGAAAGGCATCTTACTGTATGATCTTCATGCTGAAGAAAGGGAGGTGATGTCCCGCCTGCATGTTCCGCAAATTCGCAGTAAACGCATCCGCTTTATAAGACAAAAGAAGGAGGACGACAGATGAAATTGACACCGGTTGAACAAGAGAAGTTGCTCATTTTTGCAGCGGGGGAATTAGCCAAACAGCGAAAGGCGCGGGGTGTTCTGCTGAACTATCCTGAAGCTGCCGCTTATATCACCTGTTTTATCATGGAAGGCGCACGTGACGGGAAGGGAGTAGCGGAGCTGATGGAAGCCGGCCGCCATGTCTTAACGGAAAAAGATGTGATGGAGGGTGTGCCTGAGATGCTGGACAGCATTCAGGTGGAGGCCACATTTCCTGACGGAGTGAAGCTTGTCACGGTACATCAGCCAATTTCTGCGGAGGTGAAGTCATGAAGCCGGGAGCATTTCAGATTGCTGAGGGAACGATTACGATTAATGAAGGACGCGAGACACGGGAGATAGGTGTAAAAAACACCGGATCACGCTCCATTCAAGTCGGATCGCATTTTCATTTTGCAGAAGCCAACGGGGCATTATCATTTGACCGCGAGCAGGCGATCGGCATGCGCCTTGATGTTCCATCAGGCACGTCCGTCCGTTTTGAGCCGGGTGAGCAGAAAACGGTGACGCTTGTGGAAATTGGGGGACGAAAAACAATCAGAGGCCTGAACGGAATGGCTGACACATTTATCGATCAACGCGGCAAAGAAAAAACGTTAGCCAACTTACATCAAGCCGGCTGGATGGAGGGTGTCATCCGATGAAAATGTCACGGGAGCAATATGCGGAGCTGTTTGGGCCGACAACGGGCGATAAAATCAGATTGGGCGATACGGATTTATGGATCGAAGTCGAAAAGGATTTCACTGTATATGGAGAAGAAATGATCTTTGGCGGCGGAAAAACGATCCGTGACGGCATGGGCCAAAACGGCAGAATCACAGGGAAAGACGGCGCTTTGGACTTGGTCATCACCAACGTCGTGCTATTGGATTACACAGGCATTGTCAAAGCGGATGTCGGTGTGAAAGACGGCCGCATTGTCGGCGTCGGAAAAAGCGGCAACCCTGATATTATGGACGGGGTCGATCCGCATATGGTCATCGGCGCAGGTACAGAGGTGATTTCTGGTGAAGGCAAGATTTTAACAGCCGGAGGAGTAGACACACACATTCATTTTATTTGCCCTCAGCAGATGGAAGTTGCGCTTTCTTCAGGTGTGACGACACTATTGGGAGGCGGAACAGGACCAGCTACAGGAAGCAAAGCGACAACCTGTACGTCTGGCGCGTGGTATATGGCAAGAATGCTGGAAGCGGCCGAGGAGTTTCCGGTCAATGTCGGCTTCCTAGGAAAAGGGAATGCATCCGATAAAGCGCCGCTGATCGAGCAGGTGGAAGCCGGCGCCATCGGCCTGAAGCTTCATGAAGACTGGGGTACGACGCCAAGCGCGATCAAAACGTGTATGGACGTCGTGGATGAGGCTGATATTCAAGTTGCTATCCATACCGATACGATTAACGAAGCGGGCTTCCTGGAAAACACGCTCGACGCGATCGGGGACCGGGTCATTCATACCTATCACATTGAAGGAGCAGGAGGCGGCCATGCCCCGGATATTATGAAGCTCGCCTCTTACGCGAACATCCTGCCGTCATCTACAACGCCGACCATTCCTTATACCGTTAATACGATGGATGAGCATCTTGACATGATGATGGTCTGTCACCATTTAGATGCGAAAGTGCCTGAAGATGTAGCGTTCAGCCATTCCAGAATCAGGGCTGCGACGATTGCGGCAGAGGACATTCTCCATGATATTGGCGCGATCAGCATGACATCATCGGATTCCCAGGCGATGGGACGGGTCGGTGAAGTAATCATCCGAACGTGGCAGGTAGCCGATAAAATGAAGAAGCAGCGCGGCGCTCTTGCCGGCGAAAACGGAAATGACAATGTGCGCGCAAAACGCTACATTGCCAAATACACGATTAATCCGGCGATTACGCATGGGCTCAGCCATGAAGTCGGTTCGGTGGAAAAAGGGAAGCTCGCTGATCTCGTTCTGTGGGACCCGGTATTTTTCGGCGTAAAACCGGAACTGGTCTTAAAAGGCGGCATGATTGCACGTGCGCAAATGGGAGATCCGAACGCGTCTATCCCGACTCCTGAACCGGTGTTTATGCGCCAAATGTATGCGTCATACGGAAAAGCCAATCGCTCAACCTCCATTACATTTATGTCTCAGGCGAGCATAGAGCGGGGAGTAGCGGAAAGCTTAGGGCTGGAAAAAAGAATTTCTCCCGTCAAAAATATCAGAAAGCTGAGCAAGCTGGATATGAAGTTGAACGCAGCTTTGCCGAAGATTGAAGTTGATCCCAAAACCTATCAGGTCTTTGCTGACGGAGAGGAATTGTCTTGCCAGCCTGTCGATTATGTTCCGCTTGGACAAAGATATTTCTTATTCTGACAAGACGCGGCCGGAGTGCATCCGGCCGTTCTATTGACTCAAAACGGTGCACAAAAACCCTGCATTTAGTGTATATTAGATGTTGACAAACGAATTAAATGTAACTATTATAGTTACAACGGTGGTGAAAAACATGATTAACAGCCGTCTTGCTGTTGCCATTCATATTTTATCCCTCATTTCGATGGATGAAAAAACATCTTCAGAAATAATCGCAGACAGCGTCAACACCAATCCGGTAGTCGTGCGAAGAATGATCAGCCTACTGAAAAAAGCGGATATTCTGACATCACGTGCTGGGGTCCCAGGTGCAAGCCTCAAAAAAGACCCGGCTGATATTACTCTTTTAGAGGTATATCGGGCTGTCCAAAAGCAAGAAGAGCTCTTTGCAGTTCATGAAAACCCGAACCCGAAATGTCCGGTAGGGAAAAAAATTCAGAACGCACTGGATGAAACGTTTGAAAGTGTGCAAAAAGCGATGGAGAATGAACTGGCAAGCAAGTCATTAAAAGATGTTATGAATCATCTCTTTTAATCAAAAGGGATGACTTCTCACCGCCAACATGTAACTAAAATTGTTACAAATAAGGAGGGAATGAAAAATGAAAATTGGAATCATCGGTGCAAGCGGAAAAGCAGGAAACCAGATTTTAAAAGAAGCAAAAACAAGAGGCCATGAAGTGACAGCCATCGTCCGAAACGCTTCAAAAGTGCAGGAACAGGACGTAGCGATTTTGGAGAAAGATGTGTTTGAACTGACTGCGGAAGACATCAAGCCTTTCGATGCGGTGGTCAACGCATTTGGAGCAGCGCCTGGCCAGGAACATCTTCATGTTGAGGCAGGCAGAGCGCTCATTAGCATCTTAAAGGACGCAAAAAACACCAGATTGCTTGTCGTCGGCGGAGCGGGAAGCCTGTTTGTAGATGAAGCCAAAACAACCCGTTTAATGGATACGCCGGAATTCCCGAAAGAGTATCTGCCAACTGCATCAAATCAAGGAGAGAACCTGAAAGATTTGCAGCAGACAGACTCCATTTCCTGGACGTTCCTAAGCCCTGCGGCATTTTTTGACCCGGCAGGTAAACGGACGGGTTCTTACCAAAAAGGAAAAGACAATGTCATCGTAAACGCTAAAGGTGACAGCTATATCAGCTATGCAGATTATGCCATTGCCGTATTGGATGAGCTAGAACATCCTGCACACCAAAATGAACGCTTCACAGTTGTAAGCGAAGCGGAATAATAAAAAACCCGGAGTCCGCTCCGGGTTTTTCTGATTAATAAGTGCTGTAGGTATCATAATCGCTGAAGATACCGTCAGCAATCCCAAGCATTAAAAAGATGAAGAAGGCGATAATCGCTAGAATGGATACAGCAATGCTTACGATTAAATAAATTCCTTGCATCTTCACAAACTTCGCGTAATTCTCCAGCATTAAGTCCTCAGACTGTCCGCTATGTTGTTCAGCCATTTGGCCCGCTTCTTTGGCTGACCGCATCAAAAAGATTCCGGAAATAATTTGAAGTACGCCCGGCACGGCACCGATCAGAAAAAAGAACGCGCCTGATAGCGCGGTAATTGCGCCCATAATAATAAATAAAATGCCTGTTGCTTTTCCCCATTTTGAAATGCTGATGAGGGTTTTGTTCATTGTTTCAGGATTCATATACACTGGCTCCCCTTTACAAAAAAATACTCACTTTTCTTTTATACACTATTTGTGAGAAGTTTTGTATATAGAATATTATATTTTAGGGATTGACCTTGACGCTGCGTGATTGTTTACGATGAAAAAGAGGAGGCGGCATTGATGAAATACCAAGTCAAACAAGTGGCGGACATAGCTGGTGTCAGTATTCGGACGCTTCATCACTATGACCATATTCAGCTCCTGATTCCATCAGCGCTTACTGATGCAGGGTATCGTTTATACAGTGATGCAGACCTAGAAAGGCTGCAGCAGATTTTATTTTTCAAGGAAATTGGCTTTCGTTTGGAGGATATTAAAGAGATGCTTGATCATCCGGACTTTGACCGGAAAGCGGCACTTCGGTCGCAAAAGGATATATTGATGAAGAAAAAACAAAGAATGGAAGAGATGATTCAAACGATTGACAGGACGCTTCAGTCCATCGAGGGAGGAGAACGTATGAATAAGCGGGATTTATTTGCGGGATTCAGCATGAAAGACATTGAGGAGCACCAGCAGACATATGCTGATGAAGTCAGAAAGCTGTATGGAAGGGAAATTGCAGAAGAAACAGAGAAAAGGACATCTGCATATACGTCGGACGATTGGCGCGTGATCATGGCTGAATTTGATTCGATATACAGACGAATTGCGGCACGAATGATACACGGCCCTGGTGATGCAGAGGTTCAGTCCGTTGTGGGGGCGTACCGTGATCATATTTGCCAATATCATTACGATTGCACACTCGACATTTTCAGAGGGCTTGGAGAAGTGTATATCACTGACGAACGATTTACAAATTCAATCAATCAATATGGAGAAGGCCTTGCCGCTTTTTTGCGGGAGGCGATTATCATTTACTGTGACCAACAGGAAAAACCCCGGCTGTAAAGGCCGGGGTTTTGGCACATCTTATAAAATCGGCGACAACAGCCGCGAGACGGATTCTTTAATTCGAATCCACAAGGAGCGCTGCAGATATTCTTCATAGGTGTATTTTCTGGATACGAGCAAATCTTCTTTAAATGTAGAAACCAGTTTTTTAGCAATGTTGATATCGTAAATAAATGCATTAACCTCAAAATTCAGCCTGAAGCTTCGAACATCAATATTCGCTGTGCCGACTGATGCAATTTCGTCATCCACTACGATAGTTTTCGCGTGAATAAAGCCGTTATCATAGATATAGACAGTGGCTCCGGCTTTTAACAGCTCGCCGATGTACGAAAGTGTCGCCCAGTATACAAAGGCATGATCAGGCTTGTTCGGGATCATAATATTGACGTCAATGCCTGACAGGCACGCGATCCTTAAAGCATCCAGCAGGCTTGCGTCGGGGATAAAATAAGGCGTTTGAATCAATATGGAACGTTTGGCATTCGAAATCATTTTAATGTAGCCATTTTTAATTTGTTCCCATTCGGAATCCGGGCCGCTTGTGACAATTTGCATCCCGACGTTGCCTTTCGGGCCGTAATCAGGAAAGTGATTGGGGATATATGTCAGCGTATGGTGATGGGAAGCTTGGTTCCAGTCAAGGATGAAACGTGTCTGGATGGCATGCACGGCCGTTCCCTGCAGCCGGATATGCGTATCACGCCAATAACCGAATTTCGGATTAAGCCCGAGATACTCATCTCCGACGTTAAAACCTCCGACATAGCCGGTCATTCCGTCTATGATGACAAGCTTTCGATGGTTCCGGTAATTCAGCCGCAAGTTTATCGGCCTGAGCTTTGAAGGGAAGAAGACTTCCACATGCCCGCCGGCCTCGCGGAGCTCTTTAAAAAACTTTTTTCGCAGCGTTCTGGACCCGAGTTCATCATAAAGCACCCTGACCTGAACACCTTCTTTCGCTTTTTCGATCAGAGCGTCCCGTAATTTTTTGCCTAATTCATCACCTTTATAAATATAATATTGTAAGTGGATATGATCCTTAGCCTTTGAAATGTCGTTCAGCAGCCGCTGAAACTTATCCCGTCCATCTGTAATGACGTCAACTGAATTATCCTCAGTGAACACAGCATGATTATTCATAATAAGCATATAAATTAAATCTTTGTTATCAAAGGTTGCCCGGTTGTTGAACTGAAACTGCTTGGTTTCTAAATCTTCAAGCTGATGCTTCAGCAGTCTTTCAATTCCAATCTTTTTTCGATCCTCCCATTGAAACAAATGCTTGCGCCTGAGATTATGGCCGAATAATAAGTATAAAATAAAGCCTAAAACGGGAATAAAGAAAAGAACAAGCAGCCACGCCCAAGATGCGCTGGCATCGCGCCGTTCTTTGAAAATGACAATGATGGCCAAAAGAATATTCAAAATGAAAAAAAGTGATAAAAGGATGGAAGAAATACTCACTTTGTAACCCCGCTCATTCATATTTATCAAGAAGATTGCCATTAGTATTCCATGAATAACAGCGATCTGATTCCCATTACAAATTATAACACTCACATTTTAAAAGAATAAAGTGCAGCGATCCAGATTCTTCGTGAAAAATACGGGCAGATTTCTTTAAAACCAGCGTTCACCTGCGTTAAAATAAACACATATGATAACGTTCGTGAAGACTGCAACATCAAATAAAGGGGGAGGATACCTTGAACTTTTACAGAGTTGAACAAATGCCGGGGTTCATTAAAACAGAAATGCAAAAAATTCAAAAGGCCGTACAGCCTTTCATGAAGAAAACCGTCATGTACCGTTTTCTTGCTTTTCCGCTAGCTGCATTCTCTCTCTTTAATTTGGCTGCTTTTTTATTTCACGCTTCTGCTGACAGGGAGTCCCTGATCAGCGCAGGCATATTTGCACTTCTTGCGGCGCTCGGGCTGGCATTTTTCAAAGAAGCAGGCTATCAGCATAAACAAATCCAAAAAACGGTTCACATCTATATGCTGAACAGGATCAAAAAGAGCGAAATCCTTTCAGAAGAGCGGAAAGACTCCTATACGCGCCAGATCAAAGAAGAACCGTTTGCGATGCGTAGTTTTGTGGAATTTTTGACTGAGGAAGACAGGCGCAAGAAAATGCAGTTTTAAAAGAGCTGAACACTAGAACTGCACCCTGACTGCTGGACAGATCAGGGTGCAGTTTTTTATGGCCATTTCTTCTGTAGTTCTGCAAAGTGCAGAGCGCATTCACAAAGAGGTATCTATATAAACTATATAGAATCCCATCTCAGCGGTGTTCCTGCTGAAATATGTTTCTTGGCTGTTCTGCCAATAATGACATCATAAAATTTTGGTTCCAAACCGTAACCGGGCCGTACGACCTTAATATTTTCTTTTGTGAAAGGCTCGCCGGCTTTTATATCTTTATTTACATAAATCGAACGACGGAATTTGAGCGAAGCTTTTTCCTCGTCAGTGGGTCCATACGTAATCTGTCCTAATGCTTGCCACGCCCTTTCAGTTTCAACGACAAGATGCCTTAGTTCGGATGGTTCCAGTGAAAAGGCGGAATCTACGCCGCCGTCAGCTCTTGATAAAGTAAAATGTTTTTCAATCACAGTTGCACCTAGGGCGACACTAGCGACAGCCACCCCTGTTCCCATGGTGTGATCCGATAAGCCGACTTGGCAGTTAAATAAGTTTTTCATATGAGGAATCGTGGCAATATTGGTGTTTTCCGGTGATGCCGGGTAGGTACTGGTGCATTTTAGAAGTATTACCTCTTTGCAGCCGGCGTCTTTGGCGGCCCTTATTGATTCATCAATTTCTGCTACTGTAGCCATCCCAGTGGAAATGATAATAGGCTTACCAGTAGCAGCGACCTTTTTGATAAGAGGGATATCAGTATTTTCAAATGAAGCGATTTTATATATAGGAACACCCAAGTCCTCCAGAAAGTCGACAGATGATTCATCAAATGGCGTACTCAAAGGGATCATTCCAAGTTCCCGGCATTTATTGAAGATTGGCTTATGCCATTCCCATGGAGTGTACGCTTGTTGGTATAATGTATAGAGCGTTCTGCCGGACCAGAGACTATTCTTATCCTCAATTTTAAAATCTTTCGTATTCATATTTAATGTCATTGTGTCAGCGGTATATGTTTGTATTTTCAAAGCGTGTGCACCTGCTTTAGCCGCTTCTTCTATAATATGAAAAGCACGCTCTAATGATTGATTATGGTTTCCAGACATTTCAGCAATAATAAACGGAGGATGATGCGGCCCAATTTTTCTTCCTTCTATATTGATTTCGTTCATTTTTGCACCTCTTTTTATTTACAGGAATACCGGCCATAAAAGCCAAAGGGCATAAAACACAATTCAAATCATGTTATTAAAATGTGTATCAATGTCTTTACCGTCTATTCCTCTAGCAGCTAATTTCTTCATCACTTTCGGCTTTTCCGCTTCCCATTCTTCCTTTAAAAGACCGTATCGGATCACATCAAGATAGTTGCTATTCCTTGCGATATGGTTTCGAAAGTGACCTTCTTTCCTAAAACCGAATGATTGGTGATAGGACAGACTTTTTTCGTTATTCGACAGGACTTCTCCGTATACTTTCTCAATCTCCAGCTGTTGAAACGCCCATTCTAATGCTAAAAACCCCATGACAGAACCGGACCCTTTTGGACTCTGGGCCTCTCCGATATAAAAACCCCAATAGCAATGGTGATTCTTATGGTCAACATCTTTAAAACTTACAAAGCCGATGTCAGTATGATCAATTGTAAAGATAAAATAATGTTCTGTTTTCGAGGAATTCACTTTCTTGAACCAATGATGATGCTGTTTTTCAGTAATGATTTGATCGTTATACATTGATTGTCTGATTCTATCATCGTTCCGCCAACGGAGGACTGTGTCTAAGTCTTTTTCTTTTAATGTCCTAAGGGAATATTTGAACATAGACTTATCCCTTCCTTACGTTAAAATTTCAAATAAGAGATTTTGGCGATTATCAATATTTCCTTCTAGCAGCATGCGGGCTTTTTGTGACATTTGTATTAATAACAAGGGATTATTTATCATTTCGTTAATAGAAGAGACGATATCTGATTCCTTGACGGATTCTTTAGGCCCCAGATATTGAATGGCGCCTAATTGATCAAGCGTTTCAGCAATCAGTTCTTGATTTTCAGCAACGGTGATTACGATGGCTGGAAGGCCGAGATAACAGCGTTCCCAAGCGGAAGTTCCGCCTGCACCTATTGCGAGATCGGCATTGTACATCAATTCTGCAATATGATTTACTTGGCAATGAAAGCTGCAAAAGTCATGTTTTTTGCAAATGGATTCAATGTCATTCTTATGGGTATTGGTATTTCCAATTACGATATCCAGCTCAATATCATGGAGGTTAAGCTGCTTAAAGGCGTGAATAACCTTTTTCGTTTCATTAGTGGGATCAGTGCCTCCAAAAAAGACAAAAATCTTTTTTATACTGCCGTCACGGTTTTTGTTATTGGGCTGAAATGAATAAAATTCATCCCGCAATAAGACGTATTCAGGCCCTAAAAATTGTTTGCAGCTTTTGGGAACCAGGTTGGCATAACGCTCTTTATAATGAGGATAAAGATTCTGGTCTAATAAAATATCGCAATGATGTAAACGATCAGCAAGGTCATCAATCACCATTATTTTTTTCACATATTTTTTTACCTCCAGCTCCCAATTGATATCAATTGCGTAGTGATCAATGATAAGGAGGGAGATTTCCTTGTTCATGTCTTGAATTGCACGGCTGGTTTCAGCTGAGTCAACATGCCAAGGGACACCGAGCCAATCAGAATGGAGAGTTGATTTAGGTATCAAAACATTCTTTTGAGGTGCTGGGAGCATAATGAGATCAAACTGCTGCTCGCGAATCACCTCAGCTAGATGGCCTTGTAAGCTTCGGCAAACAAATGTAATGTTAGCTCCCTTTTTGCGCAATGCATTAGCAAGCGTAAGGCACCTCATGACATGACCTGTGCCTATTTCAATTGAAGCATCTGTTCTGAAAAGTATGTTCATAACAGCACCTCATCATCATTTGTACTAGTCATTGTTGTCATTTACTATTTCTTTTTGTTCTATTCGGGCGTTGAGTAAAGACCAATCCGGAAACGCGTTCAATAACGCTAATGTATCCTCCAAGCTAAAGTCAGGATTCGTTGGATATAGTTTTTCTATGATTTTTTTGATTAACAAAAAGTCCTCAGGTGTGTCCACAGTCCACCTATGCTGATTCTGATTTTCGTTATAGGTGATATTAGCCAACTTGAACCGACCGGGATTTAGGAAAATGAAGGGTGTTACGTGTTCCCGTTCATGTTCAAGACTGGACTCGGCATAAGCCTTTTCTAATGCTGAAACTGAAAAAACCTCTATATCCATTCCGCGGGGATACGTTCTATTTAGAGTGTTAGACACATAATCATATTGGCCGTTTGAATCTAGATAAAATTTGACTACTTTGTCGATGACACGATGATCGATAATAGGGCAGTCAGAGGTTAAGCGGACAATCGTTTCCGCTTTGTTGATTTTTGCTGCTTCGTAATATCTTGATAAGACATCGTTTTCTGACCCACAATAATAAGTAAGAGACAATCTCTTACTTAACTGGACAATTGGTTTATCATTCTCATTTGTCGTTGTGGCGATCACAATATCATCAATAAGCGCCGCTCTTTTTATTCTTTCAATTTGATATTCCAGCAGAGGTTTATTCAAAACTTTTTTTAATACTTTCCCTGGCAATCTGCTGGACCCCATCCGTGCTTGGATTATAGCCGTTACTTTCAACTCATGACCTCCTACGAATAATAATCCACTACTTTTTTTAATGCTTTGATCACGTCGTCTGCATCTTTTTCGTTCATTGATTGAAACAGAGGTAAGGTGATGATTCCTTTATATAGATTTTCTGCACTTGGACATAGGCCCGCTGGATATCCTAAACGTTGATAGTAAGGGTGTAAATAAACGGGTATATAGTGAACGTTAACTCCTATATTTTCTTTTTGCATAGCGTTGAAAATATCATCGCGGTTTCCTTTTAGCTGATCCAGCTTTAATTGAATAATATAAAGGTGCCAGCTTGAAGTTGAGGCTGCATCTTGTATTGGTAGCTGAATGTGGGAGAGGGTTTTTAACTTTTCGTTATAAATCTCGGCAAGGTGATGCCGTTTTTTAATAAAATCATCTAACTTTTGCAATTGGCTGATCCCTAATGAAGCTTGGATATCTGTCATCCGGTAATTGAAACCAAGGAAGTGCATTTCATAGTACCACGAGCCATGGTTTTGAGTTAACTTTTTAGGATCACGGGTTATTCCGTGACTGCGGAATTGAAGCAGCTTCTCATAATATGTTCTATTATTCGTCGTTATCATTCCGCCTTCGCCTGTTGTAATATGTTTTACAGGATGGAAACTAAACATTGTCATATCACTGATTGAACCGACTTTTTTCCCTTTATATGAAGCGCCTAATGCATGTGCAGCATCTTCGATGACGATTAAGTTATTGTCTTTTGCGATTTTTTGAATCTGATCGTGATTCACTGGCTGTCCCGTGAAGTCTACTGGTATAATGGCCTTTGTTTTTGGAGTGATCAGCTTTTCGATAGAATCAGGATTAATATTGTATGTGAGCGGGTCAATATCTGCGAAAACCGGTTTGGCGCCCATGTACAAAATACAATTGGCACTTGCCGCAAATGTGACGGGTGTAGTAATGACTTCGTCTCCCTGTGAGATACCAGCAGCAAAGCAAGCCGCATGCAACGCAGCTGTTCCGCTGGAAAATGCAACTGCATAGCTGCTGCCAGCATATTCAGCGACTTTTTCTTCGAATAACGCAATTGTTGGTCCTGTCGTCAAATAGTCTCCTCTTAAAATATCGACTACGGATTGTATATCTTCTTCATCCAGCGATTGTCTGCCGTAAGGAAGATAAGAATCTCTGACGGGTTTACCGCCTGAAATGGCCAATTTATTCTCACTTGTCATGTTCAATTCTCCTATTAAATAAGATTCGTGCCCTTAATCCATTCTTCTGTTTTTCTTATTCCTTCCTCCAAACTGACCTGCGGGCTCCAATTGAGGATTTTCTTTGCTTTTTCGTAGTTGCACAGCAATTTTGGAATTTCACTTTGAGGATGTATATGCTCTACATGGTGAATGTTTTGTTTATCGCCTGCGATTAATTCTGCCAAATCATTAATAGAGATATCTCTTCCAAGGCCTGCGTTTATAATTTCACCATTTGCTTTTTTGGAATAACCCGCCTGCACGACGAAATTAGCGCAATCCTCTACATATAAAAGATCACGGGTTTGAGTGCCATCACCATATATATGCAGCTTTTTACCGTCCAATTTATTTTTTATAAAAATAGCGACCACTCCGCCTTCACCGCCTGTTTTCTGGAAAGGCCCATACGTATTGAACGGACGGATAACCACCGCTGGTAGACCATACGCATGATAATAGGAGAGCACCATGTTTTCAGCTGCGATCTTTGCGCCTGCATAAGGGGAAGCGGGTTTAATAGGATCTGTTTCTTTAATGCCTTCAGCAAATGCAGCTCTGTCGTACACCATGCAGGTACTCATGAAAACAACTTTCACATTATGCTTTTTGCATAATTCTAAAATGTTAAAAGTGCCGAGTGTGTCGTTTTCAAATGTGGTTTTCGGATCGTCAATGCTGTCTTGTACGTTTATGCTTGCGCCCAAATGATAGCAAATGTCAAATTGCTTCAGGAAAAGATCTTCTAATGTTTTTTGATCCTTTATATCTCCTTTAATAAACTCAATAAAACCTGGGGCGTTTTTCAATTCTTCTAGGTTTTCTAAACGGCCGTTCGATAAATCATCCAGCACCCATACTTGATGACCGTCTTCTAATAACTTTTTCACAACCCATCTCCCGATAAAACCTGCTCCACCGGTAACGAGAATATTCATGACCATCTTCCTTCCCAGATTAAATTAGTTTTTGCGATTTTAATAATGTAAGGACTTCTCCTTTTGAAATTTGCTCTTGATCATTTGAACTATAGGTTCCTTCAGCTGCTTTTTTTGCTTGAGCATAGTGATTTCTATTCCCATATGTTGAAGGGATCACAAACATTTCAGCCAGATCAAAAGCCATTGTCGATTCATCATACGTCATAAGTTCTTCATACATTTTTTCTCCGGGGCGCAGCCCGATCTCTTGTATTTCAATGTCATCAACATTCAAATTGTGTTTTTTGCATGTTTCTTCAACAACAACTGTCACTAAGTCGCGCAGTGAGATAACCGGCATCTTTAATATAAAAATTTCTCCGCCTTGAGATTCTTTAAGCGCACTAATTAATAATGATGTTGCCTGATCCAGGGTCATCATAAAGCGATTCATGTTTAAATCCGTAACAGTCACTTTTTTTTGGGTTAAGATTTGTTCTGTAAACAATGGAACCACGGAACCTCTTGACCCAATTACATTTCCAAACCGAACACAAGAAAAAACCGTCTCGGCTTTTCCTTTGCTGTATTCTGCTGCGGAAATTAATCTTTCAGCTGTGAGTTTTGTTGCTCCATATGCATTCGTTGGAGATATTGCCTTATCTGAACTTGTGAAAACGACCTTTTTCACGTTTTGAGCAACTGCTGCTTTAATGACATTATTGGTTCCTATAATATTTGTTAGGACCGCTTCATACGGATTGTATTCGCAAGCGGGAACATGCTTCATGGCAGCTGTGTGGAAGACGTAGTCAATGCTGTCCATTGCATTTAACACCCGGTCATAATCTCGCACATCGCCTATTAAAAATCGAATATCCTTTCTGGGTCCGATTTCGTTTTCTAGCATAAATTGTTTATATTCATCCCTGCTGAATATTCGAACAACCTTTGGCTGGTCTTTAAGAATTTGTTTTAGAAGGCTTTTTCCAATCGTGCCTGTTCCGCCAATTATGAGTATTTTTTTATCTTTGAAAAACACAAGTATACCCACTTCCTTTTTTCTTGAATTGATAAAACAATGTCGGTTATTGGAGTATATGCTTGTAAGAAAACTCTGTGTTTGCTCTAGCCTATCTGATTCACCTATAATTTTGTCCATTCATAGAAATAGAAATGGAATAGCCCGGCTGTAACTGTAGATCCTGTGGGGCGGGGGAGAGTGAATAATGCAGAAAAACATAATAAAAAGGCATGAGTCCGGTCAATACCTAACTCATGCCTCTGCTATCTCTGTCTATCTTTTTGATTTATTCAAACACCGGGTCATCCTCATAATAATAGGAATCCGGATCTTCATACGTATCGGTGTTTTCATAGGCGGCTATGCCGACAATCACCAGCAAGAAAATGGCCAAAATGATGCCGATCACGCCCATGGCGATACTGGATGCTGCGTAAAACAGCTGCATTTTAATAAACGTTCCATAATTCTCAAGCATGCTTTCGCCAGCGGTGCCGGTAAGATTTCCGTCAGCTTCCGCGGCTGCTTTTGCTGAACGCGTCAAAAAGACGCCTGAAATAATAAGCAGTACGCCCGGGATGGCGCCGATCACTGTCACCAGAGTGGACAAAGTGACCAGCGATCCCATAATGATCAGCAAAATGCCCGACACTTTGCCCCACTTGGCGATGTCTGATAGCGACTTGACAGCGGAAGCGCTCAGCTGGCGGCTCTCGTTTTCCGCAGGCACAATTTCCTGTTCCGCGGGACTGCTTTCTTCATTATGATGTTCAATTTCGTTTTCGTCTTTATCCAAACTAATCATGACAGCTCTCTCCCTAAAATTTTTAAATCGTATCTTTTGCCGTCCATTTCGGCGATGCCGGGGAAGAGTCCCCATTCTGCAAACCCGTGCTTTTCAAACAGCTTCAGGCTTGGTTTATTATGCCCAAAAATGAAGGCCATAAGTGAGCGGATGCCAAGACCCGGCGCAATGCGGAGCGCTTCCTGAAGCAAATACGATCCGACGCCTTTGCCGCGGCATGCTTCGTCAATGTATATGCTGACCTCCGCTGTTTTATTATAGGCGGGCCTTCCGTAAAAGGTTTCAAAGCTGATCCAGGCAGCGACGTTCCCGCTTTCGTCCTCGGCCACATAAAGCGGACGCGCCTCGGTATGCCCCAAAAACCACTCCATCCGGTCTTCAGGTGTTACCGGTTCAGTATCGGCTGTTACCATTCGAGAAGCAATCGTTGAATTATAAATCGCAACAACAGCCTCCAGATCTTTATGTTCAGCAAGACGCAATGTCATGTTCATGCGTATTTGGCACTCCTCTCAAAAAAATGACATATTTTCGTATTAGTCTGCGCAAACTACGTCTAAAAAAAGTTTTTTTGTATAGGTGTATATATTTTCAGAAAAGTGTTCAGAATGTTGCTGAGGTGATGAAACAATGAGAGAGGAAGAAAAGAAAACTTCTCAAGTCAAAAAACTTCAGCAGTTTTTTCGTAAACGCTGGGTGTTCCCTGCAATTTACTTAGTCAGTGCGGCCGTCATTTTAACAGCTGTCCTTTGGTATCAATCTGTATCAAATGATGAGGTAAAGGATCAGTTGGCTGATAACGGCGGAAACTCCGCATATGACAACAACGACGATGCAGTTGAAGTAGGAAAGTCAATGGAAAATGTCGCAATGCCGGTTGTTGATTCTGAAAACGTTTCTGTTGTGAAAAAGTTCTATGAAACCGATGCCGCTAAAGAAGAGAAAGAAGCAGCACTCGTTACCTATAATAACACGTACAGCCTAAGCAAAGGAATTGACTTAGCTGAGAAAGACGGAAAAGATTTCGATGTTTCTGCTTCTCTGAGCGGTACGGTTGTCAAAGCTGAAAAAGATCCAGTGCTGGGATATGTTGTGGAAGTTGAACATGCCGATGGTTTATCAACTGTGTATCAATCTCTTTCTGAGGTAAGTGTCGAGCAAGGTGACAAGGTAAAACAAAACCAAGTGATCGGAAAGTCTGGCAAGAACCTTTACAGTGAAGACAGCGGAAACCACGTGCATTTTGAAATCCGTAAAGACGGAGTCGCGATGAACCCGCTGAACTTTATGGACAAACCGGTTTCTTCTATTGAAAAAGCAGCAGCTGCTGAAGAAAAAGCTGCCACTGAAGAAACAGAAGAATCCATTCAGCAATCTTCCGAGAAAAAGGATGGATCAACTGAAAAAGGAACTGAAGAAAAATCCGGTGAGAAATCGGATGACTCAACTGACAAATCTGGTTCTAAAGAAAGCAGCACAACAGAAGACACTGAACAGTCTTGATGAAGAAAAACGTCTATCCGTGGGGACTGACCCCATAAGATGAGACAAATAAAAAACACCTTCAAGTTTGAAAACGGATGATTGTTATCCGAAATTAGACTTGGAGGTGTTTTTTCTATGGGGACAAGAGTGAGTTAACAG
>NZ_JALAMR010000009.1:0-325177 GCF_026790125.1 Bacillus sp. N12A5 | reverse complement strand
CATTATTATAACAATATTCGTATTCAAACGAAACTAAACAACCAATCACCGATAAACTATCGGCAATTGGCTGTTTAAAAGGTGTTTTGATCCCTGTCTCAAAAACGGGGGTCAGTCCCGTGTGATAGGCGTTTTTTTTCTGTTACGTTTTGCTTTGTTTGGCCGTCTATGTAATTACACAATAACACGTACGTTATAAAGGAGGTTATGGCATGAACCGCCTACTGCTCGCAGGCTGGATCTTTTTTATTCTGCTTTCTGTCTGTACGGAAAGCTTCAGCGGCATGGTCGTATCGCAAACAGTGGCTTTTCATTTTGAGCCGAACCCTGATCTGTCTCAATTTGCCGTTATGGATTTGACAGAGCTGGCTGTACCAGAAGCGTTTATTCAAAAAATCGGGCATGCGTTCTCCTTCTTCGTGCTGACATATTTGCTGTGGAAACAGCTGGGCAGCATAAGAGCAGCGGCAGCCGCCTCGTTCGCATTTGCTTTTTTCACAGAAGTTCTGCAGCTCTTCTTCAGCAGGAACGGCTGTATTCGGGATGTGCTCATCGATACTGTTGGAATTCTATTGTTTTACGGTTTATTGGTGTTGGCGAAGCGGAGAAAACATGAGATGTATGAAAAATATAAAAGCCGGCTCTTGGAATAAGACGCCGGCTTTTGTATTCTTAGAAATTTTGATCGGTTGGTTTTTTCGTCAGTTTATTGATGATGGCTTCATAGATTCTTACAATCAAATCGACGAATGGGCGAAGCAGATCTGAAAATCTAAAGAAAAGGAACCCGATAATGATCGCGACAACGAGGCTGCCCAATACATCTACCGGATAGTGATGTCCCACCCAAATTCTCGAAAAGCCTGTCAAAAGCCCGAAAATGACAAGGGGCCAGCCGATTTTGCGGTTTCTGAAAAGCATCGCAATAGAAATTGCTAACGCACCTGTTGTATGGTCACTCGGAAATGAAGCATCCGCATCATGCGGTATCAGCGTATGCACGGTGTGCGCAACGAACGGGCGCGGTTCAAAATAAATGTGCGTAATCAAATAATTGATGACAAGACCCGCAATTCCTGTAAGTCCCGCGTAAAGCACATTTTTTCTGCTTTGCGTGTTCCCGAACAGCCAGATTGCCAAGAGGATAAGGGCATACGCGACAATGGCATATTCCGTTATGAAGACCATAATCGAATCGAGAACTGAATTGTGATGAGATAGTCCATTGATTGCTTTAAAGATTTCGTAATTCAAATAATCACCTTTTACATTTTTAATAATAGACTCATTATACTCATAAAAAGTTTCAAATCAAAAAAGAGTTTGCCAGAAAGCGTGGTGCTTGAAGAGAATTCGAATAGGAGGAAGTGTTTATGGGGGCAAAAAAAGAGATCCGGAATTTCGGATCTCTTCAAAATGATTACAGTGCTTCAGGTCCTTCCTCGCCAGTGCGGATGTTGATCGTGTTGCTGATTTCATAGACAAATATTTTACCGTCACCCGGCGATCCCGTTTTCAGAACCCTTTTGGCGGTCTCGGTCACTTGATCAACAGGAACCTTGCTGACCACGATTTCGATTTTTAAACGCTCGTATACATTGCTTTCTATTTTTACCCCTCGATAGAGCTCCGTATGTGCTTTTTGAAGGCCGCAGCCGTGAACATTGGAGAAGGTCAGAGAGGTGACTCCGATTTTTCCGAGTTCCTGCTTCAGCTTTTCGAAATTTGCCGGACGCGTTACAATTTCTACCTTGAACATTTGACCGCTCATAGCGTCACTCCTCACATAGAATCTTGATATGCTTTTTCCCCGTGCATCGTTAAGTCAAGCCCAAGTGATTCTTCTTCTTCGGTGGCGCGAAGGGGAAGGAAGAGGCCTACAATTTTAATAATAACGAAAGTGACAATAAAGACAAAAACATAAGTGGCGGCGATGGCTACGATTTGTTTCCAGATTAAGCTTGCATCACCGTAGAATAATCCATCCGCGCCCGCTGAATTAACAGAGGTTGTCGCGAATAAGCCTGTTGCGATCCCGCCCCATGTGCCGCCTATGCCGTGCAGGCCAAAGGCATCAAGCGCATCGTCATATCCGAATTTCTTTTTAAGTGAGAAAACACCCCAGAAACAAACCGCCCCGCCAATGATGCCGATAATAATAGAAGCAAATGGTGTGACAAATCCGGCAGCCGGCGTAATTGCCACAAGCCCGGCGATCGCGCCAGATACCGCTCCGAGCATCGTCGGTTTTTTGTTAATGATCCATTCAACTAAGATCCAGCCGGCGATCCCGGCAGCCGCCGCAGTGTTTGTGTTGATGAAGGCGTACATGGCCACATCATTTAAGGTCAGGGCGCTGCCGACGTTAAAACCGAACCAGCCGAACCAAATCAAAGCCCCGCCTAAGAATGTGTAAATGAGGTTGTGCGGAGAAGACGCTGTACCGTCTTTCCTTTTGCCAAGCACAATAGCGAGAACAAGACCTGCCACACCGGAGGAAATATGAACAACATTGCCGCCAGCGAAATCAAGCGCGCCAAGCTGGCCGATCCAGCCGCCGCCCCATACCCAGTGCGCAACCGGTGTGTAAACCAAGGAAGCCCATAAAACCGAGAATAAAAGAAAAGCGCCGAATCGCATCCGCTCTGCGAAAGCCCCGGAAATAATCGCTGTTGTCAGAACGGCGAATGTCATTTGGAACATCATAAATAATGAGTGGGGAATCGTTTCACTGTAATCTCCCGGATCAAATCCGACCCCTTTCAGACCAGCCCACTCCAGTCCGCCAATAATTGAATTGCCTGGTGCGAAGGCAAGTGTATATCCGAACAGCACCCAAACGATGGAAACGATGGCAATGGAAGAGAAACTGTGCATCGCAGTGCTCAGCACATTTTTGCTTTTTACCATTCCTCCATAAAATAACGCTAATCCCGGGGTCATCAGCCACACGAGTAAAGCGCAAAAGAACATAAAAACTGTATCGCCCATTTGCATGTCTCATTCCTCCGTATCTTTCAGAATAAAAAGCAATTATTATATTTCTTCATTATAGAGAAAAAAGAATGATAAAACATTTTCATGTAAGATTTCCTAACATGGTTTTTTAGGGAATGTTATCGAGGGATGTACAGAACGAAAACGGCATTTTTTACGATACAAGACTTTATATCTATAAAAGAGGCTGTTTATATGAGCAAAAATGGGAATTGACAGCGAGTAGAATGTTTCATACTGTATTAAGTGTACTAACTCAAATAATACACTGAGGGGGATGCGTGATGAAGAAAGGCAATAGGCTGAGGAGAGCGGTCAGTAAATCGATTCCAGCGACGTTCCGATTGTTTTTAGCCTTTAATTTTTTTGTGTATGGGCTGGCGAAAGTGGTGATTGGCCAGTTTGGCGAGGTGACACCTGAAATTGAGGCGGCTGCCGGGGAGGGATTTGCCGTTGTGTGGACTTTTTTCGGTTATTCCCGTGTCTACGAACTGTTTATAGGTTTTGGTGAGATTCTTGCAGCTGTTTTATTGCTGATTCCGCGAACATCTGCATTAGGGGCCGTTGTTTTTATGCCGATTATTGTGAACATCGTTTTGATTAACTATTGTTTTCATATTGGCGTACAGGATCTCAGCACGATATTAATGGTCATGTGTCTCATCCTGCTCTGGGTGGACCGCCGCAAATTCACGGGCATTTTCAAACATGAGCAGCTAAACGGCAGGCAGGTGATGAAGCGATGACGCCTCTTATGATTGCAGTGCTTGCCGGTCTGTTCATCTGTACCACCTGTTACTATTACATAAAAGAAAAATCATGAGAAAAGCGCTCCTTCTGAGAATTTCACAAGCATCATATAAGAATGTAGGCAGAGTGAAGAGTAAAATATGCAATGTGAGAAACACTAACAGCATCAGGAGGAGACGTATGATGAATACACTCAACATTGATTTTCAAAAAACAGCATTGGTTATCATTGATTTACAGAAGGGAATTGTGCCGATTGATCAAAGCGGACAGGTTGTCCCAAATGCGAAAAAACTCGTAGATGAATTTCGGAAACATAATGGGTTTATCAGCTTTGTGAATGTAGCCTTTCATGACGGAGCGGATGCACTGAAGCCGCAAACGGATGAGCCTGCGCAGGGAGGTTCAGGAGAAATGCCTGCGGACTGGGCCGAATTTGTCCCGGAAATCGGTGTGCAGGATGGAGATTACACTGTGACAAAACGGCAGTGGGGTGCTTTTTTTGGCTCGGATTTAGATTTGCAGCTGAGACGCCGCGGTATTGATACGATTGTGTTATGCGGCATTGCGACGAACATCGGGGTGGAAAGCACAGCACGCGAGGCATTTCAGCTTGGCTATCAGCAGATTTTTATTACAGATGCCATGACCACGTTCAGCGAGGAAGAGCATGAAGCCACACTGCGCTTTATTTTCCCGAGAATCGGTAAATCGCGGACAACGGAAGAATTTCTGGCCCAAGTAAAATGATGATATCGAAAAAAAGCCGTGCTGTTTTTTTAACAGCGGTGGCTTCAGGGACGATGCTGAACCCGCTGAACTCGTCTATGATTTCCCTTGCGCTCCATAGCATCCAGCATGAGTTTCATCTGTCGTTTGCAACGGTGTCCTGGCTGATTTCCTCGTTTTACCTGGCGAGTGCCGTGGCTCAGCCTGTAACGGGCAAGCTTGGCGATTTGATCGGGCGAAAACGCTTGTTTTTATTCGGGCTCATTCTTGTTGCGGTTTCTGCCATCGGGGCACCGTTTGCGCCAACGTTTATGACATTATTGGCCATGCGGCTGTTTCAATCGGTAGGGAGCAGTGCGATTTATCCGTCAGGAGTCGGGCTGATTCGGAGTCATATTCATGAGCGGCAGGCGTCAGCCTTGGCTGTGCTCTCTATTTTTGCATCTGCCATGACGGCACTTGGGCCGACAGTCGGCGGTTTTTTGATCGTGTGGGGCGGCTGGCCGGCGATCTTTATCGTCAATTTGCCGTTTATTATCCTCAGCTTCTTATTGGGCATCTATATGTTCCCGAAAGATCAGAAAAAAGGCGCAGGGATTAAAGCGATTGTCCGGCAGCTCGATATTCCGGGTATTGTATTATTTTCCGGAGGTATCATTTTCCTTTTATCCTTTCTGCTGTCATTCAGCACGACGCCGCATGCGGTTGAAGGTGTGCTTGGCGTGGTTCTGCTCGGAGCATTTGTTTGGCATGAGCTGAAAACGGATAAGCCGTTCATTGATGTCCGCCTGTTCAGGACGCAGCGAAACCTGTCAGCCGTGTATGTTCAGTTTATTTTACTGAATGTTTTCTTCTATTGTTTATTTTTTGGGCTGCCGAGTTATTTTCAGGATGAAATGCATCTTTCTGTTCAAACGAGCGGCCTGTTTATGCTGTTTATGTCAGGAATGAGCATCGTTGTGTCACCTATAACTGGCAAATGGATCGACCAGTCAGGCGTCGTCAAGCCGATCTTTGCGGGTGCGCTTTTAATGACGGCTGGAGCCGTGCTCTTAACCATCTTTTTTATCAATGCTCAGGTCATCGGGAAAGGCTTAATCCTGTCAATCTTGGGTATAGGCTACGGACTTGGAAATGTCGCGCTGCAGGCAGCGATGTTGAAAACGAGTCCTTCCAACATGGTAGGAACGACCTCGGGGCTGTTTCAAACCTGCCGTTATTTAGGGTCGATTTTGTCTTCGGTGATTCTTGGTTTGCTTTTTGGAAAAGAAATTACAGCAGCACATTTTGATATGATGGGAATCATCATGATCATAGCGGGCGGAGCGAGCTTGGTTATGGCTGTGAGATTTGCTGCATTAATGAAAACTGCATCATAAGAAAAGAGACAGATACTGCGTCTGTCTCTTTTCTTGTTTAAGCTGTTCAAATAGAAACGGGAAAATTGTATATCATAGCCAATGTTATTGTCTGATTTTTCAGTTATATTAAGTGACATCTAATGTCATAAAACATAACGAATGATGGCATATAGACAATATAGAAAGGGGAGCCGGCTATGATATTAAAAGAGAGCCAGCATCAGTCCAACAGACTGAGCAATGAAGATCTGCTGCCTTTGGGACAGGAAAAACGAACGTGGAAAGCAATAAACTTTGCCTCCATTTGGATGGGATGTATTCATAATATCCCGACCTATGCGACGGTGGGCGGACTAATTGCGATCGGCCTTTCGCCTTGGCAGGTGCTGGCGATCATTATTACGGCATCGCTTATCTTGTTTGGCGCTTTGGCTTTAAACGGCCATGCAGGGACAAAATACGGGCTGCCGTTTCCAGTGATCATCAGGGCTTCTTACGGAATATACGGCGCGAATATCCCCGCGCTTCTAAGGGCGTTTACAGCAATCATGTGGCTGGGCATCCAGACCTTTGCGGGCAGCACCGCGCTGAACATTTTGCTTTTGAATATGTGGCCGGGCTGGGGAGAAATTGGCGGCGAGTGGAACATTCTCGGCATTCACTTGTCTGGTTTGCTATCTTTTGTATTCTTTTGGGCCATTCATTTACTCGTATTGCATCACGGCATGGAGTCGATTAAACGTTTTGAGGTGTGGGCAGGGCCTTTAGTGTATCTGGTATTTGGCGGCATAGTATGGTGGGCTGTCGATATCGCCGGAGGATTGGGACCTATTTACTCTCAGCCAGGAAAGTTCCATACATTTTCAGAAACGTTCTGGCCGTTTGCTGCCGGAGTTACCGGCATCATTGGCATCTGGGCGACATTGATCTTGAATATCCCTGATTTCACCCGGTTTGCTGAAACACAAAAAGAGCAAATCAAAGGGCAATTTTACGGTTTGCCGGGAACCTTCGCGCTGTTTGCGTTTGCCAGTATTACAGTGACCTCTGGTTCGCAGGTCGCTTTCGGTGAGCCGATTTGGGATGTGGTCGATATTTTGGCCAGGTTTGATAACCCTTACGTCATTGTATTGTCCGTGATTACGCTCTGTATCGCCACGATCTCTGTAAACGTCGCCGCAAATATCGTATCGCCTGCTTATGATATAGCGAATGCTCTGCCGAAATATATTAATTTCAAACGCGGCAGTTTTATCACTGCGTTGCTCGCTTTATTTACGATTCCGTGGAAGCTGATGGAAAGTGCGACAAGTGTATATGCGTTTCTCGGTTTAATCGGCGGCATGCTTGGTCCTGTGGCAGGCGTGATGATGGCTGATTATTTTATCATTCGCAAACGGGAGCTCTCGGTAGATGACCTCTATTCCGAAACAGGGCGGTATGTGTATTGTAAAGGCTACAATTACCGTGCATTCGCAGCCACGGTTTTGGGTGCGCTGATCTCGCTGATTGGCATGTATGTTCCAGCATTGAAAAGCTTATATGATATTTCCTGGTTTGTTGGTGTGCTGATTTCATTTCTTTTCTATATTGTTCTGATGCGTGTTCACCCGCCGGCATCATCGGCGATTGAATCGGTTGAACCTGCACAGGTCCGCCAGGCTGAGTAAGATGTAGTATCACGCTATATTTTCATTTTTTTGAAACGGTTTACCAAAAATGCATTATAATTGTTTTAGACATTTATTCTAAAACGAAATGGGAATCGAATATGAGAAAATGGTATTTTATTCTTCTGGCAGGTGTGTTGACGTCTGTTATCCTCGCTTTTGTTTTTGACAAGACAAGAGCAAATGAGGAAGAGCAAGGGAACTTCATCTATGTTTCGCCAAATGGCAGTGATCAAAATGATGGAACGAAAGAAAAGCCATTTCGTACACTGGGACATGCTTCAGAGGAGGCTGACGCCGGCACAACTGTCATGATTCGGGGAGGCACGTATCATGAAACCTTTGAGGTAAAGCACAGCGGTACGGACGAAAAGCCTATTACATTCAGAAACTATGAAAATGAAAAAGTCGTGGTCAGTGGAGAATCCGTTGCGGATGCAGATTATGAAACACCGCTTATTCATATTCACGATAAACATAACATCACCATCAGCGGTTTAACGATTCAGGATCTAACTGTTTCATCTGAGGAAGCAACCGCTATGGGGATTTATGTGTCAGGCTCCAGCAGCCATATTGCCATTAAGAACAATCATGTCCGCGACATTAAGACAACAGCAGATGAAGGAAATGCACACGGAATCGCAGTCTATGGGACTGGCAGCATGAAAGACATTCATATTGAGGACAATACGGTTGAGAAACTGACGCTTGGCGCGAGTGAAGCGGTTGTGCTAAACGGAAATATTGACGGCTTCATCGTTGCGGGCAATATGGTCCGTAACAATAACAACATTGGGATCGATCTTATTGGATATGAGGGAACCGCGGATAAAAACGATTACGTGCGAAACGGAGCCGTTGAAAACAATACGGTTTATCAAAACTCGACTTATGGAAATCCTGCTTATGGAGATGATTACTCTGCGGGCGGAATTTATGTCGATGGGGGACACAACATCGAGATTAAGAAAAACAAAGTTTACGATAACGATATTGGGATTGAAGCAACGTCTGAACACAAAGGGAAATATGCAAATGCTATTCAGATAACAGACAACAAAGTGTACAACAATGCTTACACTGGTATTTCAATCGGAGGATACGATAAAAAACGGGGCGGCACCAGTCATTCTCTGATTGCACACAATATTATATACCGGAATGACACAAAGGGGCTGTATGGCGGACAGCTGTTGCTGCAGTATGATACAAGAAATAACACAATTGAAAAGAATATATTGACGGCCAGTGATTCAAGGTTATTCATCGGAAACGACTTTACAGAAAACGAAGGTAATACGGTCAATCATAACGTATACCATAAGGAAGCGGATCAAGACGGCATTTGGATGTGGAAAAAGAATGAATACGATTCGTTTGCATCCTATCGAAAAGCGACAAATAATGATCAGCAATCCATTTATGCAGATCCGATGTATCGTGATGAAGAGTCCTATGACTTTACGTTAGATCCGAATTCTCCTGCGCGGCCGGTCATTCAATAACATAAGCGGCGTTCTCTTCCGTTCTGCGGAACAGGACGCCGTTTTTATATAAAAATAGACTGCCGGATAATTCCGGCAGTCAATGAGTTATTCTGCAATAGACACTTTTCCTTCTGCCTCCGCAGGCTTTTTCTGGCTCCATGCGTAGAGAAGCAGAGCAATCAGAACGAACAGCCCCGCTGATAAATAAATGGCTGAGAAGCCGGCAGATGCTACAAACAATCCGAACACATATGACCCTACAGCAATTCCGCTGTCAAAGAAGGTAAAGAACGTTGCCGTTGCAAAACCTGAGCGGTGCGCCGGAGATTTCTGGATCGCCAATGTTTGCATACAAGGCACGATTGATCCGTATCCGAGGCCGATAACCGCGCCTGAAAGCAGCAGCATGAAGCCGCTATGTGTGAAGGACAGCATGCAGAGCCCCACTGAGAAAATCAAGATGGATGGATAAATGACGATGCCAGGTCCGACTTTGTCGAACAATTTCCCTGTGAATGGGCGCGCAACCATCATTGTCACCGCAAAGCAAACAAAGAAATATCCGCTGATATTTGAAAGATCAACTGATTTTGCGAATACAGACAAATACGCAGTGACAGTTGAATAACAGAACGAAATAAATAAACCGACCGTCGCAATCTTCAGTGCGCCTTTTTCAAACATATCCGAGAACGAAAAACGGAATACAGTCGTGCCGCTGTCTTTGTTTTGGGGCACCTTTATGAAGAACGAAACAAGCAAGCCTGCAACCATAAACAGCGCAAAGGCTGTAAAGAATACAGAAAAGTTGACGACCTTCATCAAGTTCAGCCCAAGAAAAGGCCCGATTGCCATGGCTAGGTTCATAGACATGGCAAAGTATCCAAGCCCTTCACCGCGGCGTTTGGCCGGAATGATGTCCGCTGCAATGGCACCTGTAACAGTTGTTAAAATACTGAACCAAATCCCTTGGAAGAACCGCAAGCCGAGCAATAAGTATAAATTATGAATCGGCATATACAGAAAAGAGGAAAGGGCGAACAACGCCATTGAGACAATCGCCATTCTTTTCTTCCCGAAACGCTCAACGATGGCTCCGGAAAAAGGCCGTGTAATGATCGCTGACAGAAGAAACAGGCTGATTAAAAGCCCGCCTTGTGATTCTGTGCCGCCAAGCTCTTGAAGCGTATAAATCGGCAGTACAGTTAAAAATGTATAAAAGAACACAAACACAAATAAATTGACAAGCAGGACCATTATAAAATCTTTGGTCCATATGGCATCCGATTTTTTCAAATGTATGTCACTTCCTTATTTTCATTGTTGTAAAAACATGCTGAATAAATGAGAAAAAGCTTTCTTATCTTCATCCTGGAAATCTGCAAGCAGTTCTTCCTCGAATTTCAGCATTTTCACATTGATTTCTTCGTATTTTTTCTCTGCTTCTTTTGTGAGGACAACAAGTTTTTCCCGTTTGTCTTCACCTTGCCGTCTCTGTACCCAGCCGTTTTCCTCCAGGCGTTTGATCGTCCGTGTGACAGTCGGCGCTTCCACATTTAAATAGGACCAAATCTCTTTTTGAGTCATTGGTCCGATCGTACGCAAACAATATAAAACTGACCATTGAGATGAATAAAGGCCGAATGGCTCGAGCTGTTCATTAGCTTTCTTGGCAATCAGGCGGGCGCTTTGGTTGATTTGATGAATGAGGTGTCTGTTGACGTAGGTCATTTCGGTCTCCTTCTAAAAAACTTACCTAAGTAACTAATTGCTTTTTTTATTTTACAGGAGCGCTGAATGGATGTAAAGATAAAAATTTAGTGATGCGAAATAGTTTCCAAAGCTGAAAAAGTTCGTTTCACCCCTTGTCCTTATTGAGTTTTTAGCATATTCCCAAAAGAATGCTAATACACTGTTACAAACCTAACAAAGAGAGTGTTTGAGGTGAGGGATCGTGGGCATATTTCACAAACCTACTTATAAAACCATACAACGAAGAAGCGGCATAATGAACGACTCTTTACAGAATACGGATCTCATTTCACACTTCTCACATCCATTTTAGGGAGGTCGAGTGGTGTGCACGATTACATCAAAGAGCGAACAATCAAGATAGGGAAGTACATCGTGGAGACAAAGAAAACCGTTCGTGTGATTGCGAAGGAATTTGGTGTTTCCAAAAGTACAGTACACAAGGATTTAACAGAGCGTCTGCCTGAAATTAATCCTGACTTGGCAAACGAAGTGAAGGAAATACTCGATTATCATAAATCCATCAGGCATTTAAGAGGAGGAGAAGCGACAAAACTCAAATATAAAAAAGATGAAATTCTCGAAGGAGAGCCTGTGCAGCAATCGTAATCACCTGCTGCCATCAGCTGGCATTGACTTCTTGAAATCGTTCATAAAACATCCGCAAAAATTTGTAAAGAACTTAATGTGCTTCCAACTTTTTTTCTATATTTTATGATAATATATATAATTAGGGCACAATGTGGATATTTACTGTGAAACAGATTTTCAAGGAGGATATAAATAGATGTTTGCAAGGGATATTGGTATTGACCTCGGTACTGCAAATGTACTGATCCATGTTAAAGGTAAAGGAATTGTTCTGAATGAACCTTCCGTAGTTGCACTTGATAAAAACAGCGGCAAAGTGCTGGCGGTTGGCGAAGAGGCAAGAAGAATGGTTGGACGTACACCTGGGAATATTGTTGCGATTCGCCCGCTGAAAGATGGCGTTATTGCTGACTTTGAAGTAACAGAAGCAATGCTCAAGCATTTTATTAACAAGCTGAATGTAAAAGGCCTGTTCTCAAAACCGCGCATGCTCATTTGCTGCCCGACGAATATTACATCCGTTGAGCAAAAAGCAATCAAAGAGGCTGCTGAAAAAAGCGGCGGTAAACATGTATACCTTGAAGAAGAACCTAAAGTTGCCGCTATCGGCGCGGGTATGGAAATATTCCAGCCAAGCGGTAACATGGTTGTAGACATCGGAGGCGGGACGACGGATATCGCGGTCATTTCAATGGGCGATATTGTCACCTCCTCTTCTATTAAAATGGCTGGGGACAAGTTTGACATGGAAATCTTAAATTACATCAAACGCGAGTACAAGCTGCTGATCGGCGAACGTACCGCGGAAGACATTAAGATTAAAGTCGCAACAGTTTTCCCAGACGCGCGTCACGAGGAAATTTCCATTCGCGGACGGGACATGGTTTCCGGTCTTCCAAGAACAATTACGGTAAACAGTAAAGAAGTTGAAGAGGCCCTTCGTGAATCTGTCGCTGTAATTGTGCAGGCCGCGAAACAAGTGCTTGAAAGAACACCGCCTGAACTTTCCGCTGACATTATTGACCGCGGCGTTATTATTACAGGCGGAGGCGCACTCTTAAACGGCCTTGACCAGCTGCTTGCTGAAGAGCTGAAGGTACCGGTCCTCGTCGCTGAAAATCCTATGGATTGCGTAGCCATCGGCACAGGTGTCATGCTTGATAATATGGACAAGCTTCCTAAACGCAAACTAAGCTGATTTGACTAACCTCATTCTGAAAAAGAATGGGGTTTTTTTATGAAAAGCCTTCACGAATAGCTGTTAAATGACGATAATAGGATAAAATACTGATTTTTATTATAGAACGAACGTTCCTAGATGACAACTGGAAAAAATGCCATTTTAGAGGTGGGAAATTTGTTAAAAGGATTATATACAGCAACATCCGCAATGATCGCCCAGCAGCGGAGAACGGAAATGCTTTCGAATAACATTGCAAACGCAAATACATCCGGATATAAAGCGGATCAAGGCTCTATGCGCGCGTTCCCTGAGATGCTGCTAAGCCGAATAGAATCAAAATCTCCGGCCGGAACATCGAGGACAGAAATCGGTTCCGTAAATACCGGTGTGTATATGCAGGAGCTTAAGCCCCTTTTCACACAGGGAAGCTTGAAGTCCACAGATCAGCCTACAGACATCACATTGGTCGAAAATCAAGTTCCGGTTCATAAGGAAACCAATGAAAACGCGGCTCTTTTTTATCCGGTTCAAACAGCGGACGGAATCCGTTATTCAAAAAGCAGCACGTTTTCACTAAACGAGAATAATCAACTGACGATCAACGGAAATCCAATTTTATCGACTGATGGCCAGCCAATTACTGTTGATAATGAACATTTTACTGTGTCTGAAAACGGTACTGTGACAACGAACGGACGGACAGCCGGCCAGATTGATGTCAGAATGGCGGAGGATGTCCGAAATCTGAAGAGGGACGGAAATAATTTGTACAGCACGGCGGACGGCAATGATCTGCCAAGCGCAGCAGGAAATAACCAGGTATCCTACTCATTAAAACAAGGCGTCTCTGAGCTTTCAAATGTGGACGTAACAAGCGCCTATACAGAAATGACTGAAGCGTACAGATCGTTTGAGGCCAATCAGAAGGTTATTCAGGCTTACGATAAAAGTATGGATAAAGCAGCCAATGAAATCGGAAAAATCTAAGATAACGGAAGAAAAAACGGGGGACATCAACTATGCTCAGGTCAATGCTTACGGCATCAACAACCTTAAACCAGCTGCAGCAGCAGATTGACACAATCAGCAGCAATCTTTCAAACAGCAACACAACCGGCTATAAGGCAAAAGATACGAATTTTTCTGAGCTTGTCAGACAGCAATTCGATCAGGTTGATGAAAAAAACGAGGAAGTGGCAAAAGCCAGACAAACGCCGCCCGGCCTGCGTCTTGGCGTCGGAGCGATGATGAATTCACGGCTTGTGTCTGATCAAGGAAGCATTCAGAAGACGGATCGCGATTTGGATATCGCATTTACGTCTCCATACCAATATCTTCAGGTGAACGTAAACGGAAACCGCCAGTACACGAGGGACGGAGCGCTGTATGTAACACCGTCAGCTGCGAATGCCAACCAGCTTCAGCTCGTCACTGGGGATGGATATCCGGTGCTTGATGAAAACGGTAATACAGTGACCATTGACAGCTCAATGAAGAATATCACCATTAATAAAAACGGCACATTAACCGCATCTGACGGTAACGCGGTTCAGCGGTTTAATCTTGGCGTTGTCCAAGTCAATAACCCTCAAGCGCTGAAATCTGAAGGGAATAACCTTTTCACTATTGATAATGCCGCAGCTTTTGAAGAGCTGAATGGCGCGAATAGACAGAACATCGGCATGCAGCAGGGCTCTCTTGAAATGTCCAATGTCGATATTTCAGAACAAATGACAGATTTGATCACGTCCCAGCGTTCATATCAGCTGAACAGCAGAACGATTACAATGGGGGATCAAATGCTCGGTTTAATCAATTCAGTCAGATAATAAGAAAGGGGCGTTTTCAATCAGCCGCGCATGATAAAAAATGCGGCTTTTTCGAAATCGTCCTTTTTTTTGTAGTATTCCGTGATATCTTCTAACAGCACTTCTAAATCCACCCACGCCTCGATTTTTTCTAATTCAAGCACATATTCGAGCAGCTGCTCATAGGGGTCTTCCGCTGAGGTGTAGAGCGCTTCAAGTGTTTTTAATTTTAAGTAAATCGTTTGAATGTCTACCTTTTCAGATAATTCTTTCCCTTTTTGCAGGACGGCTTTTGCTTCTGTGATCTTTCCTGTTTTAAAAAGCGCTCTGACAGATTCATACACACAATGCAGATACGAGACTGGTGAATTCGTTTCAAATTCTTGATTCTTTAATACTTTTTTAAAGTAAAGAAGCGCTTCCTGGTCTTTTTTTTCGGTTGCTTTTAAAAAGCCGAGATTATAGTAAGCGTGGCAAAGCAGGTTTTCGTCATGTAATTGCTGGGTTTTCTTAATGATTTCTTTGAAAAGCTGTTCAGCTTTTTCATAGTGTTCTTGATCAATATAATTAACGGCGAGCAGCAGCTTGCAGGTGATCACCTTTTTTATATAGCCGAATTGATGTAAATAGATGTGTAATGCTTTATTGACGTATTGGATGGAAAGCGGCGGTGATTTCATCAAGTAATAGGCGCCGGCGGTTTGATAATATAAATCCGCGGCTTCAAACGTATTTTCAATGGCGGAAAGGTACTGTTCAGCTTTTTTAAAATGATTCACTGCATGTTTCGGAGCTGTTTTTACCATTTCATATAATCCTGAGAAAAAATACAGATAATATTTCAATTCATCATCCATTTTGTCTTCCAGACCGTACAGATCATCGAACAAGGAGTCAAGTCCGTCCTGATTCTCAAAAAGCAGCTGATGACGGGCCTGAAACAATTGATAACGCATCCAAAGTTTTGTATTCTTTTTGAGCTTCGGAAGGTGCTGG
Source organism: Bacillus sp. N12A5 (assembly GCF_026790125.1). NCBI lineage: Bacteria > Bacillati > Bacillota > Bacilli > Caryophanales > Bacillaceae > Bacillus > Bacillus sp. N12A5. Next base: position 309,850 of record NZ_JALAMR010000009.1, on the reverse strand, counting down.
TCAATTTTCTCTTTCAGTGTGCAAACGTGATTCATTTTGCGTTTGCTCATTGCGGAATACCACTCGTCTAACATGTTTTGCATCCTTTTTTCAATAAACTTCGAAATCATTTTCCTACCTCTTTGCTATTGGTAAAATCTATAATTATCATATCATAACTTTTGACGGCTCTCATTGACAGTTGGTTACATTTTAGCGCGGTTGAAAAAGGGATTAATTCATAATATACTTTTCAAATGTACAGATTCGATCTTTAATGATTGCTATACATACTAATGCAGATAAAGGAGATGTCAAGAGAATGCTTGATACTCAGCAAATTAAAGAAATTATCCCTCACCGTTATCCGTTTTTGCTTGTAGACCGGATTACGGAAGTTGAAGAGGGCAAACGGGCAAAAGGCTATAAAAATGTAACTGCTAATGAAGAGTTCTTTAACGGACATTTTCCACAGTATCCGGTCATGCCCGGCGTATTAATTGTAGAAGCGCTTGCTCAAGTCGGGGCTGTTGCGATGCTGATTAAAGAAGAAAACCGTGGCAGATTGGCGTTTTTTGCAGGCATTGATAATTGCCGGTTTAAAAAACAAGTCAAGCCTGGTGATCAGCTTCACCTTGAGGTTGAAATTATTCGTGCGCGAGGTACAATCGGGCGCGGAAAAGGGGTAGCCACAGTCGATGGCGAAGTCGTTTGTGAAGTCGAACTGACTTTTGCTCTCGGAGAATAAAAGAAAAAAGGCAAATGGGCAACAGGCCATTTGTCTTTTTTTTCTTACAAACATAGAAATGCGGGTGATTGAATGTGGAAAGAATTTAAAGCCTTTGCCATGCGGGGAAATATTGTAGATCTTGCGATTGGTGTTGTAATAGGCGGCGCATTCGGCAAGATCGTCACATCTCTGGTAAATGATATCATCATGCCTTTGGTGGGTTTGCTGCTTGGCGGGCTTAATTTTTCAGGTTTGTCTTTTACGTTTGGCGATGCTGTAGTGAAGTATGGCAGCTTTATACAGACGATTGTGAATTTCTTAATTATATCGTTCTCCATTTTTATCGTCATTCGGACTTTGAATGGGTTAAGGCGCAAAAAAGAAGCAGAAGAAGAGGCGGCGGAGGAAGCGCTGGATGCGCAAGAGGAGCTGCTGAAAGAAATCAGAGACCTGCTGAAGCAGCAAACAAGATCGCCGGAATAAAAAAAAGACTGCCGTTTAGAACGGCGGTCTTCTTTTATGTTTGGAAGGGATACGCATATAGAGTTGTCTTTTAGGTCAGTTCCGGGCCCTTCGCTTCGTTTAATGTTTCGGGGCTTTCTATTGTTTCAGCAAGATGAATAAGCATCGAAACAGAGGTGCCGGCATCTGGGGTGCTGCTGATCTCCAATTCGCTTCCGCAAAAATGTTTCAGCCGCTGGTTGATATTTTTTAATCCGACGCTGCGATCGAAATCGGAAGATAGGAGATCTTCTCGTTTTTCCGGAGGCATACCGACGCCGTTATCTTCTACTCTAATGTAATACTCATTCCCGCTTTGTTTTTTAACTGTCAGCTTGATCCATCCTCCGCCCCTTTTCTTGCTGACGCCATGATGAACGGCATTCTCCACCAATGGCTGAATCATTAAAGGCGGAAGGATGAAGTCAATGTCTTTGTCTATATCGAAAAGAATGTCCAGCCGGTCGCCGAAGCGCGTCTTTTCTATGGAGAGATAGGAACTGATAATAGAAAGCTCGTTTCTGAATGAACTGATGGCTGATGTATTTTGGAAATCAAAACTCATTCTTAAATAGTTGGTAAATTCAGCCGTTATCTCCCGCGCTTTTTCAATATCCAAATGACTGAGAGAAATGATTGTATTTAATACGTTGTAAAGAAAATGAGGCTTAATTTGCGACTGGAGAAAAGCCATCTCCATTCTTGTGGCTTGATTTGCTGTATGCTTCATCATAATCAGGTTTTTGATACGCGCCATAAATTCAGAGTAATGATAAGGTTTTTGCAAGATGTCATTCGCTCCGGCATGAAAAGCCTTGTATTTGTCGTGGCCGATAATGGCTGCTGTAATGATCAGAACCGGAAGATCAACCATACTGAATCGTTCACGAATTCTCGTACAGACTTCGAAACCAGTCATATCCGGCATCATCAAGTCCAGAATCACCAAATCAAGCTTTGTGCAAGAAACCACTTCTAATGCTTCCTTTCCGTTTTTTGCAGCAATTACATTGTAGGGCACGCCTTCAAGCATATCGCTTAAAATTTTTAAACTGTCAATGTTATCATCGACAATCAGAATGGTTGGAGCGTCAATTTTCTCAGAGTAATAGGGCGTGCTTAAAGAGATACCGGTCATCTCTAGCCCGGATTGTAATTCTGGAAGACTTGTATTATTTTCAGGCACGGATTCATGATGGACAATTGGCAAAGTGAAATGAAATGCCGACCCTTTTCCCTCCTCTGATTCGACCCAAATGTCTCCGTTTTGAAGCTGGACCAGCTGTTTGACAATACTGAGGCCAAGACCGGCTCCGTCGTCTTTATTCGTTTCTGCTTGCTGAAAAGACTCAAAGATGGTTTGGCGATCGGCTTCGGAAATGCCGCTTCCGGTATCCGTAACTGTCACCTTGATCATGGTATCGTTCAGTTTTGAAGCAGAAAGTGTGATTTGGCCCTCCGCTGTATACTTGATTGCATTGTCTACTAAGTTGGTTAATATTTGGCGGAAGCGGTTTTCATCTGTGAGCACTAAAGGAAGGTCGTCTGGAATGTGATTCATAATATTTAAGTTTTTATGTCTCGATAAGAGATTATAGAAATTCATTTCAGAACAAACTAAAGTATAAATATCAACAGGCACCGGATGAATCTGAAGCAAGCCTTGCTTTATTTTTTCTAAATCCAGGATGTCATTCACCAGATTGGACAGCCTGTAGCCCATGCGGATCACAAGCTGCATGTTTTCTTTCTCTTCTTCTATCGTTCTTTTTCCTTTGCCGGCCAGCAACGTTTGGCATATATTAATAATGCTGTTCAGAGGTGTTTTAAATTCATGCGATGTTTTCGCTATAAACTCATCCTTCAGCCGGTCAACCCTGAGTAGTTTCCACGACAGCACTTCATTTTCGCGGAATGCACCGGCAAATTGCTGTGCCATTAGAAGAACAACTGCTAACAACGCAATGACTGTTGGCAAGGAGTAGATCGAATTAAAGGAAAAAGCCGTTTTTCCGCTGTAAGCGGAGATGGTCGTTAAAATGACAAAAGCACTCATTGATATAGAAGCGATTGTCAGATACAGGCTTCCCTCCATTTTGCGGATCGCTGCAATCGTAAAAATATATGTAATATAAACCAGGGTCGAAACGGCTAGCACAGAATGTAATATGTATGAGGAATGGCCGATAAACCCCACGGTTAAAAAATCTATGATCAAGACCAGCCCGGAAGAAACGGTGGCTATAAGAATAAAACGTTTTGACACAATCTCTTTGTAAGCAAAATAGAGATAGAGAAAAACAGCAATGCTGACAAACACAGTTGAGATTGCCCTCATTGAATTTAGCAATGAAAATGAAATGGACGGAAAGAGGAGAAATATAATCCGCTCTTTTCCGATCATCAGTATAATGAATGAAAACAGAAGGCACATAACAGAAAAAAACAGCAAATGTTTATCCTTTTTTCTTTGCATGAAAAAGCCAAGAAAATATAATCCGGTAATGAAAAAAGCTGTAATCATAATTGAATCATTAAGAAAGGAAATTTTGTTTTCCCGCACTATTTGGTCCTGGGTTCCAAAGGTAATCGGCTTTGCGATTCCCCACCCCGGCGTTTTTCCGAAGTTCGAAAATTGCACGACAATTTCATTATCACCCTTGTGAAGCGAAAAAAAGCTCGTATACGGCCTGTTTTGTGCTGAAAAATCAGGTTTATTTGAAGGGCTGCCGCTTTGCCCTATGAGTTGTCCGTTAAAATAGATGCGATTTGCACTGTAAATAAACGACGTGCTGATCCCGAAAACCTGATTGTCTAGCTTTGATCTGATCGTCAGCTTGTACGTTCCGTAATCCACGTTGATGCCTTGCTTGGCCAGCTTCACATTGCTGGGGACATCAACGAAGAGGGGATCTTTTCCTTTTGATATAGCAATCTCTTTTGGCGACAAAATCTGATTTGGATATAATGTCCACTTTCCGTTCAGCTGTACATTCCCATTCTTCTGAAAATCCCAGTTCTCCAAGTTCATGACCCCATGCTTTGCTGCAGGAAGTGTTGATCCAGAGAAATGATCAATGGCTATAAAAGCCATAAAGAATGCGGCATAACCGAAAATAATCGAAATGAAAATGAATTTTTCTTTCATACCAATGCTCCTTTATAATAGGATCATTTTAGATTCCTATTTTTTATAAATATTGTAAATGCAAACTTTTAAAAGCTACAATAGAAAGAAAAAGAATCCAATTAATGGGGCTATTTGGCATGATATAATAGAAGTTATTTACTGATATCTCGATTTTGCATATAGGGTGGGATGTTTTGTGAAAGCGTTAATTGTTGATGATGAGCACCTGGCATTGCTTCACTTAAAAAATATGCTTGAACGGACAAACGCCTTTCAATCGATTACGGCGTATCAAGATCCGATTGAAGCTCTGGATCATCCTGGGGTTGCTGCTGTAGATGCGGTGTTTCTTGATATTGAAATGCCGGGGGTAAATGGCATTGAACTTGCTGAAGCGATTCAATCGATGAATGAGGACATCCAAGTCGTTTTCATCACGGCCTATAATGAGTTTGCTATCAAGGCGTTTGAGCTGAATGCTATCGATTATTTGCTAAAGCCTGTTATTTACAAGCGGCTCGAGACAACTGTTGAGCGAATCAGAACGAATAACATGCTTAGAGCATCTGTGGAAAATACCGAGGCGCGTTATTTGATCCAATGTTTTGGAAACCTGCAGTTTCATCAGATCTTAAAAGGTGCCAAAACAAACATTCCCGTCAAATGGAGAACATCTAAAGCGCGCGAAATATACACCTTTTTACTTCATAATCAAGGGCGTGTAGTCAGTAAAGACTCATTAATCGATCTTTTTTGGCCTCATTATGATGTCTCAAAAGCAAGCACCCAACTCTACTCTACCATATATCAGATACGGAAATTACTCAGCCAGATCCCTTTCAGCCAAACAATCGAGAAGACCGACGCAGGATATATTCTTCGGCTCTCAGGGGCAAAAATTGATGTTGTGGACTGGGAACAGTCACTAAAAGAGGCGCCCCCGCTCAATACAGCTACATTACATCTGCACATGGATATGTTCATGTCCTATCAAAATCATTACCTGACGGAGCACGGCTATCTGTGGGCAGAACCGGAAAAGACACGTCTTGCCCAGCTTTGGCTTGGAAAGGCTTATGAACTGATCGATTTTCTCATTTGTGAAAGGAACGATCATCAAGCGATGGACATTTGCCTGCAGGCCGAGAAAATTGAGCCTTTCGATCATAAAATTATGCAATTCAAGCTGAAGCTATTTAACAAAAACGGGAAGATAGAAGAGGCAATAAAAGAATATCAGCGCTACAAACAAATAAAGGATCAGATTAATTAAAAAATGTTCATAGCAAAAAGCCGTTTCCAGCCAGTGTGCCCTATCAATGCACACTGGTTTTCTTTTTGTACATGTCATCTTCAGGGCAGGCCCTCTCCATGAGTCTCCGTTTGAAACTTCATATCTCCTATTCAGTCCGTTTTTAGTTGTACAGAATTTGTATAGTTCCATTTCATACAATGTAGTTTGGTTCGGATGGCAAATCTTAGTTGTTACACTCATTCGGCATGAACAGTTATTTTTTTGGGATGAGACTTGAGTTTCGGTCTCGCGGATCAATCGGCAAGTGAAAAATAGATATGAAAAGGGAGGAATGAAAAGTTGAGAACGAGGAGCTTTCCCTCAGGGCTGAAAAAAAGCGGGCGGATCGTTATGATCATCAGTCTGGCCATCTTATTCTTTTTCAGCCAGATTGCCAGCTATACTCTTACAGCGGAGGCTGTGGGTGTATCGTCAAGCGACAGCCAATTCTTCGATTCAGTGACGGTCAAAGACGTCAATCATCAGGTAGTTGACGGGTCAAAAGGAAACGAACCGGCATTAAAGCCGGGAGATGAAGTGACACTGACATACGAATGGTCATTAAAACATGATAAAGAAGCAGTAAGTGAACAGGATATCCATGTGGAGATACCTAAAAGCTTTACATTTGATAAAGGTGCCAAAGGTGAGGTCAAATCTGCTGATCAGGTCATCGGCAGCTATCAAGTGCCAGCGGGCAGCAGCACTCTGACGGTGAAATTAAATAGCATGTCCGCGGATTTTCCTGATGCCAAGGGGACTATTACACTGTCAGCCATGTTTACTGCAGATGTAAAAGACGATGAACATACAGTAGCAGCCCTTTTTCAACTAGGGGGAGGCAACACCCAGCAGGTGATCATCCCTATCAAGAAAGATGAAACACCAGATGCTGAGGCGGAAGAGCCAAAAAACGACTCTTCTGATAATACGGAAGATCAGAAAGGGACAGATGACAAATCTGCACCTTCAGTCAGCAAGGAACCCAAAGAAGAGGAACCAAAACCATCAGCAGACTCTAAGAGCAGTGATTCTCCAAAGAGCGATGATTCAAAAAAAGTGTCATCCTCAAGTCAATCAGCTTTCAAAAGCTTGCAAACTGAAGAAAAACAAATCACGCAAACTATTTTAACCGGCGTGACATTGACGGACGAAAACGGAAAACCATATGACAAGGGCAATCGCGCCGATACGAATTCTCCAGTGAAAATTTCAATTGATTGGGCCATTCCTGACGATTTAGGAAAAACAATCAATGTCGGCGATAAATATGAATTTGATCTACCTAAAGAATTTATTATGCATAATGACATTTTGAACCTGCCGTTAAGCGCCGGAGACACCACCTACGGGACGTTTTCTATTGATACGAACGGACATGTGGTCATGACATTTAACGGCGAGGTAAAAGAAAGTTCTAATGTCAAAGGCACATTGGTTATCAATACGCAGTTCAACGAGAAAAAAATAACGGGATCGACAACACAAAAGATTCCTTTCCCTGTGAATTCCAATACTCCTGAAACAACGGTTTATTTTAAGCCAAATGTAAGTAAAACCATTGATAAATCAGGTGTGCTGGATAAAGGCATCAACCCCGGCAAAGTAACATGGACGGTCGATGTCAATAAAAAATTGGATCAAGTCAAAAATGCCAAACTCACGGAAAGCCTTCCAGAGGGCTTAATCTACCGTTCAGTTAAAGTGTATGAACTCAATGTGAACATTGATGGTTCTGTCAGCAAAGGAAATGAAGTTTCTTCCGGCTACAGCGTTGATTCAAAAGGAAATGTCACATTTGATGGGACGATTGATTCAGCCTACCGCCTTGTATACGAAACTGACATTGACAATAGTGCGAAGCCGAGTGAAGGCGGAAATCTAACGCTGACGAACAAGGCGGCATTCAGCGGAGACAACCTGGAACCCATTTCTGCCGAAGCCACTGTTGCAGCTAAATATGGAAAAATGATCGCGAAATCATCGACCGGCTATGATGGAGAATCTCAAACATTCAGCTGGGCTCTTTCATACAATTACGGTGAGAAACAGATCGACCAATCCAAGGCCAGCATTAAAGATTCTTTTGGAACTGGCGATTTGCATCTTGTGAAAGATTCTTTGAAGGTTATTCCTATTACCTTTGGACAGAACGGCAGCGAGCAAGCGGGAACGCCTTTAAAGGAAGGCGAGGACTATACGCTGATCGATAATGGAAGCGGATTTGAAGTCAAATTTAATAAAACCATTACCAGCGCTTACAAAATCACATATCAAACAAAGGTCAACAGCGGCGTGATCATTGATAAATCGACAACATACACCAACAGCGTGGTGACCGGAACAGGGGATTCAAAAGAAGCTTCTGGAATAGCCATTCAACAGAACCTCATCAAAGGGTATTCAAATGTTGATTATGAGAAAAAGACGGCTGATTGGACGATTACAGTTAATAAAAACAACTATGAGATGAATAATTGGACGCTGGATGATCAATTCGAAAGCGGCGGGCTGGTTCTGATTGATGACTCGTTCAAAATTCAAGATATAACAAACAACAGGACATTACAGAAAGACAAAGATTACACGTTGACAAAAAAACCCGGCCATCAAGGCTTTACTTTGGCATTGATCGGGGATTACAAAAAAACAAACAGTCAATTTAAGATGACTTACACAACAACATTCAATGCTGATTATTCTAACGAAAGCGTCAAGAATACAGCTCAGTCAACATGGACTGATCAAAACGGCAACGAGCGCACGAATAAGGTATCAAGCGGTTTTACGCCGAATCATCAGACGACAAATAATGGATTCAAGAACGGTTCATACAACGCGGTTTCAAAGGAAATCACGTGGAAAATCGGCGTCAATTATAATGGCGAGCCGACGAAAAACCCTTATATCAAAGATGCCATAACAGACCCTCAGCAATTTGTCCCGGGTTCCGTTGTGGTTAAGAGCTATACGATCAATAAAAACGGCTCCATCACAGAAGGAGACGCACTTGACCCTTCCAAGTATGATGTCGAAGAGCCTTCAGAGAAAAATGAACGGACTCTGACGGTACACCTTAAAACAGGCGATTCTGTACCATATCTGATTGAGTTTAAAACATCACTCAAGGGGCAGGTCATAGATCAGAACCAGTACACAAACAAGGCAACATACTATAATGACGGTTATGCAGACCGCACGTTGACGGGATCTGTTTCAGTTACGAACGGAGGAAATCTGGTTTTCAAAGGCGGCAAACAAAATGGAAGCTATATCGATTGGAACATTAATGTCAACTCCAGCCAATCAACGCTGGATGACGTAAAAGTTACTGACACGCCGGACGAAAATCAAATACTAGATGCAGATTCTTTTAAAGTATATCAAGCAAAATATGATGAAAACGGTGTGGTCAAAGACAGCAGCGGCAATCTGACCGCGGGCGATGTCGAGCTTCAAAAAGACAAAGATTACACGTTAGACATCAAAACCAACAATACAACCGGTGAACAATCGTTTGTCCTGACATTCATAGGCAGCTATAAGCAAATTGACCGTGCCTATGTGATCAAATACCGGTCTCTGATTAACATAGCCGGAACGAACGGCCATGTTAAAAATAAGGTGTCCATTTCAGGAACAAATGTGAAAGAGCAGACTCAGGAAAACACCAGCTCGATCTTTGTTGCCATTTCAAGCGGCGACGGTTCCGGATCTGGAGAAAAAGGAAGCCTGACGATCTTTAAAACAGGTGAGGACGATAAAGCTCTTGAAGGAGCAGACTTTCAATTATGGTCTGAGGACGCCAAGCAGCTCCTGCGCACAGGCACGACAGATGCTGACGGGAAGCTTACATTCGGAAATATCCGCTACGGTTCCTACGTATTAAAAGAAGTAAAAGCGCCTGACGGATATACGATCAGCGATGCTTATGTAAAAGGGGTCCCTGTTAAGATAGACAGAAATTCCTCTAAGGCAGGAGCGCTGTACAAAGTCGTAAATCAACAGAACAAGGTGACGCTTATCAAACAAGATGAACAAAATAAACCTTTGGCTGGTGCTGTTTTCAAGCTGGAGAAAAAGTCAAATGACGGCACCTATACTCTCATACGAACAGACATAAAATCAGATAAAAACGGAAAAGTGGAAATGAACGGTTTGCCGGCGGGCTACTATCGCCTGACAGAAACGAAAGCACCGGCAGGCTTTATCGTAAATACAAAAGCAATTCACTTCTCCATCGCAAAAAATGAACAGAATCAAGTGTCCGATGTGAATTTGGGAGCAATGACCAACTACCAAGGAAAAGTCTCTCTGACGAAGGAAAATGCTGAGGGCCAGAAGCTTGAAGGCGCAGTATTCAACATTGTCGATCAGGATGGAAATACTGTTCAAGAGGGGCTGACCTCGGATAAGGACGGAAAAATAGAGGCTTCGGGCCTTGCGCCGGGACGTTATGCTTTTGTTGAAACGAAAGCGCCAGCCGGCTATGTGCTGAACACGGAGAAAAAAGAATTTACGATCTCAGAATCAGCAGCAGGAAAGCCTGAATCCGCAGATGCCGGGATTGCTGTAAATGATAAAGGCGCAGTTGAGTTAACAAAGGAAGATGGCGATGGCCAGAAGCTTGAAGGAGCCGTCTTTAAAATTATCGATAAGGAAGGGAAAACGGTTCAAGAAGAGCTGGCATCAGATAAAAACGGGAAAGTCACAGCTTCAGGCCTTGCGCCGGGACACTATGCCTTTGTTGAAACGAAAGCGCCAGCCGGCTATGTGTTAAACACGGAGAAAATAGAGTTTACGATTTCTGATTCCGCAGCAGGAAAGCCGTTGCCAGTGGATGCTGGGATCGCGATTAACCATAAAGGCTCTGCTCAGCTCACGAAGGAGAATGCTGAAGGCCAAAAACTTGAAGGAGCCGTCTTTAAAATCATTGACCAAGAAGGAAAAACGGTTCAAGAAGAGCTGACTTCCGATAAAGACGGGAATATCACAGCTTCAGGCCTTGCGCCGGGCCGTTACGCCTTTGTTGAAACAAAAGCGCCAGCCGGTTATGTGCTAAACACGGAGAAAAAAGAGTTTACCATTTCTGAATCAGCAACAGGAAAGCCAAAATCCGCGAATGCCGGGATCGTCATGAACTATCAAGGATCGGTTCAGCTGACGAAAGAAGATCAAGATGGAAAAGGCTTAGCAGGCGCGGTATTCAAAATCACTGACAGCAATGGGGAAACAGTGAGAGATGATCTAGTCTCAAAAGAAGACGGCAAAATTGAAGTTGACGGGTTAGCGCCGGGAAGCTATCAATTTGTTGAAAAACAGGCGCCAGATGGATATCTTTTATCCGAAAAACCAGTGTCATTCACCATTAAAGCTGAAGATGGCGGCAAACCTGAACAAGTGAAAGTGACAGCAGTTAATACGAAGAACCTTGTCGTTCTCACCAAAGTGGATCAGCAAGATAAAAATAAAGTTCTGCAAGGCGCGGAGTTCAATCTGACAGACGCCAACGGAAAAGTGCTGAAATCCGGCTTGACTACCGATGAAAAAGGACAGATTACGGTTCACGGCCTCAAAGCTGGCGAATATCAGTTTGTCGAAATAAAAGCGCCTAAGGATTATCATTTGGATCAAACACCTATATCATTCAAGATCACAAATACTGACACAAAGCCAGTCAAAATCACCGCGGAAAACATATTGGCACCAGGTGACGTGAAAGTGACGAAAGTGGATCAAGACGATAAAACGACAGTTTTGGAGGGCGCTGAATTCAAGTTAGTGGACGCAAGCGGCAAGCCTGTAAAAACTGACGGCTATGGAAAAGAGCTGCCTGAACTCTGGAAAACGGATAAACAGGGCCAGTTCACAGTAAACGGGCTTGCGCCGGGAAGCTATCAATTGATTGAAACAAAGGCACCAGAAGGTTACAAACTGGATGAAACACCGATTGAATTCACAATAGAAAAAGGACAGCCAAAAGCTGTCGAGATCGTGATTTCTAATCAGAAAGTAAAAACGCCACCAACACCTGACAAACATGACAAACCTGATAAACCTGCGCCGGGTGGAGACATGAAGGATGACGGAGATCACTCGAAAACCAATGGTACAGATGGCAGCTCGAATGGTCAGCCGAACACAGATAAAACCCTTCCGAAAACCGGAGATACAGACAGCATGCTGACAGCCATGATTGGTATTCTGCTGCTTATGGCAGGCGGAGGCTTAGCCGTTGCCTCAAGAAAGAAGCAAAGAAAAGGATAAATATGAAGGCACCTGATCATTGAAGAACCGATCAGGTGCTTTTTTAAAAGTGCTACGCTTATTTTTGAGAAGCATAAGAAAGGAATTTTTTTGCATGTACAAGAAAATGATCATGACGGTGTTCATTCTTTTCGGACTGCTGCTGATCTCTTCTCCTTATATCAAAGGGGGAATCATAGCCTATCTTAGCAAAAGCCAGACTGAGTCGGCATTAACTGTGGAGCAGCTGAAAGAAAATAATGAGAAAGAAGCGGTTTTTGAATTTGACTCCATCCAGCCGCCTGATTTGATGGAAGCAATAAAGGCTGGCTTTGATCACGATCAGAAAACGATCATCGGGCGGATCACCATTAAAAGTATCGGTCTGGAGCTTCCGATCCTAAAAGGCACTACCAACGACAATCTTTTGATCGGGGCGGCAACAATGCGCCCGGATCAGAAAATGGGCGAGGGAAATTATCCGTTGGCGGGCCATCATCTGAAGCAAAAGAGCCTTTTGTTCGGACCTCTGGAAAACATAAAAACAGGTGCCCAAATTGTTATCACTGATTTTAAAAAGGATTATATCTTTTCTGTGACATCGAAAGACATCATATCGGAGATGGATGCTGAGGTAATTGAGGAGACAAACAAAAAGGAGATTACGTTAATCACATGTGACAAGGCGGTCAAAACCGAAGGGCGTCTCGTTGTTAAAGGGAAATTGGTTGATTCCTTTGGCCATACAAATTAAAAATGCAAGAGTGAAAGCACGAAAATAAAAGCTGCCGTTCAAAACGGCAGTTTTTTTAATGCAGAATATATTTTGAGGCTCTTCGCTTCTGAGCCGGTTCTCTCGGAAAAATGTCCCCTATATTTTTTGCTTAAACGCCTCAATCAGTTTTGTTCCTGTATAGCCCTCTTTTACAAGAGACTCCAGAATGGTCTCAGTGCCTTGCTGTTTTCTAGTGACCATTTGTCCGTAGATTAAAACCTGTATGCTTTCTTCCAGCTTGACAATATTTTTCACTGCCGCTGTCAGCTGGGCGGGGCGGTTGCTTTTTTTCGTGATCGTTACAAATACTTTGGCTTCAGTTTGGCTGTTCTGAAGCTGTTCAAAAAAAGACAGGTGTTCTGTCGGTACAAGCGCCTCGATCAGCCAGTGATTTTCACCGTCTTCTTTATTTATAATCAGTCCGTCAATAAGGGGAAACTGTTCAATTGATTTCTCTTCCTTGTCCACTCGTTCCACATTCAAGTCAACCAGTTTGAAGGTTTTCATTTCTTTTCTCACCCCGATTACTTCCAAAGATTTCTTGCCTTCCATTATAACATAAACGTTTTCTAGGAAAAAATGCTGCAATGCTGGGGCTAAAGAATTTTGTATTAGCGAAACATTTAATAATTTCTATTTTTTCATTATACTGTAACTGACTATGGATTACGGAGAGATGTGGTATGAATCAATTTCGTTTAAAAGAAATCTATATTGACGGCACTCCTTCTGAAAACCGTTTGATTCAAAAGGATGAAGCATATATATTAAGCCGTAAAGAAGTGTTTGAGGTTCATTTGAACAAAAAAGGGAGGATGAGTTTTTTATACGAAACACACGATGGCATGGAGCAGTATAAAATTGAGGTGTCATTGCCGGAAAAAAAATTGAGCTTTCAGTGGTTTGCATGGGATGGCTCTTCCTATGTGTGTATGAATACGCAAAATTGGCTGACAAAGCAAATCTTTTTCCGGTTTTTAAAAAGCACATATTTCTTTAAAGGGAAAAAACAAAAGATGTTTTTAGCTGAAGGAAAAATGAAAACGAAGGATAAAAACAGAGGCTGAAAGCCATTTTTAAGCGTTTTTCTTTTCTCATTGCATCATCTACAATACTTATAACCGCAAGGAGAGGAGGAATCGCATGTTCAATCAGGTCATGCTTGTCGGACGTCTTACAAAAGATCCTGAGCTTCGCTACACTTCCGCCGGTGCGGCAGTTGCACACGTTACGCTCGCGGTAAACCGCAGCTTCAAAAACGCTTCAGGTGAAATTGAGGCTGATTACGTCAATTGCACGCTTTGGAGAAAAACAGCTGAAAACACGGCGCTGTATTGCCAAAAAGGTTCTCTCGTCGGTGTAAGCGGACGGATCCAGACACGAAGCTATGAAAACGCAGAGGGCGTTAACGTGTATGTAACCGAAGTGCTGGCAGATACTGTTCGTTTTATGGACACTAAACCCCGGGAAAAAGCTGCCGATTGATCCCTCTGCTCCTCCCCGTTTCTATCCCATCCATTCATGATTAATCGGATCCCCGCATCATCCCCTCAACATTGACCAGTCGACCAGACTGGTTTTTCTTTTTAGGAAAAATTGGTTCTTAAGATGCATTTTCGCTTAAAACCACTTAATAATGTTGATTGTAATTGAGTAAAAACTTATAATTACTTAAAGATGAATGCTAAGAAAAGGAATGAGGGCGTGTACCAAGAAGAAAGATTAGTAGCGATTTTGGATTTTTTAAAACAGCATAACCGAATTACAACGGAGCAAATCTGTACGCTCCTTCAAGTATCAAGGGATACAGCGAGACGGGATCTCGTGAAGCTGGAGGAACAGAATGCCATCATTCGCACAAGGGGCGGGGCCATTTTGCCGACTGTGCATCAGAAAATTCAAAACTACTCTGGCCGCCTGAAAACAGTATCAGAAGAAAAAAACAAGATCGGCAGGCTTGCCGCATCGCTCATACATGATGGTGACCGTGTGATTTTAGACGCCTCTACAACTGTTCAGGCATGTGCAAAGCATTTGAATGCGGGTGATTGTACGATAATCACCAACTCGATTAATCTTGCGGACGTGCTGTCCGATAAAGAGGGAATTGAAATCTATCTGCTCGGAGGCAAGCTGGAAAAGGAGCACCGTTTTCTGTACGGCGCCTCTGTGATTGAAAAGCTCTCAAGCTACCACGTCGATAAAGCGCTCATCGGTGTAGTGGGCATTTCTGAGCATGGCATTACGATTGCGCATGAAGAAGATGGAATGGTCAAACGAAAAATGATTCAGCAGGCAAAGCAAGTGATCGCGCTTGCAGATCATTCGAAGCTAGGAAGCACCAGTTTTTATCAATATGCGGAGCTGAGCGAAATCGATCTGTTGATCACAGACAGGCTGCCGAGTCAGGGGTTTTGTGACTTGCTTGACCGTAACGGTGTAGAACTTCTTGTGACAGAGCAGGATGAAGGAAAGGGCTGACAAACGTGAAATTAATTGCGATTGACTTAGATGGAACCTTACTCAACAGCAAGCATCAGGTAAGCTTGGAAAATGAAAGCGCACTGCGGCAGGCACAGCTGGACGGCATTGAAGTGGTGGTGTCTACTGGACGCGCTCATTTTGACGTCGAATCGATCTTTAAGCCGCTCGGAATCAAAACGTGGGTCATCAGCGCAAACGGCGCCGTTATTCACGATCCTGACGGCAGGCTTTATCATCAGGAAACCATTGAAAAACAACAGGCCTATGACATTCTCTCATGGCTTGAGTCGGAAAACTATTACTACGAGGTATTCACGGGTTCAGCCATTTATACGCCGCAAAACGGGAGAGAACTTCTTGATGTTGAGCTGGACCGATTTAAGAGCGCGAATCCGGACGCGGATCTTTCCGTGCTGATGCAGGCGGCCGAGGTGCAATACAGCCAATCCGGTTTTGCTTACATTGGCTCGTTTCAAGAACTGTTTGAGTCCGATCAGGAGATCGACTTTTATAATATTCTCGGCTTTTCCTTCTTCAAAGAGAAGCTTGAGGCAGGCTGGAAAAGATATGAGCATGCTGAAGATTTGACGCTTGTCAGTTCTGCTGAGCACAACTTTGAGCTTTCTTCCCGCAAAGCTTCTAAGGGGCAGGCGCTGAAGAGGCTTGCGGAACGGCTGAATATTCCGATCGAAGAAACCGCAGCTGTGGGTGACAGCTTAAATGACAAATCAATGCTGGAGGCTGCGGGCAAGGGTGTAGCGATGGGCAATGCGCGGGAAGATATCAAAGCGATGGCCGACGCTGTCACCTTGACCAATGACGAACACGGCGTCGCCTATATGATTAAGAATTTGCTGTAGGTTTATATGCTGCACCAAAAGTGTATCCTGTTGATAACCGGCGTAACGGATTCTTTGGGAAATTCGGCGTGACGGCTATGAACGGAAAAAAGCTGGCTCTTTTAGGAGCCAGCTTTTTTTATAGTTAATTATTGCGCTGAGGCGCTCAATGTAAATAATTCTTCGAGTTCTTGTGTGGAAAGCTCGGTAATCCAGTTTTCACTTTGGATAATTTGATCGTTCAGCGTTTGCTTCGATTCGAGCATGACATCAATTTTTTCTTCGATTGTTCCCGTCGTAATCATTTTATGCACGTGGACAAAGCGCTCTTGCCCTATGCGGTATGCCCGGTCAGTCGCTTGATTTTCAACCGCTGGGTTCCACCATCTGTCATAATGGATGACGTGATTGGCAGCGGTCAAATTAAGCCCGGTGCCTCCAGCTTTGAGTGAAAGAATCAGTGTCGGGTATTCTTTCTTCTGAAATTTTTCTACGAGTGTATCCCGCTCTTGCTTGGAGAGACTCCCGTTTAAAAATTGCACAGGTTCACCAAACGTTTTTTCAAGCAGCCGCTTCATCATGTTCCCCATCTGAATGTATTGCGTGAAAATGAGGCAGCTTTCGTTTTGGGCGCGGATCGCTGTCATGAGCTCAAGCAGTTTTTCGAGCTTGACCGATCTGCCGGCCAGCAGTTCGGTTTGATCTTCCTTTAAATAGAGTGCAGGATGATCGCATATTTGCTTGAGCCGTCCGAGCATGCTGAGAATCAAGGCTTTTCGCTGCATACCGGTCAGTGACGTCATATGGTCAAATGTGTCTTTGACAAGCTGCTCATAAAGTGATGCCTGTTCGGCTGACAGCGGGATAAATTCTTTTTCTTCCAGCTTCTCAGGAAGGTTGAGCGCGACCTCCTCATCCCGTTTCGTCCGCCGGAGAAGGAACGGCCGAATTAATTGCTGGAGCTGTCCGATTCTCTTTTCGTCCCGGTCTTTTTCGATCGGCAGCACATAGCGTTTATGGAAACCTGTCAGACTGCCAAGGTAGCCTTTATTCATGAAGTCAAAAATGGACCACAGCTCCGTTAAGCGGTTTTCCATCGGCGTGCCGCTTAGCGCGATATGGTGAACCCCTTTAAGCTTTCTGATGGCGCGTGATTGCTTCGTATGCGCGTTTTTAATATTTTGCGCTTCATCAAGGCAGATCGTGCTCCACGTCACAGAAGACAGCTCTTCCGAATCGGCATGCGACAGTCCGTATGAAGTGAGTACCACATCTGCGTTTTCATAATGCGCTTTGAAATCATCACCCTTTGGACGGCGCGGCCCATAGTGGAGAGCGACAGACAGACCAGGGGCAAAGGTTTGAAGCTCTCGCTGCCAGTTGCCGAGTACAGATGTCGGCGCGATAATCAAATTCGGCGTTTTTTGCCGGCCGCTTTCCTTCACGTGAAGGAAATAGGCGATCATTTGAATTGTTTTTCCAAGCCCCATATCATCAGCCAGACAGGCGCCAAAACCGCTTTCCCTTAGAAACAGCAGCCAGTTCATGCCGTATTTCTGATAAGGGCGGAGCGTTCCTTTGAAAGAAGGACTGACTTCGTGCTCCGGCAGATTTTCCGCGGCAGTGAGCTTCCGGATCAGTGACCTGAGCTGTTTGGACAGATCAAATTGAATGCCGGCAAAAGCGGTTGTATCAATCAGATCTGCGTCTTCTGGCCCGCCTTCCTGCTGATCCATTAGTTCGCGGGCCAGAATATCAGACATGTGGAGTCCTTCTGATTCCGCTTTTTCCATCAGGCGCTTCATCTGTTTGATAAACTGCGGATCGATTTTTACCCATTGTCCGCGGATATTAACGAGGCGCCTGTTGTTGGCGACGAGCTCATTAAATTCAGCCTCAGTCAGCTCAATTCCATTTGTCGCAAACCGCCAATTGAAATCGAGCAGCGCATTCATGCCGACAAATGACTCGCCGCGCGGAGCGGACGACACCTTTGCCTTCAGCATCATGTTGCTGTCTCTGACAATCTGCCACCAGGAAGGGAGGAGAATTTCAACGCCCATATCGACAAGCGTCTCACTCGCTTCTGACAGGAAGATCCAGGCTTCTTCCTCGGAAATCAGCGTTGTGCCGGAATCAAATGACAGCCATGGAACCGTTCTGTGAAAGCGATCCTGCTCACGCGCGATTTTATCGCTGTATGCCTGCCACGATTTTTTGAGGCTCTTCAGTCCGTCAAAGAATTCTACAGCGCCGCTCTTTTTATCCCGTAAAAACAACTCAATTTTCCAATCGTCTCCGTCGAAGTCCGGTTCATTTAAGCGCAGGCCGACTGTAAATGGAGATTGATCGTCAATCCAGCCGATCCCTTCAAGAAAATCCGTTTCATCGAGAAAATGTCCGCGGAATGTCGTGACCGCAGGCGATTTCTCCTTGATGTGTTCCCATTTCTCCCGCAGGTCATCGTCATATTGGATGTAATCCTGCACGGCAGCGGAAAACCAATCCGCGGTAAAGCCATCCAGTATATTGTCGCGGTCCTTCCAGCGAAAAACCCCGTTTGTCCACGCTTCATAGTCAGGCAGAAAATCGCCGTCCGCGATAAATTCATAGATGGTCGATGCCGCCTCGATCAGCGGCTCCGTTTCTTCTGTAAGCTGCACGGAGCTGAATGAGTTGAACGAGTTTTTGCCGAGAAGCTCTACAGTCATCCATGGAGAAAGCAAAACAGCGGTTGTCCCGATGAAGCTGACATCCTCAAGAAAGGTTCCGTAAAATGAGGATTCGTGCCATTGGAACAAATGCTTTTTCATGTGGCTGTAGGGAAGAGGCTGCTCATTCTCATCAAAGGCTGAGAGTGTAAATGATCCATCTTCCATTTGTTCGACGTGAATGAGAATTTCTTTAAGACTCGCCATCAATCAACTTTCCTTTCTGCAGTTCTTCTTGAAGTGCGCGCAGGCGCTTGTAATGCGAGCTCAGCTGCTGAATATACCGCTCCCACACCTTCATTTTCTTCGCTTTTCTGTACAGGGTGCGCAATTTTTTCAAATACCGGGCGGCTTCCTTGTACGAGCTGCGGTTCTTCTGATCGATAAAAAAGGCCACTTCTCTGTGATAAGCCGGTATAAGCGCCTCCGGATCGCTCGCTGCAATTTCCTTCAGCATGATTTTATCCATTTCATAGATGGAAAAGCCGACAAGGCTGTGAATCTCGATCCACTCGGCATATCGTTTTTTCTCATATAAATGATGGCTGTATTCTGTGAACGTATACGGCAGACAGCCCGCGGCATAGCGTTCAAACAGCGCTTGGTCATTGGTTTGCTTCACATAGGCATTCAGGAGAAGGAACAGCTCGCCGATCACGTCGCGAATCTCTTTAAACGGCTTATCCAGCTTCGTATAACCCATCGCAATCGGTTCAATCCGCTGGTACCATATTTTCAGCCGTCTCCAATCCTTCTTGGCCGTGATTTCACTCAGCCACTGAAACGTATACGGCAGCGCTTCCGGCGGGAATTGATCGGTTTCCGCAAAAATAGCATCATCATTCTTCTGCAAGAATTCCAAATGCAGGCGCCCGAATTGCAATTCAGGGGAAAAACGCCGTCCGGCTTCTTTTTTCAAAATCTCCTGTTCGCGCACCACCCATTTTGGGCGGGCCAGCAGCGCACTCCAAATTTCACCGAAGATGCGGATGCGTTCATATTGAAAAATTTCTTCTTTCAGCAGCAAGTTTCGGATAACATCCGGTGTTTTTTCCAAAAATGGATCAAGCGCAAAAGACAGCGCGTATGTTTTTAATTTATCAATAGAGCTGTAGATTGTATCCATCAGCTGTTCAACGTACGGATTGAGGGAATAAAAATCTTGCTCGGGGTTCAGCTTGCCTGCTTCAATCAATGTGAACATGCGAAGCCAAACCGCAATCGCGGAATGAATCTGGTACAGGCTTTTCAGCTCCGGCTTGTTCGGCGCATGCTTTTTTAATGCGGACAGGTACCCATAATAGAGGCCCTGCATGTTTTGGCTGCCTTCCGGCGTGCGCGCCTGCCAGAGAGAGAACTCTGAATCAAAAAAAGCAAGCCAGCTTGAAAGCGATTCTTCATTAGGCAGCACCTTTTCCTGAAACTGGCGGCGGACGAGCTCTTTGCTTTCCTCAAGCTTTTCCCGCTCCAGCCAATACTCTGTAAAAGTACCCACCCGCTCGAACATTGCATATACATATAAAAACACAGCCAGCATATGGCGGCAGATTCTTCCGGACGGACATGAACAGCCGCTTTTGACTATGACAAACAAGTTCAATGTGACCCGTACAGGCACAACATCCTGCACGTAAGCCGTAACTTCCGTCGGACTCACTGCTTGTAAACGATAGACTGAATCCTGCCGATATAAAATAAGGGCTTTTTTGATCAGCTGAACATTTTCTTCATTGTAAGGAAGAAGTTCTTTTAACTGTTCAGCAGATGCCAGCACATCGTCTTTGGAAATCATATTCTGAAGCATGATTATCGCTCCTAACCGAGTCACGTAATAAAAAGATCCAATTTCTCTATTATATCGCAACACATCGGCCTGAAAAAGTTTTTCCTAAAAAAGGACATAAAAAATGGGATGTGTCGAATGATGTATTAGAGATTGCAAATTGATAACCGGCATCATATAATAATCGTGTTTTCAACTTAATGGAAGCTGAAAGGAACAAAAAAATGAGTGAAAAGAAATTGAATCAAGAGGAATTTCTGAAAATTTTGATGCATGCACATGAAATTGGTGAGCGGTCATCTGAGATGACGACGAAGGAAATGCTTGAAAATTTGATTTCTCATATTAAAAATGGATATGCAACATAAGAATCCCGCACGCCTTTTGCGGGATTTTTTTTATGCGAGATGATGTGTCTGCCTGAATAGAAGAAAAAGAGACAGCATTGCCAAAACAGTAAATATAGCGCTTACATAAAAAGCCGCAATATACCGTTTTGTAAAAAAATGTCGAATTGTGTCATGTGAAAAGCTGGAGAAATGCGGTTTCTACGTTGTATAATCGTAGATGGAAAAGGATGCTATAAGAGATTTGGAGGTATCATGGGAGAATCTACTAGTTTAAAAGAGATATTATCTACGTTAACAAAACGCATACTTTTGATTATGATTGTAACCGCAGCTGCCACTGCTGCCGGCGGACTCATCAGCTTCTTCGCACTTACACCCATCTATGAAAATTCAACACAGATTCTGGTCAATCAATCGAAAAACAACCAAAAAGAAGTCCAATTTAACGATGTCCAAACAAATCTTCAGTTAATCAATACGTATAACGTCATCATTAAGAGCCCTGCCATCTTAGACGAAGTCATTAAAGAAATGGGCCTGTCGATGACCTCTCAGGAACTGAATGACAAAATTACGGTATCCAGCGAGCAGGACTCCCAAGTGGTCAACATATCAGTCAAGGATGAAAATGCAGAAACAGCGGCTCATATTGCCAATACCATCGCATCTGTTTTTCAAGACAAAATTACATCCATTATGAATGTTGACAATGTCAGCATTCTGTCAAAAGCCGAGGTTTCAGAACATCCGTCCCCTGTATCGCCAAAGCCGCTTCTCAACATTGCCATCGCGTTTGCGGCGGGATTGGCGGGAAGCATCGGACTGGCCTTCCTGCTTGAGCATTTGGATAATACGATCAAATCGGAAGAGCAGCTCGAATCCTTGCTGGATATACCGGTTTTAGGCACGGTTTCCACCATTGCCAATGAGCCGAAAACAGCGAAGAGCTTGCATGGTATGCAATCTGAAAAAACGGGGAGTGGACATTTTGGCGTTTAGAAAAAGCAGGGGTTCTTGGATGCGCAGGAATGTCATTGCGATGACAGAGCCGAAATCCTTGAACTCTGAACAATATCGGACGATTCGTACGAATATAGAGTTTGCTTCAGTAGACCGCCAGATGAAATCAGTGATGATCACATCGGCCTGTCCCGGGGAGGGAAAGTCAACGACGGCTGCTAACCTGGCTGTCGTATTTGCCCAGCAGGGAAAAAAAGTGCTTCTGATTGATGCTGATTTGCGAAAACCAACAGTACATACGGCCTTCCACCTTGAAAATATGATTGGCTTAACATCCGTTTTATTAAAGAAAAGCTCACTGGAACAGGCTGTACAAGCTTCTAATGAAAAACATCTAGACGTGCTGACGAGCGGCCCGGTCCCGCCAAACCCGGCTGAGCTTCTTTCCTCAAAATGGATGAAAGAACTGACGGACGAAGCGTGTGCGGCATATGATATGGTCATTTTTGATACGCCGCCTATTCTTGCCGTAGCGGATGCACAAATTTTAGGCAACGTGGCAGACGGTTCTGTTCTGGTCATTTCAAGCGGGAAAACCGATAAGGAACAAGCTGCAAAAGCGAAAGAGGCACTTGAATCGTGCACAAGCAAGCTCCTTGGGGCGATTATGAACGGCAAAAAGCTTTCGAAGCATTCCGAGTACGGATATTACGGAAATAAGGAAAATTTCATACAAAAATAAATAACGTGCATCTTGCCCGTTATTTATTTTTGCGTAAAAAGGGGGCTAAGACATGATAGATATTCACTGTCACATTCTTCCGGCAATGGATGACGGGGCAGGTAATTCAGCCGAAAGCATAGAAATGGCAAAAGCCGCTGTTTGCCAGGGGATTCGGACTATCATTGCGACACCGCATCATAAGAACGGTGTGTATGAAAACGAACCAGCCGCAGTCAGAGAAGCGGCAGATCAGTTAAACAAACGTTTAATCAAAGAAGACATCCCTTTAACCGTGCTTCCGGGGCAAGAAATCAGAATATACGGCAATTTGGAACGGGACCTTGCGGAAAGGCAGCTGCTTTCGCTTAACGGTACGAAGTACATTCTGATTGAATTTCCGTTTGACCAGGTTCCCCGATATGCGGAGCAGCTGTTTTATGATTTGCAGCTGAAAGGATATATTCCGGTCATCGCCCATCCTGAACGCAACAGGGAAATTCGCGAGAATCCGTCCTTGCTGTATCATCTTGTAGAAAAAGGAGCAGCATCTCAGATAACTTCAGGAAGTCTTGCGGGGACTTTCGGCAGACAGCTGAAAGCATTTTCTCTCCGGCTGGCTGAAGCCAATTTGATCCATTTCGTAGCCTCAGATGCCCATAATGTGAAAACGAGAACTTTCCACACTCAAGAGGCCCTATATGTGCTAGAGAAAGAATTCGGTCCGGAATTTCCTTATATGCTAACGGAAAACGCCGAGCTTCTCTTGCAGAATCAGACGATTATCAGACAGCCCGCACAGCCGGTCAAAAGAAAAAAATTATTTGGGCTTTTTTAAACAGCCGGTTCTCATTTCACCACATTCTTTTTGAGAGCGATATAATAGTATATTGTATGATTGAATCACATTTCAGAAATCTGTACAGGCTGTACCCGACAGGCTATGCGGGAGATCATCCGCATTCATGATAGGATGTTCTCATACGATAATACGGAAGCTGCAAAGCAGCAATTTAACTGTTGGAGGGAAACAATGAATATAACAGTCATCGGAACAGGCTATGTCGGTCTTGTGACAGGTGTTTCTCTTTCTGAGATTGGACATCATGTAACCTGCTTAGATATTGACGCTCACAAGATTGATGAAATGAGAAAGGGCATTTCCCCCATTTTTGAACCGGGTCTTGAAGAGCTGATGAGAAAAAATGCAGCTGATGGGCGGCTTAGCTTTGAAACGAGCTATGAGTCAGGCTTGGCACAGGCAGACATTATTTTTATAGCGGTCGGCACACCGCAGAAAAGCGACGGGCATGCCAACCTGGAGCATATTACAGATGCGGCCAAACGCATCGCCCGGCATATCAAACGGGATGCCATCGTGGTAACGAAAAGCACAGTGCCCGTCGGGACAAACGATTTGATTGAGGGGCTGATCTCTAAACATCTTGCGGAGCCTGTCAGCATATCTGTCGCATCCAATCCGGAATTTTTACGTGAAGGATCGGCGATTTATGACACGTTTCACGGCGACAGAATCGTGATCGGAACAGCAGATCAGACAACAGCCAAGACGCTTGAGGAGCTTTTCCGCCCATTTCAAATCCCGATTTACCAAACGGATATCAGAAGCGCCGAGATGATCAAATATGCCTCAAATGCATTTCTGGCCACTAAGATCAGTTTTATAAATGAAATTTCGAATATATGTGAAAAGGTCGGCGCCGATATTGAAGCAGTCGCGTACGGCATGGGACAGGATAAGCGGATCGGGAGCCAGTTCCTAAAAGCGGGCATAGGCTACGGCGGCTCTTGTTTCCCAAAGGACACAAACGCTCTCGTGCAAATTGCAGGAAATGTCGAGCATGATTTTGAACTGCTGAAATCGGTCATTAAAGTCAACAACAATCAGCAGGCGATGCTGGTGGATAAAGCGCTGAACAGGCTCGGCGGGGTCACGGGAAAAACGATTGCCCTTTTAGGGCTGTCATTTAAACCGAATACGGACGATATGAGGGAAGCGCCGTCGATTGTCATTGCAGACCGTCTCGCTGCGCTCGACGCCCGTATTAAAGCCTACGATCCCATTGCCGCAAGCCATGCGAGGCATGTTCTCCCGCAAGCTGTTGAATATATGGAGACGATCGAGGAAGCTGTCAAAGGCTCCGACGCCGTCATGATTTTAACCGACTGGGCTGACATTAAACAATTCCCGTTAGCAGCTTATCAGGATTTAATGGAGACGCCGCTCATTTTTGACGGCAGAAACTGCTACACATTGGATGAAGCCGCAGCTGCAGGGGTAGAGTATTATTCAGTGGGGCGGAAGGCGGTTGTTCCGTCTGGTGCAATTCAATAGATGTAATAGCAAAGACTGGTTGTGAACCAGTCTTTTTTTCGTCTATTGCGGGGGCTGAATTCATTTGCTACTATTTAACTATTGTTTGGAAAAGGATACAGAATTAGGTTCCTTAAACAAAAGGAAGAAAAGCATTCGAAGAAGCAATAGAAAAACTAGAAAACAAGATCTTCTAAATCAATTGGAGATGCCGGAAAAGGAGAGTTATCTGATGAATCATCTGCCTGAAAAAATGGGACCGTATCGAGACATGTTGGAGAAATCAGCAAAAGAATATGTGAAATTGAATCTCCGAAAAGGGGCAACAGGACGATATGACAGCAAAATTGCCGGTGATCCCTATTTCCCCAAGCATGAAACATACCCGACTGACGAAAATGGACGGCCGATGAAGCTTCTGGCGCAGATTAATTTCTCGCAAATTCCCCAGCTTGCCAGCTTTCCTTCCGCGGGTATCCTGCAGTTTTATATTTCTGTGCATGATGACGTGTATGGGTTGAATTTTGACGATCAATGTGAACAAAAGAATTTCAGGGTGATTTATTTTGAAAATATCATAGAAAACGAAGAGGAGCTTGTTTCGGATTTTTCATTTATCGGCACAGACGAATGTGATTTTCCGATTTTATCAGAAGCAGCAGTCGAGCCTGTGAAATCTGCGGAATGGGTCCTGCCTACAGATTTTCAATTTGAGCAATATACGGGCATGGAAACAATGGAGTTCTTTGATCAGTTCGGCGAGGATGAAGAAGACATTTATAATGAACTGGCTGAAAACGGATTCGGCCATAAAATTGGCGGGTACGCATCTTTTACCCAGCATGACCCGCGGGAATATGCGTATAAAGAACATACCGTTCTCCTTTTGCAAATTGATTCAGACGATGATATCGATTCAATGTGGGGAGACGTTGGCATCGCCAATTTTTTCATCACACCTGACGATTTAAGGAAAAAAGACTTTTCAAACGTGCTGTACAACTGGGACTGCAGCTAATACAAGCTTTTGATCAACAGGGTCACACCTGATGCCAATAGGGTCAAAAGCGGAAATGAAATAAGCCACACAACAAAATCAGGCGTTGCCGAGTCAATGCAGAACATAAATATGACCAATAAGCTGAGCACCGTAAGAGGCATTGACCAAAGGCCGTGTTTATGAAATAACAATGCGCCTGCAACACCGAAAACAAAGAAGGACAGAAAAGGAAAGACAACAAAAAATAACATCATCGGACTGAAAAAACTCATCATCATCACCTTATATCATTTTACATTAATTACCACTAAATAGAAAGAGACAGATCAACAGAATCTGTCTCTTTCAAGTGCCTTTTTAACTATGACTTTAGGAGTTTTCATTTTATAAAGCGTTTTCATCAGCTGTATAACGAACAAAAACAAGATCATATACCTACATTTCGAGAGCGTTATACGCCTAAATTAAGTCATTTACCCTATTTAAGCCGCCATCTGGCTATTTTAAAATATAATATATGGAAATAAAGTATGGAAAAGTCTATCTTCATCAGCCCCTCCATACGACTTTTTGAGTATTAAGAGGTGATTCAGATGGGTTATGAAAGTATGCTGGCGGATATCAAAAGTTCGCTCAACGGAAAAATTTCCGACGTGGAAGACAAGATCGAAAAGCTGAAAAAAGCAAAAAAGGACATAGACACACTGCAAGAAGAGGCCATCACTGAAATCAAAGAAATTGTGAAACCGGAATTGGGCAAGCACTGGACGGGAACAAAAGCGGATGATTTCGACAAAGGGAGAGAAGAGGCGAAATCGGAAGCATCCAAGATTGTGAATGATAAATATAACGAGTATATGGCGTCTATTAGTGGGAAAATTTTAGATCTTGAAATCCAAAAAGCCACTTATGCAGGAGAATTGGTGTTAGCAAATACCGCAGGCGATCTTCTTGCTAAGGGAGAAGATTTCGTGGAAGAAGCAGGAAAACATATAAGTAAACTGAAATGGTGGTGATCTTTTCTTATGTCAGAAATTAAGCTGAAGTACGACACAGTCATCAAAACATTAGAGTCTGTCAAAGACGCGCTTGCTGACGTATCAATCGGCGCCGCGGGCTCCAACGGAAAAAACAGCCTCGATTATACGAAAAAATATCATGAGCGTGAGGAGAACATCAAAACCATGCTCGGGGACTACAAAAAAGCGGTACAGAAAAATATTGAGGATACAAAGGATAACGTAGATTCACTCAAAGAGCAGGACGAGGCGATAGCGGTAAAATAGAACAGAAAGGGCAGTGCGATGAGCAAAGTATTTGAATCTAAATCTTTAATTGAAGAAGCGAAGAGCAGAAAAAAGCAATATGAGACGCTTGAAGAGCAGCTGAACACGCTGAAAAAAGCGTTTCAGGAAGTGGCGGATTTAGGCGATAATTTTAAAGGCAAAGGCGCGGACAATATTAAAGCGTTCTTTCAGGGGCAGGGGGAAATCGTTGACAGCTGGCTGACGCTTGTCTCTGCTCAAATTGCGTTTTTAAATGGCATTTCAGGAGATATTAAAGATCAAGAACTGAATGATTCATATGTGGAAACTTCTTTTTTGGATCATGAGCTGCCCAATGGAGACCTGAAAGCCTCAGAGATAGTCTCCGCTCATAAAGAAGAAATCGATTCTATTTTGTCAGGCATCAGCGATATTATTGATCTCGACATGTACACGCTTGACGACTATGCAGATAAGATGGGCGATGCCCAAAAAATCAGGCGTGACACGATTACGGCAGTCGATCAGCTTGATGAATCCCTGACCACTGAATATCAAAATTTAGAATCTCTCGACAACGCAGTGCTCACCAAATATTCTGTTCTCATGCAGGCCACCAGCAATGGGAAGAGCGCATCCCCAATGTACTATGACAAAAAAGCCTTCCACAGCAATGAAGTCTACAAAAGCGTCATTGAAGTAGAAAAGCAAGGAACAACCTATATTGATGCAAAAGCCCAGCAAGCCGAAGCAAGACGGCTTCAGGAAAAGGCTGAAGAAGAAGCAAATAAACCATGGTACGAAAAAACATGGGATGGAGTTTGCAACTTTACTGGAGAAGTCACTGGCTATTATGATTATAAAAGAGCAACCGAAGGCGTTGATCCGGTTACCGGCGAAAAACTCTCCACCGCAGAACGAGTGACCGCAGGAGCTATGGCCGCTGCCGGATTCATACCGGTCGTCGGCTGGGCAGGCCGCGCCTTCAAAGGCGGAAAAGCCATCTACAAAACCGGAAAAGCGGCTATCGCGGCCGAACACGCTTTAGATGCCTACAAAACAGGCAAATCCTTAGACATTCTCAAAATGTCTGAAATGGGCGCATACGGCCTTGTTGCTTCAAACGGATTCTCAGAAGCCGTGACAGGAAGAGACATGTTTGGAAACAAAGTGTCTGAGGAGAAGCGGAAATCGGGCGCGCTGGAAGCGGCATTAAGCCTCGTTGGAGCCGGTGCATTGGCGAAACACATTGATAAAGGCATCCCGCTTGCAACCCATTCAAAAGTCCAAAAAGCAAACAAAACACTAGAGAAAGTAAAACAATTCAAAGTCCCAACAAACGTCCGCGTGTACGCAGAACGCCCAGTAACTCCGGAGGGCTTTACATTCGGAATCCCGACAGTACGTGTCGATGTGGAAAAGACGGCTGTTAAGGATCTTGGGATTGTGAAGATGGTTAGTAGTGGTAAAGGTATTAAGGGTACGGGTAAACGAAATAACATTGATATTGGAAAAGCTGATCTAGATGCACTGAGAAAGAAATGGAATGTTCCAGAAACTGAAACAATTGCAGTTGGAAAGACAGATATAAAAGGGTTAGAAGATTTGACTTTTAAAGGAGGTTCGCCGAAAGTCAGAAAAGAAGCTGGATTACCTGATTTAGATGAAATAATGCCTGACAGGAATATTAAAGCTCCAGGTAATAACCCATTGTTCACTAGGCATGCAGAAGAAGGAGTTCTGAATGAATTTGATTCAGCAGTAATAAAGGCAGATATAAAACCAGAAGATGTAACGGGAACATTAAGACTTCATCAATCGAATCCTTCCGGTGTATGTAGAAAGTGTTATCAGGGATTGGCAAACGATAAAGTTCCGCCTGGTGTATTAAAACAATTAAGTTTAAAATATCCCAATCTGAAAATTGAAGTAACATCGGAAATGGATGAAAGTATAAAAGTAACTGGTAGGCTTAATCTAATGATTAAAAATGGAAAGTATATTGAATAGTTGGAGGTTAATTATGGCTAATACAAATTTCAGTAGTTTAACAGAAGACGGTAAAGTAGTATTTTTCCTTGGACTTTCAGAAAAAGTTTTGACGGTATTTTCTCAAAAGGAAGATCAAGTTTTAGCTCAGAAAGTTATATATAAATGTTGGGATTGGCTAAAAGAAAAAGAAAATATAGGGGATATTCTTTATGAATCACTAGATAATGAAGAAAATGGGATAACATTACTTCAAGAGATGTCAGTTAATGAAACAGATGTAACAGCTTGGAACTGTATTATAGATGCAGTTGCTTATACTAGTAGAAAAGCATATGAAAGAGAAGGCGTCAAATATTATCCTGAACCAATTGCTTTAGTTGATGATACATTAGTAGACCATTTTATGGATTGTTTTACAAAATGCATAGATAATGCAGATAGTTATATTAGAAAAATGAATATTTTATTGGATAGATACAAGAATGGGAACATTGCGAGTGATCTACGGACAGAGGTTTTAAGGGAACTTCAAATACAAAACTAATTATTTACTCAATTGAAAAGGATGTTTGCAGTTAATAGTTGCAGGAATTCCTAATGCATAGAAAAAAGCACTTGATTTCCTTTTAGGCAACAAGTGCTTTTGTTTTTTACAAAGTACTTATGCTTGAAAAATTAAAAATGTTTACTTGAAATAGATAATTCGTAATGGCTGTGCCTCGTGAAATCGGTGGCGAAGTCACTGGTTATTATGATTTAAAAAAACCGAAGGCGTTGACCGGTTACCGGAGAAAAAACTCTCCACCGCAGAACGTGTGACCGCAGGAGCTATGGCCGCAGCTGGATTCATGCCGGTCGTCGGCTGGGCAGGGCCGTGCTTTCAAAGGCGGAAAAGCCATCTGCAAAACTAGAAAAGCGGTTAGAAGAGGAAAACGGGTGCGTTGGAAGCAGTGTTAAGCCTGGTTGGAGCCGGTGCATTGGCGAAACATATAGATAAAGGCATACCGCTTGCTAAATCGCCACAAGTAGCAAAAGTTGAAAAAGGGAGAAAGATTCTAGATCAAGTAAAAGAATTCAAAGTGCCGACGAATGTGAAAATTCGTGTCCACAAGACTGTCACACCGGATGGGACAACTTTCCCAATTGTTCACGCTGATGTGAAAACGAAAGCTGTGAAAGATCTTGGGGTTGTGAAGATGGTGGGTAGAGGTAGCAGTGGAAGCACTACCACAAGATTAATTCCAGGGACCCCAGGAAAGGTTACAGGGGGGAGTTCAACTAAATTAGGTAAAAATATGTTTGAGCAAATGGGACTTCCACGTTCAACAAAACGTACTCCATATCAGGCTCAACATATTATCCCGAAGGAGTTTCGAAGTCATCCTGTTTTGAAGAAGTTAGGAATGGATATGGATGATGCGTCAAATGGCTTTTTCTTAAGGGTCCCGGATGATGATATAAGTGCTACTTCACGGCATAAGGGATATCATTCAGTTTATAGTAGTTTTGTGAGAAAAAAATTAGATGAGATTAATGTTAACCAAAGTGTAGACGTCATTGAAAAACAGGTATATGATTTACAACAAAAATTAAGAGAATTACAAGAAAAAGGGTTGCCTCTTTATATGAGGGATGATTATTTAGAAACAGAATTAAAGAAAATAAAGGAGAAAGGATTAGAAGCATATAAACTAGAAAGGAAAGAAGATAGCGCCTCAAGAAAACCCGTTTGGAAAAGAGGCGGTGGAGCAACAGTTGATCTTTGGGAAAGGTGGTATAACAAGTAATGAATTTTGGAAAATATCATAATCTGGTGGAAGAGGTAATTGAATTTTCAAAAACCTTCAAGCCTATAAATTCAGTTAATGTATCTAATTTTACTCAAATAATTAATGACCAAGAAAAGGCTGAATACTTGGCTTATGAAGAAGTATATGGAGAAGATGAGTATACATGGAAAGATATAAGGGAAATTGAAATGAGTGAAGTATGGGAGCGGTTTTACGAATTAGAAGATAATCAAAAGCCGGAAAATATAGACGCATTATTAGATATTTTTTCTGAGAGCATCAGACATGCTTCTACTGAATTCAAGACTTTTTTTGAGGATATAGTAGCTGACCTAAACAATTGTGCTATTAATAGAGCAATTAATGGTAATACAAATAATTTTTTTGAAAAGGTTTTTGAAATTTATAAAGCGGGTTATTTCCCGTGTGGTTGGAATGGCGATTATCCTAACGGGAATTTTATCGTTTTTAATAAAGGTTAAGAGAGGTTTTCAAGAAACGTCAGTCTATGGACACCAAGGGCTGGCGTTTTTGTTTCTCATTGTATACAGCTTTCAATAGGAGGTTAACGTTAGAAGTGCCTTGTTTACTGATATATTAGAATAGTTTAAATTTCTTTCTAGGTTGTCAATTGGCAGATTTTTTAGAATAATGAAGGAGAAGCGGGATGGAAAGAGATCATATTTCTCAACTGCAGCCATTAAAAATCTGTAATGGCTGGTCTGTAGTTCTGAACAATTTATGTTCAGAAAAAAGAATGCAAGAAAAATGTGAATTACTAATACTACAAAATGAAAAACGTAATGCTG
Source organism: Bacillus sp. N12A5 (assembly GCF_026790125.1). Classification (NCBI taxonomy): domain Bacteria; kingdom Bacillati; phylum Bacillota; class Bacilli; order Caryophanales; family Bacillaceae; genus Bacillus; species Bacillus sp. N12A5. The sequence goes on along the minus strand of NZ_JALAMR010000009.1, from coordinate 278,156 downwards.
TTATGAAGGCAGTATATGAAAATAATCAATACCATATCAAAGTAGCTGGCTTAAAAATAGATAAGATTTATGAAGATGAGTCTTTTGATGAAATAGAACAATTATTAGAAGAGTTAGAATATCAAATCTGGAGTGTGGGAAGCGGGGTTTTAGAGGGTTTGCAGCCACTAAGCCAACAGATTCCCAATTTTTTAAGGCTAAAGATACCGGCTGGTTGGACTGTTGATTACATTACATTAAAGGATACTGATCCTAAGAAGCTAGAGGCAAATGATGATGCTTGGTTATTTGACTTTAATCAAGATCTCCTGCAGATTTCTCATAAGACAAAAAATTTGCTGCTTGACGTAGGGTGGTACCCAGAAGGTGATCCAGCCGGAAGCTATGGAATTGAACTGATAAAAAACGAAGATTGGGAAAATCCTTTAGAGGATATTATGTGTACTGAACTTAAAGAATTAATTAAACAATTGGATTATATTTTTATGAAAGAAATGAAAAATGAATATTAATAAAAAAGCAGATTATACTATCTGCTTTTTTCAATGATATAATTTGGTGTCATTGCTAGAATCGACATGCAGGACAATTGAGCGCGAAGAGAGGGAAACAAGTAAAATGGAAATACATCAAATTCACGATTTTCATCTAAAAGATGAATCGGATATTGTTCAAACACAACAATCCCTTAAAAATCGTATCAACCTATCCCCCACGATCCATCCAGACTCCATCAAAACCTGCGCAGGCGTCGACCTTGCCTATTGGGAACAGGACGGAGAACCGTATGGAGTGTGCAGTATCATCGTCATTGACGCTGATACAAAAGAAGTTATTGAAAAAGTGCACAGCATGGGGAAAATCAGCGTGCCGTATGTGTCTGGTTTCCTTGCGTTTCGCGAGCTGCCGCTAATCATCGAGGCGGCCAAAAAGCTGGAGACGGAACCGGATGTGTTTTTGTTTGATGGCAACGGGTATCTGCATTACAACCATATGGGCGTTGCCACCCATGCGGCTTTTTTTCTGGGTAAGCCGACAATTGGGATTGCGAAAACCTATCTCAAAATCAAAGGCTGTGATTTCATAATGCCTGAAAATGAAGTCGGTTCATACACAGATATTATCATTGGCGGTGAGGTATATGGCCGGGCGCTGCGGACGCGGCGAGACGTGAAGCCTATTTTCTTGTCTTGCGGACATAACATTGATTTAGAAAGCAGCTATCAAATCACGATGAGCATGATCAGTCATGAAAGCAGACTGCCGATCCCTGTCCGCCTTGCTGACCTTGAAACACATGTCTTGCGAACGTTTTATCAGAAAAAACACAGGTAACACTTGCAGGCCCGGAGCTGCAAGTTTTTAATTAATTCCTATATATAGGCAGCCTTCGGCTTAAACATCGATTCGCCTCATGCTGTCAATCTGGGAGAATGAGAGAAACCCTATATTGCAGGGCCAAAATAAAAAAGCACCTTTAGAGGTGCTTTTTTCTATAAATGAGGGATCACAAGCCCCCCATACAAAAACGCCGCGATAATCAGGAATGCGGGATGCATCTTGAACTTTGTCATGGCGAGGAGGGAAATTCCCGCAATCACGATCGATTGAACCCAGCCAATCGCCTGGATGCCGTCTGCGCCGATTTGCCAGGTAAGAATGAGCATCATGACCGCGATGACAGGCTGCACGGACAGCGTCATGCCCTTGATAACAGGAGATTGGCGGAAGCGCTGGATGATGCGCAGCAGGACGATCAATGCGAGCGCCGACGGTACAACGGTTGCGATCAGGGCAATCAGGAAGCCGGGCCACCCGCCTGCGCTGTAGCCGACATATGCGGCGATTTTGGTGGCGATCGGGCCCGGCAATGCGTTCGCAAGTGCGAGCATGTTTGAGAATTGGTCGTTTGACAGCCAGCCGTATCTGTTTACGACTTCTTCAAACATCAGCGGGATAGACGCGGGGCCGCCGCCGTATCCGAGTACGTTTGCAATAAAAAATGCCATAAATAAATACATCATGATCATGAGGCCGACATTCCTTTATCTTTTGAATGTTTATTTGTGATTTTGTCTTTCAGTTTAAAATGAAACGCCCCGTACGCTAAGAAAATGATAATGACAAGACCTGGATTGATCTGTAAAGTTTGCAGTCCGATAAAAGCGATGATGAAAAACAGGATGCCAGTGACCCAGCCGAAACCTTTAAGCGTTTTTTGACCAAACTCGTACGCCATGATGCCGAGCATTACCGCAATCACCGGGGTGACGGCACCTATCATGCCTGCAACAACTGCTGAATGGCTTAGCACGTTTACAGCTGCAAACAATCCTACCATCGCAAGGCATGTAGGCAGAATATGAGCGAGGGTTGCCACGATTGCGCCCAACGTGCCTTTTAGTTTGAACCCAAGGTACGCGGCCATTTTTGTGGCTATCGGTCCGGGAAGCGCATTGGCGATCGCTAATATTTCTCCGAATTCATCATCATCAATCCATTTATATTTATTCACCGCTTCATGGCGAATCAGCGGAATCACGGAAGGTCCGCCCCCAAACCCTAATATTCCTGTGCGCACCATTGCGGCCGTCATATCCCGATATGGATGGTTTTTCATTTGTTTCTCTCCTTTACAGCTTCATGCCCATACGGCTTTTGTAGCGTTTGATGAGCATCTGGCAATCAACGCTGACGACGCCTCGCAGCGGATACAGCCGTTTTGTTAAAAACTCTTCCATTTCCTGATCGTTGGCAAAGATCCCATGCATATGCAGCTTGCTCGGGCCTGTCATGTGATATAGGCTGGTGACCGCAGGCTCTTTTTCAAGCTTAAGTGCCACCTCTTCTAAAAATTGCGGCTCGACCTCGACATTAAAAAACACGGATACATGGATGCCGATTTTAGCGGGATTGATGACTGCGGTGAATTTTTCAATCACACCGGCTTCGATTAATTGGTTTATTCGAGCCTGGACAGCGACCCGTGATAAATCGACTCTTTTGCCAAGATCCGTATAAGATATCCTGCCTTCCTCGTGTAAAATGGTGAGAATTTGTTTGTCGATCTCATCAAGAACAAGGTTGGGAATTTGATATTCCTCACTCAATTGTTCCACCTGCTTTCGTAGCCTTTTAGACATCATTTTATCACAAAAAGTTACGTTTTGAACGAAAAAGTTTTCATTTGTTTTCAAAATGAATAGAAATAAACCTCGTTGTTTGCGAAAAGGAGAAAGTTCGTCAGTTTTTCTGCCGGATCAGTAGATGCAATACATCAGGCTCCCTATACTGAAGAAAATCTCTTAAAAAGGGGACTTGTGATGAACAAATCTGTCATCGGTACAAAGCAAATGGTTGTCAGTCCGCATTATCTCGCTTCTCAAGCCGGCAATCGCATACTGGACAAGGGAGGAAACGCGTTTGACGCCGCTGTTGCGGTAAGTGCTTGTCTGGCTGTTGTGTATCCGCATATGACGGGGCTTGGCGGGGATTCCTTTTGGCTGACCTTTCACCAGGAAACAAAGGCAGTAAAAGTCTACAATGGCAGCGGCCGTTCAGGTAAAAATATAACGAGAGATGTATATAAGGGAAAAAGCGCGATTCCGCTCAGGGGAATCGACAGTGCCATTACCGTGCCGGGGATGGTTGACAGCTGGGATGCGGTACTGAAGGAGTACGGGCGTATGTCTCTTGCGGATGTATTGGAGCCCGCACGCGATTATGCCCAAAATGGGTTTCCAGTATCAGCCGATCAGTGCCGTCACACGGAAACGAATCTTGAACTGCTGGCCTCCATACCCTACACGGCCGACATTTTCACAAGAAGCGGAAAAGCGCCTATCCCGGGAGAGCGGTTTGTGCAAAAAGAGCTTGCAGACAGTCTGAACATGATTGCCGAAAAAGGGAGAAGCGCATTTTATGAAGGAGATATCGCTCAGCGGATTGTTTCGTATTTGCAGCATAACGGCAGCTACATGACACTCGATGACTTTAAAGCGCACCGGGGTGAGTGGGCGGAGCCTATATCAAGTGATTATCGAGGGTATAGTGTGTACCAGGCGCCGCCGAATTCTCAGGGGTTTACCGGTTTATTAACACTGAACATTTTGGAAAACTATGATTTTCACCATATCGAGCACGGTTCATTTGAATACTATTATGTGCTTGTGGAGGCGTTGAAAAAGAGTTTCGCAGACCGGAATGCTTTCCTGACTGACCCGGCATTTGCTTACATTCCGCTTGAAAGGCTTTTGGACAAAAATTATGCAAAACAATTGGCGGAAGAAATCGGCTATCTGGCAGAACCGGCAGAAAGCAGGCCGGTGGGAAGCGATACGGCATATGCGGCTGTAATCGATGCGGAAGGCAACGCAGTGTCATTCATTCAAAGCCTGTACTTTGAATTTGGCTCGGCAGTCACTGCTGGTGATACAGGGATATTACTGCAAAACCGCGGGTCATTTTTCTCTTTGGATCAAGAACATGTCAATACGCTTGAACCGAGAAAACGCAGCTTCCATACGCTTATGCCGGCTATGGCCTGCAAGGACGGAAAACCGGTCATTTTGTACGGCACGCAAGGCGGCGAGGGCCAGCCGCAGACCCAGACGGCCATTATTACCCGAATGCTGGATTACGGAATGAATCCACAGCAGGCAATCAGCGAACCGCGCTGGGTATGGGGAAGAACGTGGGGAGAGGATTATGAAGGTCTTAGAGTCGAGGGCAGATTCACAGAGGACACAATCCAAAAGCTGAAAGACAGCGGCCATCTCGTGGAGGTTGTCGGTGATTATGATCCGCTGATGGGACACGCAGCAGCGATCAAAGTGGATGAGGAAGGCTTTCTCCAAGGCGGAGCCGATCCTCGGGGAGATGGGGCAGCTGTTGGGATTTGAGATATTAGAACAAAATACAAATATAAATAAAAATGACTAGAGAAAGGACAGTGCTAAATAAGTAGTGTAAATATTGTTTTTCTTTACGCTCATATGTCCATTCCATAAATGTACGTAAACAATTTAACAGAAATAGAAAGAGAAAAAGCATAATCTCTGGAGGAAACCGTAAAAGAGAAAAACCTAATAAAATAAGCAAGACGATTTCCAGCAATCCTTGTGTGCTATTTACAGGTTTGTACCACCAAGGCAATTTAGGGATGCCTAGTTTTTTTCGAGCATAAATATAAAAAACAGTATTGATAAAAGCGCCGATAAGTATCACAATCAAAAAATGAGTGCCTGTCATATAAATCCCTCCTAATCTACCTGTATATACGGTGGACAGAGGAAAAATGTTTCATAAAAGAACACCCGGAGCACGCTCTGGGTGTTCCTTTTTTATGTTATTTTTTTCAGTGTTGTACAGACAATATTTTGTAATCATAAGGTCTTTTTGACTAGTTTCTTCTATTTAAATAGTCCTTTTATTCAGCTGGGACGAATCAGCGTAAATTCTTCGCCAAGCTTCGCGTAGTGATTTCCCGCCAATCTTGAGGCCGGCTTTAATTCATCTGTCAAAACATACCCTTTATCTGCATCATACACCTTTGCATCGAGGTGGAAGCAGAGAACTCTGCCGATGAGCAGGTCTGCTGTAGTCACACCTTGATCATTATCGAACGTGATATGCCGCTCTAATGTGCATTCAAAGCGAATGCGTGCTTCTTTAATCCCGGGGACCGAAACAGCTTTGCTTTCGACAGGATGAAGCGAGGTGCGTGAAAGTTCGCTTTCGTCGGGGCTTAAGCTTGCCGCCGTTTCATTGATGTCTTCAATGATGGCCTCATCACTGACATGAACAACGAATTCTCCGTTCTCTACTGCGTTTCGGGCTGTATCTTTTTGGCGTCCTTCCGTCCGGTTAACAGAAATACTGAGAAGCGGAGGGTCTGAGCTGACAACGTTATAAAAACTGAAAGGCGCGGCATTTACCGCTCCGCTTGAAGAAAGTGTGGTCACAAATGCAATGGGGCGGGGGATGACGGCACCTGATAATAACTTGTATGTGTCTTTGGCGCTAAGCTGATCCGCTTCAAATATGTACATGGCAACAACCGCCTTTATCGTTAGGATATTTTGATTATAACGAAATGGTTTCAAGGAAACCAAATGATGCGGGTTGCATATGTTATGTCATGACATATATCTAATACAGGGGAAATGTAAAAATAGGCTTCCGTACGTTAGCCGGCAGCCTATTGAAAAATGAAACTTAGCTTATTTGTATTTCTTTTTGACTACCCAGCAATTGCCGTCTTTCCAGAATTCTTTTTTGCTGTGATAATCATCGTGTTTCTTGTAGTGATGTGAGCTTTTGTGTTTGTCGTAGTATCTCTTAGGTGAACGGTATGACTTTTTGTGCGTGCGGTATGATTTTTTGTGTGTGCGATGTGATTTTTTGTGCGTCCGGAACGATTTACTGAAAGAACGGTACGATTTTTTGTGTGAACGGTATGACTTTTTGCTAGAGCTGTATGATTTTTTCTTGGAACGGTACGATTTGTTTTTGCTGCGGTGTACGCTGTAAGAACGATACGATTTTTTGCTGCGGTATTTACTGAATGAACGATACGATTTTTTGAAGCTGCGAGACTTTCTGAAAGAACGGTATGATTTTTTGAAACTGCGTGATTTCTTGGAATAGCTCTTATAGCTGCTTGACTTGGAGCGGTATGATTTTTTGAAGCTGCGAGATTTTTTGTGAGAGCGGTACGACTTTTTATGGCTGCGCTTTTTTCCGTGAGGCTCTTGGTATAAATAATCTTTCAAACCTTCTTTTTTTGCGGATTTCACCGCTTTTTTGATGTCAGAATGGGAATAGTGGCCCAATTCGAACTCCTCCTTCTACAAAATGTGTTAAGGATGAATATCCTTATTACCCACATAGTACGCACGGTTTGAAAAAGTGTATAAGTGTTCCGCTGAGATCTCACAAAAATAAAAGCCTAAAATTTGTAAGGGGGATTACGGATGGAGAACCAATCCAATTTGCCGCTTTATCAGCTGTTTGTTCATCCAAAAGATTTACGGGAATTGAAAAAGGATATATGGGACGATGAGCCGGTTCCGGCAGTGCTGAAAGTGAATCAGAAAAGGCTTGATATTGATATCGCTTATCGGGGTTCACATATCAGAGACTTCAAAAAGAAGTCGTACCATGTTTCCTTCTATCAGCCGAAAACATTCCGGGGTGCACGGGAGATTCACTTAAATGCGGAGTATAAAGACCCTTCTATGATGAGGAACAAATTGTCTTTGGATTTTTTCTCAGAGCTTGGAACACTGTCTCCAAAGGCAGAGTTTGTGTTTTTAAAGGTGAATGGGAAAAACGAAGGGGTATATCTTGAACTTGAATCCGTCGATGAGTTTTATTTAGCGAAGAGGAAGCTGGCGGACGGGGCGATTTTTTACGCGGTTGATGATGATGCGAATTTCTCTCTGATGAGCGATTTGCAAAGGGAAACGAAGACGTCCCTTGAGCATGGATATGAAAAGAAAACAGGGACTGAGGAAGACGATTTTTATTTACAGGATATGATCTTTAAAATTAATACGGTCCCTAAAGCCCAATTTAAATCAGAAGTGACAAAGCATGTTGATATCGATAAGTATTTGCGCTGGCTCGCCGGCATTGTATTCACCTCAAACTATGACGGGTTTGTCCACAACTACGCGCTGTACAGAAGCAGTGAAACCGGATTATTTGAGGTGATTCCTTGGGATTATGATGCGACCTGGGGCAGGGATATTCATGGAGAGCGGATGGCTGCCGATTATGTAAGAATTCAAGGATTTAATACATTAACCGCCCGAATTTTGGATGAACCCGATTTTCGCAGGTCCTACAAACATCTGTTAGAAAATACGCTCCAATCTCTTTTTACGATAGAATATATGAAACCGAAAATTATGACGATGTATGAGCAAATTAGACCATTTGTCCTGATGGACCCATATAAAAAGAATGATATTGAGCGTTTTGACCGTGAGCCGGATGTGATATGTGAATATATTGTAAATAGAGCTGATTATCTTAAAAGCGAGCTTGATCTTTTATCCTGACGATGAACGGGCGGATTATTTCCGTTCGTTTAATGATTTGCATATATCCACAAATTGTCCCAATACAGGGTTTTGGCTGTCTTTTCTATATGCGATGATCCATTCTGCTTTGAGCTGAAAATGGTCAACGCTTCGATACGTAACATCAAGATTAAACAGCCGTCTGGCCGAGGATGGGACAATGGTAATGCCGATGCCCGCTGTCACCAGCCCGATCACCATTTGATATTCTGTCGCTTCCTGAACGACATTCGGCTTAAAACCTGCCTTTTCACAGAGCTGAATAAAGTCGGTATATAACGTAGGCCACGCTTCTTTGGAAAGGGTGATGATCGGTTCGTTTTCCAAATCTGTGATGTCGATTGATTCTTTCAATGCAAGCGGATGCTGTTTTGGCAATGCAAGGATGCATGGGCTGCTCTGGGTTGTCTCAATTTGCAGCTCGGGATGCTCTAACGGCGGATGGAGAATGCCGATATCGATATTTCCCTTAAGCAACTCCTCCTGCTGCCGGTAAGAAGCGATTTCTTTCAGTTCAATTTTCACAGAAGGGAACTTTTTGCGGTATTCCCGGATAATCGGCGGCAGAAATTCATATGTAGCCGATCCGACAAAACCAATGACAAGATGGCCGTGTTCGCCGCGGGCTGTCCGCTGTGCAAGTTCAATTCCTTGTTCAATCTGCATCAAAGCTGACCGGCAGTGATTTAAAAAGATTTCGCCGGCTGCGGTAAGCTCCACAAATCGTTTTGTCCTCTTTAGAAGCGTCACCCCGACTTCTTCTTCCAGCTGTTTGATCTGCTGGCTGAGAGGAGGCTGTGTCATATTCAGCCGCCGCGCAGCTTTTCCGAAATGAAGCTCTTCGGCTACTGCGATAAAGTATTGAAGATGGCGAAGCTCCATGAATATGCATTCCTTTCCATAGGTTAATAATTCGTAATACATATTAATCATAAGGCGAATCGATATTGGAGGTCAATTTCCAAAGAGTGTATAGTGAAACGTATCACAAGATATATTTAAAATTTAATGTTTAAAATGCATAATAAGGAGTGAGGGTGTTGACAAAAGCAACAAAAGAACAAAAATCCCTTGTGAAAAACAGAGGGGCGGAGCTTGTTGTTGATTGCTTAGTGGAGCAAGGTGTCACACATGTATTTGGCATTCCAGGTGCAAAAATTGATGCGGTATTTGACGCTTTACAAGATAGAGGGCCAGAAATTATCGTTGCCCGGCATGAACAAAATGCAGCATTTATGGCGCAAGCAGTCGGCCGTATAACTGGAAAACCGGGAGTCGTGTTAGTCACATCAGGACCGGGTGCTTCTAACTTGGCAACAGGATTGCTGACAGCAAACACTGAAGGTGACCCTGTCGTTGCGCTTGCTGGGAATGTGATTCGTGCAGATCGTTTAAAACGGACACATCAATCTTTGGATAATGCGGCACTATTTCAGCCGATTACAAAATACAGTGTAGAGGTTCAAGATGTAAAAAATATACCGGAAGCTGTTACAAATGCATTTAGGATAGCGTCAGCAGGTCAGGCTGGGGCCGCTTTTGTGAGCTTTCCGCAGGATGTTGTGAATGAAGTCACAAATACAAAAAGCGTGCGGGCTGTCGCGGCACCAAAGCTAGGTCCTGCACCAGACGATGCCATCAGTGCGGCCATTGCGAAAATCCAAACAGCGAAACTTCCTGTTGTTTTAGTCGGCATGAAGGGCGGAAGACCGGAAGCGATTAAAGCTGTTCGCAAACTTTTGAAAAAGGTTCAGCTTCCATTTGTCGAAACCTATCAAGCTGCAGGTACGCTTACGAGAGATTTAGAGGACCAGTATTTTGGCCGTATCGGTTTGTTCCGCAACCAGCCTGGCGATTTACTGCTTGAGCAGGCAGATGTTGTTCTGACAATCGGCTATGATCCAATTGAATATGATCCGAAATTCTGGAATGTAAATGGGGACCGGACGATCATCCATCTAGATGAAATTTTGGCAGATATCGACCATGCTTACCAGCCGGAACTTGAATTAATCGGTGATATTCCATCTACGGTCAATCAAATCGAACACGATGCTGTTAAGGTGGACCTTGCTGAACGTGAGCAGCATATTCTTTCTGATTTAAAACAATATATGCATGAGGGTGAGCAGGTGCCTGCAGATTGGAAATCAGACAGAGTGCATCCCCTTGAAATCGTAAAAGAATTGCGAAACGCAGTCGATGATCATGTTACAGTGACTTGCGATATCGGTTCCCATGCAATTTGGATGTCACGGTATTTCCGCAGCTACGAACCGTTAACACTAATGATCAGTAACGGTATGCAAACACTCGGCGTTGCGCTTCCGTGGGCAATCGGTGCTTCATTGGTAAAACCGGGAGAAAAAGTGGTATCCGTCTCTGGTGACGGCGGTTTCTTATTCTCAGCAATGGAACTAGAGACAGCGGTACGCTTAAAAGCGCCAATTGTACACATTGTATGGAACGACAGCACATATGACATGGTTGCATTCCAGCAATTGAAAAAATATAATCGTACATCTGCAGTTGATTTCGGTAATATTGATATCGTGAAATATGCGGAAAGCTTCGGAGCAACTGGCTTGCGCGTAGAATCACCAGACCAGCTGGCAGATGTTCTGCGTCAAGGCATGAACGCTGAGGGTCCTGTCATCATTGATGTCCCGGTTGACTACAGTGATAACATTACTTTAGCAAGTGACAAGCTTCCGAAAGAATTCGGAGAACGGATGAAAACAAAAGCTCTCTAGCACTCTGCGCATCACGACACTGTTTTATGAACAGCACTAAACAAAAGGAGTGAAGGGAATTATGAAACGCGAAAGCAATATTCAAGTGCTCAGCCGCGGCCAAAAAGACCAGCCTGTGAGCCAGATTTATCAAGTATCAACAATGACTTCTCTATTAGACGGAGTATATGACGGAGACTTTGAACTGTCAGAGATTCCGAAATACGGAGACTTCGGTATTGGAACCTTTAACAAGCTTGACGGAGAGCTGATTGGGTTTGACGGTGAATTTTACCGTCTCCGTTCGGACGGAACTGCGACACCGGTCCAAAACGGGGACCGTTCTCCGTTCTGCTCATTTACGTTCTTTACACCGGACATGACGCATAAAATCGATGCGGCAATGACACGTGAAGAATTTGAAAAAGAGATCAACAGCATTCTGCCAAGCAAAAACTTATTTTATGCGATCCGCATTGACGGATTGTTTAAAAAAGTGCAGACAAGAACGGTAGAACTCCAAGAAAAACCTTACGTGCCGATGGTTGAAGCGGTCAAAACGCAGCCGATTTTCAACTTCGACAACGTGAGAGGAACGATCGTAGGTTTTCTGACGCCAGCTTATGCAAACGGAATCGCCGTTTCCGGCTATCACCTGCACTTCATTGACGAAGGACGCAATTCAGGCGGACACGTTTTTGACTATGTGCTTGAGGATTGCACGGTTTCGATTTCTCAAAAAATGAACATGAATCTCAGACTTCCGAATACAGCGGATTTCTTTAATGCAAATCTGGATAATCCTGATTTTGCTAAAGATATTGAAACAACTGAAGGAAGCCCTGAATAAAAGAAAAAAGAAAGCCTCTTGTACGCAGGGCTTTCTTTTTATTTGGCTCTATTCCTGATTTTAGATAAAATGATGTCAAAACGGTAAAGGTGTGGTCTGATGAAAATATTGGTTCTGGCAGTTCATCCACATATGGAAACCTCAGTCGTTAATAAGGCATGGACAGAGGAATTGAGTAAACATGACAATATCACAGTACGGGAGCTTTATAAGGAATACCCGGATGAAGCGATAGATGTTGGGAAGGAGCAGCAGCTGTGCGAGGAATACGACCGGATTGTCTTCCAATTCCCGCTTTACTGGTACAGCTCTCCGCCGCTCTTAAAAAAATGGCAGGATCTTGTGCTGACTTACGGCTGGGCCTTTGGTTCAGAAGGAAACGCCTTGCATGGCAAGGAGTTGATGCTGGCTGTCTCAACAGGAAGCGAAGCGGAAAAATATCAAGCGGGCGGAGCAAATCATTATTCGATCAGTGAGCTTTTGAAACCATTTCAGGCCACGAGTAATCTGATCGGCATGAAGTACCTGCCTCCATATGTCTTCTATGGCGTGAATTATGCAACTGCAGAGGATATATCACTTAGTGCAAAGCGGTTAGCCGAGTACATTCAGCAGCCTTTTGCTTAAAAAGAAACGCCCTGTCCGGCATGCGGCAGGGCATTTTCTTAATTTAAAAATCAGGCAGCTCAGAAAGATTGTTTTCTTTTATGCCGTCCGGTTCACTCCGCAATATGTCACGCCCGTATTTATGGAAGACATCAACATGAGCGAGGTTTCCTGCTTTTGCTTCTGACAGCGCAGTGGGATAATCGAGCTCTCTACCTGTGTTCGTTTTCACGGCGATAATATTATCTTCCTCATTTCTTCTGACCGCAATAATTTCTTCTTTTCCAGATGGAGCAGCTTGCTGATCGGCTGTTTGCCGAGCTCTATACGATTCATATGCTGATTCAAATTGATCCATATTTACACCTCCATTTTTTAACGTGATCAAAAATGGTGATGTTCATGTATGGTTTCGCACGGCATACGACAATATTTCCTGAGAAATATCGTGGGAATGTGACAAATCAATCCATAATCAAAGGGATTCCGCAAAACACGGAATCCCTTTAAGTTATTTTGTCATTTGCAAGTCTTTTGTTTTCATATAGCCTGTCGAACCGCCGTAATCAACGAATACCCAATCAAAATCAAAACCGCCTTTTTTCGTTTTACTCCAGCCTAAAAAAGAAACGCTTGTGTCTGCCGGTAAAGTCTTGATGTTTTTTCCTTCAGCGGAAGTATATACTTTCGTTGATGTTTTGGTTTTTACTGTTGTCGCTTCTTTTACAATGTAATGAGTAGAGACAAAACCTGTTTTGCCGTTTTTATAATGAACCTTTGCCCAGTCAGCGTTTGCGAAGGAAATTAGCTTTAAGCTGTCGCCCAAATGCAGCGTGTCGGCTTTATGACTTGATGCGGAAGCCTTCGTTCTGACATTTAGAGCCTCTGCTGATACCAAATAAGAATCAATCGGATAGCTGTATAAATCATCAATGCTTACACTTGTTTCTGGCTGTTGTGCATGGAGTGTGCTTGCAGTCCCTGCAGAAGCCGCAGTCATTCCAGCTGCAAGTGCTAAAGTTGATAATACTTTTGTTGTTTTGTTCATTTCGTTCCTCTCCTCACGTAAGAGAAATAATTCATTCTATATCCCTATTCACGTTTTAGAAGATTCCTAAACATAAAAAGGATCAGATGAAAATCTGACCCATGGCATTTATTTTTTCGTTTCTAGTTTGAGAGGTGCGGATATTGATTTTTTCACTTTTTTTCCGTGCAAAATATCATCTGCTGCTTCTGTAGCCAGTTTACCGATCAATTCAGGCTGCTGAGCGACGGTGGCCGATAGCTTTCCGTCTTTAATGGAAGCGAGCGCATCTTTATTGCCATCAAAGCCGACCACTAAAATATCTTTTCCTGAGCTGTTAATTGCCTCAAGAGCACCGAGCGCCATTTCATCATTGTGAGCAAAAACAGCTTGGATATCCGGATGGCCCTGCAGCAGGTTTTCCATGACCGTCAGGCCTTTGGTGCGGTCAAAGTCAGCTGATTGCTTGGTAACAACGTCGAGCTTTTGGTCTGCGATGTTATGAAATCCTGAACCGCGTTCCCGTGTGGCAGATGCACCGGGCACGCCTTCAAGCTCTGCCACCTTTGCTCCTTTTCCAAGTTTGTCGGAAATAAACGCCGCGGCCATTTCACCGCCTTTCACATTATCGGAAGCGACGAGGGTTTCAACTTTTCCTTGTTCGGCAGATCGATCGATTGCTACAACGGGCACACCGACTGCGTTTGCAGATTCTACTGCCGTTGAGATCGCTGAGGAATCAGTCGGGTTGATTAACAATGCATCAACACCTTGCTGAATTAAATCTTCCACGTCACTCGTCTGTTTCGATGAATCATTTTGTGCATCAACAATGATGACTTTCATTCCCCGTTTTTCAGCTTCTTTTTCGATGCCCTTTTTTAATGAGACAAAAAAGGGGTTGTTAAGCGTTGAGACAGACAAGCCGATGGTGAATTCCTTTTTGTTCCCTGAGTTTGACGGCTTTGCCCACTGAGGCGGCTCAAGCGAACAGGCGGTTAATAACAACAATGACAACGTTAAAATGACGGATACAGCCTTTTTCATATGAAAAACCCCTCCTATGCTGACTTCTTTCGGTCTAATAACACCGCAATTAAGATGACTATCCCTTTGACAACCAGCTGGTAGAACGATGAGACACCAAGCAGGTTGAGCCCGTTATTCAGTGTGCCGATGATCAGCACCCCGATTAACGTGCCGACAATGCGTCCACGGCCGCCGGAAAGACTTGTTCCTCCTAAGACGACCGCCGCGATAGCATCCAGCTCATACGATTCCCCGGCAGTCGGCTGGGCTGAATGCAGCCGGGAAGTCAAGATTGCGCCGGCAAGGGCGGATAAAAGCCCGGCTAAGGAATAGATCATCACTTTCACACGCGTTACTTTAATGCCTGAAATGAGCGCGGCTTTTTCATTGCCTCCGATTGCGTATGTTCGGCGCCCGAACGGTGTTTTGTGAAGAAGCACCCACAGGATGGCAAAGGCAAGAACCATCGTAATCGCCGGTACAGGAATGCCTAAAAAGTAACCGCGTCCGAACAGCTGAAAAGCGTAGTTTGTGCCAAGTCCGGTAATCGGGTTTCCATCTGTATACACAAGCGTCAGTCCGCGAAATACAGTCATGGTTGCAAGCGTAGCGATAAAGGGCGCCATTTTTCCTTTTGTGATCAATAGTCCGTTGATCATCCCGAGTACGGCACCAATGATACAGCCGAGGATGATCGCAAGAACCGGATCGACACCGGATACAATCATTCCGGCAACTAAAGCGCTGGACAGGGCAAGAATAGCGCCGACAGAAAGATCAATGCCGCCTGTTAAAATCACAAAGGTCATGCCGAATGCGATTAATCCGTTAATGGCGACCTGGCGAAGCAGGTTTAAAATATTCAGCGGTTCAAGAAAGCTGGGATTTAAAATCGATACAATGATCACGAGAATAAATAAACCGAGAAACGGGCCCAGTTTTTGCATGACTCCGTCGAAGTGAATCCGTTTTTGTTCTGTTTGCAGTTGTTCCGTTTTCATATTACCGCCCTCCCGTGGCAAGTGTCATAATTCGTTCTTGTGTTGCTTCCTGCGCATCGATTTCTCCGCTGATTCTGCCTTCATGGACAACGATAATGCGATCGCTCATCCCGAGAATTTCCGGCAGCTCTGATGACACCATAATGATGGCGACGCCGCGCTCTGTCAGCTCGTTCATCAGCGAATAAATTTCCCGTTTCGCACCCACATCCACACCCCTGGTCGGCTCATCCAAGATGAGCACTTTCGGTCCGATGCCGATCCACTTGGCAATCACTACTTTCTGCTGGTTGCCTCCTGATAAATGGCGTGCATGTGTTTCAGATGATGCCGTTTTGATGGTCAGGCGCTTGATTAAGAGATCGACAAATTCAGCTTCCCGTTTGTGATCAATGAGACCCTTTGGAGAAAAACTGGACAGATTGGGCAGGGCGATATTCTCGCGAATTGATGTGTCGAGCAGAAGCCCTTCATCTTTGCGGTTTTCTGTGATAAAGCCGAGCCCTTTTTTCACAGCATCCTGCGGGTTCTTAATGGCTGTCTTTTTTCCAGCGATCCATATCTCACCCGAATCCAGTTTGTCAACGCCGAACAGCGCCCTCATGATCTCTGTACGGCCGGCTCCCATCAATCCGGAAACACCGACGATTTCACCGGAACGAACAGAAAAGCTGATATCTTCAAAACGTCCTTTGACGGTGACGTTTTTTACCTCGAACATTTTGTCGCCGAGAGAAGGAGTGCGTTTCGGATATCGTTCAGTCAGCTCGCGTCCGACCATTTTTTTGACGACTTCATCAAAATCTGTTTCTGAGATGTTTGTTGTGTCTACGGTTTTTCCATCACGCATAATGGTGATTCTGTCGCAAATCGCAAAAATTTCTTCCATGCGATGCGAAATATAGACAATTGAGACGCCGTTCTTTTTTAACGCTGTCATGACCTCAAAGAGCTTGCTGATTTCACGTTCAGTCAACGCTGCGGTCGGTTCATCCATAATGATTACCTCGGCATTTGTCATAAGCGCTTTTGCGATTTCGATCATTTGCTGCTGTCCGACAGAACACTCGCCTGCTTCTTGATCTAGAGAAAGAGAGACGGAGAGTTTGTCAAACTGGTCCTTTGCTAGCGCTTTCATTTTTCTTGTTTGTAAGACGCCCAGCTTGGAGGATATCTCTTTACCGATAAATAGATTCTCAAGAACGGTCATTTCCGGCCAGATATTCAATTCCTGATGGATAAAGGCTATTCCATGCTGTTCCGCTTCTTTTGGATTGGAAAAATACGTTTCGTTTCCGTTTATGCTGATTTGTCCTTTATCTGCTTTGTGCAGGCCTGTCAAAATGTTCATAAGCGTGGACTTGCCGGCGCCGTTTTCTCCCATTAATGCATGTACCTCGCCAGGCATGAGCTGAAAGGAAACACCTGACAATACTTGGTTTTTTCCGAATGCTTTATGAATGTCTTTCATTTCAATTTGCA
Organism: Bacillus sp. N12A5; assembly: GCF_026790125.1. Classification (NCBI taxonomy): domain Bacteria; kingdom Bacillati; phylum Bacillota; class Bacilli; order Caryophanales; family Bacillaceae; genus Bacillus; species Bacillus sp. N12A5. The sequence continues at coordinate 261,342 of NZ_JALAMR010000009.1, read as the reverse complement.
TGTTTCATCCTCCTTTCTAGAAAAGCACACCTGCCTGCAGGATGCAGTTGGCATATGGTGTGAATTCTCCTGTTCTTATGACTGCCTTTGCTTCTTTTGTCAGCAGCTTAAACTCCTCGTGAGAAAGGTATTCAATCTCTTGTTCAGAGAAAAGATTTTCTAGAAATCTTGCATTCTCCTGATTGGATGCTTTTATTTCAGCTGCAGCAATGACTTTTTCGACCGCCATTTCCTCAGCCAGTACTGCCGCTGTATCTTGGAAAGCCGGAAGGCCCGGCTTCAGTGAAAGATCAATTTTCAAAACGCCGTCAGGTACCGGCAGTCCTGCATCCGCGATGACAATTTTATCAGTGTGGCCAAGGTCGGCTAAAATCTTGGCAAGATGGCTGTTCAGTATACCGTGTTTTTTCATGTCAGCAGCTCCTCTACTTCATTTCTTGTCGGCATTCCGCCTTGGGCGCCGAAGGAGCAGACAGAAAGGGAAGCGGCACGGTTGGCAAACAGCAATGCGGCTTCAATGTCTTTTCCCTCTGCCAGAGCAACGGCGAAGGCTGCGTTAAACGTATCACCTGCTCCGGTTGTATCAACGGGCTCAACAGGGAAGGACGGGATGAGCCGCTCTTTGCTTCCTGCAGAGTAGCGGACGCCTTGTTTTCCTTCCGTAATAAAGAGCTTTGCCGGATAAAGCGCCAAGGCTTCGGAAATGGTAAGCTCAGGGAATAAAATCGAAGCCTCATGCTCATTCGGCGTGATATAGGTGGCATGATCAATTGTTTCCTGCTTCAGCGGGCGGGCTGGTGCCGGATTGAGCATAATCGGGATATCGTGAGAATGGCAGTATTTGCACACTTCATCAACCGTTTCCTCCGGGATTTCCTGCTGAATCAGCACCATATCGACCTTTTCAATCTGTTCGAGCGCGTTTAACGCATACGCTGGGGTGATGTCATCGTTCGCGCCTTTGACAACGACAATGCTGTTGTCGCCTTCAGCAAGCACAATATGAGCGGTTCCGCTTTCCGTATGTGTAACCGGTTCCATATGGTCAGTGCAAACGCCGTTAGCTTTGAGATTATTCAAAATAGCTGTTCCATAATGATCGTCTCCAACCTTGCCGACCATAAACACTTGCGCCCCAAGTCTGGCTGCGGCAACAGCCTGATTTGCGCCTTTGCCGCCCGGCACAGTTTGAAATGACGTGCCAAGAACCGTTTCACCGGCTTTTGGGCGTTTGTCCGAGGTGACCACTAAATCCATAGAGCAGCTACCAATCACACAAATATTATGCATCTTAATCTTCCTTTCTTGTCGTCTTTCTTCCTATATAGGTGACAGGCATTTGAATTGCCGTTTCTGCCAGCGGCTGCTTTTGGATGATACGCAAAAGCAGTTTGGCTGCTTCTTTCCCCATATCATATGCGGGCTGTTTTATTGTAGACAGGGGCGGAAACAGCAGCTCGCTTTGCGGAATATCATCATAACCGATAATTTGAATATCCTCCGGCACGTTTTTTCCGCGCCGCAATGCTTCGTGTAAAACTGCTGCGGCTTGAATATCGTTACTCGCAATCACACCGTCTGTCTCAGGATATGAGGCAAACAGTTCCTTCGCCATCGCTTGCGCATCCTTGAAAGAAAATGAAACGGTCTCGATGACTTGAATATTCACTTCAGCCTGCTGTAAGACCTCTAAGGCACCGTTAAAGCGGTCTTGAGCGGTCGGAAGGTGAGCGGGTCCTCTCAATAACGTAATGCGCTTGCTTTTTCCGTGAATGATGGCTTCGGCTGCTAATTTTCCTCCTGTATAGCCGTCACTGGACACAGAAGGGGCCCCTTCTGGTGTTCTGTCCAGAAACACGACTGGGTGATTCATGCCGCTGTATTCCTCAAGATCCGGGTAATTTGTTGCGGCAATAATGCCAGCGACATGATTTTGCTTAAAGGTTTGAAGGTATTCAAGTTCTTTTTTCAATTCTTCGTCACTGTTGCCGAAAATAAGGCGATAGCCTTCCCGGTTCAATTCATCCTCCGCACCGCGGGCTAGCTGGGGGAAGAAAGGGTTTGTGATATCCGGGAGCAAAAGTCCGATCAGCCGGGATTCTCTTTTATAAAGAGATCTGGCGACTTCATTCGGGTAATAGTTCAGCTTCTCCATCGCCTCTAAGACACGTGTTCGCGTTTCTTCGTGTACATAGCCGTTGTCATTCAGGACGCGGGATACCGTCGCAACAGAAACGCCCGCCGCTCCGGCGACATCTTTAATTGTAGCCAAAACAGCTCCTCCTTGTTTATGTAACCGTTTACATAGATAGATTATCATGAGCAATCCGAAGTTGGCAATAAAAATATCATTAAAAATCTAATTGTAAATTGTGTATAAAATTGAGAAATTTGAGGTTTTCACTCTTTTTTTGACAAAGTCTTCACTTTTCTGGATGAAGATTTCTTGAACAAATATTAAGTTTTATTAAAATTGTTTCAAAGTTATGCTTTTAGACCTGTAAATAAGGAGAAACAGAAAAGACTATCCGCCCAGAAAATGTTTAATAATGTTAGAGAATTCGGACCCGGATGTTTAGCATTTTCATGGCTGGTCCCATTAGTCATTTTGGAATGGGCCTAATTTTGCCGCTTCCATGCAGAAAGGATGACATTATGACCTTGTCCTTAAGAAACAGGTGATAAATATTTTATGTTCATAAGAACCGGAAATACGCATGCCAGCAGGGAAAGCTTGATATCACGGGCTGATAAAAAGATTGATTTGGAATACATATTAAATGCACATACCATAGTGTGACTATTCGTCCAGAAGGATATCAGGAGAAAAATGAAAGCGCATTCCTCATATTTTTTAAAAAAAGTAATAAGGTGTAAGTCCTGTCTTTTTCCAAAAATAGAAAATGGTTTATAGGTACAAAATCTCTTCCAAAAGAGAAGTTTGGCTTAGTGGATTAGGGAAGATTATGTTACATAATGCCGATTGAGAATTCATAGTGATTCTATATACTGATGAATGAATTTACAACAATATAGAAGGAGATGTCGAAAAGCAATGTGGTTACTCATTATAGCCTGTGCTGTCATACTGGTCATCGGAATATTAGAAAAACGACGACATCAGAAAAACATTGATGCCCTCCCTGTTCGGGTGAATATTAACGGCATCCGAGGAAAATCGACTGTGACAAGGCTGACAACCGGTATCTTAATAGAAGCCGGTTACAAGACTGTTGGAAAAACAACAGGAACAGATGCAAGAATGATTTACTGGGATACACCGGAGGAAAAGCCGATTAAACGGAAACCTCAGGGACCGAATATCGGAGAGCAAAAAGAAGTCATGAAAGAAACAGTAGAAAGAGGGGCTAATGCGATTGTCAGTGAATGCATGGCTGTTAACCCCGATTATCAAATTATCTTTCAGGAAGAACTTCTGCAAGCCAATATTGGTGTGATTGTTAACGTTTTAGAAGACCATATGGATGTCATGGGGCCGACGCTTGATGAAATTGCGGAAGCGTTTACCGCTACAATTCCTTATAATGGCCATCTTGTTATTACAGATAGTGAATATACCGAGTTCTTTAAACAAAAAGCAAAAGAACGAAACACAAAAGTCATCATTGCTGATAACTCAAAAATTACAGATGAATATTTGCGTAAATTTGAATACATGGTATTCCCTGATAACGCTTCTCTGGCACTGGGTGTGGCTCAAGCACTCGGCATTGACGAAGAAACAGCATTTAAGGGAATGCTGAATGCGCCGCCAGATCCGGGAGCAATGAGAATTCTTCCGCTGATCAGTCCGAGCGAGCCTGGGCACTTTGTTAATGGGTTTGCCGCAAACGACGCTTCTTCTACTTTGAATATATGGAAACGTGTAAAAGAAATCGGTTACCCGACCGATGATCCGATCATCATCATGAACTGCCGCGCAGACCGTGTCGATCGGACACAGCAATTTGCAAATGACGTATTGCCTTATATTGAAGCAAGTGAACTGATCTTAATCGGTGAAACAACAGAACCGATTGTAAAAGCCTATGAAGAAGGCAAAATTCCTGCAGACAAACTGCATGATCTAGAGTATAAGTCAACAGATGAAATTATGGAATTGTTAAAGAAAAGAATGCACAACCGTGTCATATATGGCGTCGGCAATATTCATGGTGCCGCAGAGCCTTTAATTGAAAAAATCCACGAATACAAGGTTAAGCAGCTCGTAAGCTAGGAGGAAATGCAGACATGTTCGGATCAGATTTATACATTGCACTAATTTTAGGTGTACTACTCAGTTTGATTTTTGCAGAAAAAACAGGAATCGTGCCGGCAGGACTTGTTGTACCGGGATATTTAGGACTTGTGTTTAATCAGCCGGTCTTTATTTTACTTGTTTTGTTAGTAAGCTTGCTCACTTATGTCATTGTGAAATATGGTTTATCCAAATTTATGATTTTGTACGGCCGCAGAAAATTCGCTGCCATGCTGATAACAGGGATTGTCCTGAAAATTGCGTTTGATTTCCTATACCCGATTGTACCATTTGAAATCGCAGAATTTCGAGGAATCGGCATCATCGTGCCAGGTTTAATTGCCAATACCATTCAGAAACAAGGGTTAACCATTACGTTCGGAAGCACGCTGCTGTTGAGCGGAGCGACCTTTGCTATCATGTTTGTTTACTACTTAATTTAATGTAAGGTGTGTCAAACGATGAAAAAAGAACTGAGCTTTCATGAAAAGCTGCTGAAGCTGACAAAACAGCAAAAAAAGAAAACCAATAAGCACGTATTTATTGCTATTCCGATCGTTTTTGTTCTCATGTTCGCGTTTATGTGGGCGGGAAAAGCAGAAACGCCAAAGGTCAAAACGTATTCTGACGACGTTCTCTCAGCCTCATTTGTCGGTGATATTATGATGGGGCGCTATGTTGAAAAAGTAACGGACCAAAAAGGGGCAGACAGTATTTTTCAATATGTGGAACCAATCTTTAAAGCTTCGGATTATGTAGCAGGGAACTTCGAAAACCCGGTAACCTATCAAAAGAATTATAAACAAGCAGATAAAGAAATTCATCTGCAGACGAATAAGGAATCAGTGCAAGTCTTAAAAGATATGAACTTCACGGTTCTCAACAGCGCAAACAACCACGCAATGGATTACGGCGCTGAGGGCATGAAAGATACACTTGGAGAATTCGCGAAGCAAGGTCTTGATATCGTTGGAGCAGGATACAGCTTAAGCGATGCGAAAAAGAAGATTTCGTATCAGGAAGTCAATGGGGTAACAATTGCGACGCTTGGCTTTACGGATGTGTCCGGAAAAGGCTTTGCGGCTAAAAAGAATTCACCGGGCGTGCTGCCAGCAGATCCTGAAATCTTTATCCCTATGATTTCAGAAGCAGAAAAACACGCAGACATCGTCGTTGTGCAGTCACACTGGGGACAAGAATATGACAATGATCCAAACGACCGTCAGCGCCAGCTTGCAAGAGCCATGTCTGATGCGGGAGCTGATATCATCGTCGGCCATCATCCGCACGTCTTAGAACCGATTGAAGTGTATAACGGAACTGTCATTTTCTACAGCCTCGGCAACTTTGTCTTTGACCAAGGCTGGACAAGAACGAGAGACAGTGCACTGGTTCAGTATCATCTGAAGAAAAATGGAACAGGCCACTTTGAAGTGACACCGATTGATATCCATGAAGCAACACCTGCACCGGTGAAAAAAGACAGCCTTAAACAGAAAACCATTATTCGCGAACTGACGAAAGATTCTAATTTCGCATGGAAGGTAGAAGACGGAAAATTGATGTTTGATGTTGATCATAGCCACAAACTAAAATCTAAATAATTGGAGTGATAAAGATGAAATTTGTCAAAGCCATCTGGCCGTTTGTTGCCGTAGCCATCGTGTTCATGTTTATGTCAGCTTTTAAATTCAACGATCAGCTGACAGACCAGGAAAAGCAGAAGATTGATACGGAAATGCATAAAATCCAGCAGCAGGAAGAAATGGTAAACGCAAGTAAATAATTCAAAAAAGAGAGTGTCTGATGAGACATTCTCTTTTTATTTGCCCAGCATACTCATTCTGTAAAAATATCAAAAAGTTTCTTAACATATTCAAAAAAATACCGATGTTAAAACTGCAAAAAGAGGAGGAGATAATAAAAGTGAACACACTGGCAAACTGGAAGAAGTTTTTGCTTGTGGCGGTTATCATTTGTTTTTTGGTTCCAATTATGACAAAAGCGGAGATTGCGGAGGCTGATACATCATCTGAATTGATCGTCAGCGAAGCAAACAAACTGCTTGGGTATCAGTATAAATACGGCGGCGAAACGCCGAAAGAGGGATTCGATCCTTCGGGATTGATTCAATATGTCTTCAGTAAGGCTGATATTCATCTGCCGAGATCTGTGAACGACCAATATAAAGTCGGAACGGCCGTCAAGCCGGAGGGCCTGAAGCCGGGCGATATATTGTTTTTCAAAAAAGAGGGAAGCAGCGGGACTGCTCCGACACACGTCGCTCTTTACATCGGAGACGGCCAAATGATTCACAGTACGCAATCAAAAGGGGTTATCATCACCAATTACACAAAAAGCAGCTATTGGAGCGGGACTTATATCGGGGCGAGACGAATCGCAGCCGATCCGGCAACAGCTGACGTCCCTGTTGTTCAAGAGGCTGAAAAATATATCGGCATTCCATATGTGTTTGGCGGAAGCACGCCGTCAGAGGGCTTTGATTGCTCGGGGCTCGTGCAATATGTGTTTCAACAGGCACTCGGCATTTATCTGCCGCGATCAGCCGAACAGCAGTGGGCAGTGGGCGAGAAGATAGCGCCTCAGAACATAAAGCCTGGTGATGTCGTCTATTTCAGCAATACGTACAAAACGGGAATTTCACATGCAGGCATTTATGCTGGCGGAGGAAGATTTATTCAGGCAAGCCGGTCAGAAAAAGTAACCATTTCCTACTTGTCAGAGGATTACTGGAAATCGAAGATGACTGGCATTCGCCGGTTTGACAATCTGACCATTCCAAAAGAAAATCCGATTGTGTCGGAGGCAACGCTTTATGTCGGAGAAGTTCCCTACAAACAGGGCGGAGTGTCTCCAGAGACAGGTTTTGATACAGCGGGCTTTGTCCAGTATGTGTACCAGAAAGCAGCCGGTATTTCTCTGCCTCGCTACGCAACAAGCCAGTTCAAAGCCGGAACTAAGATTGAGAAGGCGGACCTGAAACCGGGAGACATCGTGTTTTTCCAGTCAACAAGCCTAAATCCGGCCATCTATATCGGAAACGGACAAGTTGTTCATGTCACATTATCAAACGGTGTGACCATCACCAATATGAACACGAGCACGTATTGGAAAGATAAATATGCGGGAAGTATACGGGTGCAATAAAAGACAAAGACTCCAGAATCTCTGGAGTCTTTTCTTTATGCATATTGGCCGGAAAGAAGCTGGTCAATAAAGTAAGCCACACCATTTTCGTCATTGCTTTTTGTAACAAAGGTGCTTTTTTCTTTTAATTCATCGATCGCATTCTCCATGGCGATACGGTGTCCCGCGACTTCAAACATGGACAAATCGTTCGGGCTGTCGCCAATTGCATAGATATCCTGTGTGTCAATTCCGTATATGTCAGCAAGCTCTGTCAGCGCGCGTCCTTTACCTGAAGAGGCCGGCAGGATTTCGATGATATGTTTTCCGGAAGAGGTTTGTGCCAGTTTTTTGTGATGCTTCAATTCTTCCTTCGCTTGTTTCAGCTTGTCCATATCAAAGGAGAAGCAAAGAAGCTTATAAATGTTTTCGCTGCCGTCAAAAACCGATTCGATATGCGGGATTGGCTTAATGCCAAACTGCTTGAACTGCGTCATGGCTCCTTGCCACAATTCATCCGTCTTTTCGTTTGGATTCGCGCTTTTTAGAATATCAAGCTCCGCTTGCAGCTTGGCTTCGCCGTCAAAAGGAGACAGCAGATGGTCATCTGTATAGACCTCAAAGTAAATATTTTTTGAGAGTAAGTAATCAGCGATCGCTTTGCCGGCCTCCTGATCCATTAATGTCCGGCTGATCAAACGGTAACCCTTATCGTGGATCGTTCCGCCATTTGCCGCAATGATAGGGATATCCAAGTCTTCCAGCAGCGCTTTTACATCAAATGTTGCTCTTCCCGTGCAAATGGTGACGAGGATGCCGGCATCAACGGCCCGTTTGATAGCCGCTCTGTTCTCAGCAGAAATGACGCTTTCTTTATTTAGTAATGTACCGTCTAAATCAATCGCAATTAATTTCATATGTAGGGGAAACCTCCTTAAAAATGAAGCTGCTTCGTGTAGTATGTTCAGCTTTTCTGAGAAACATAAACCATATAAATCAAGGCTAAACGTTACTCAAATAATTTTCAACAAGGAAGTATGTAAAAACGGGATGGCATCATCGCCATCCCGTTCATTACACACCTAAATCGTTTTGCAGCTCTTCTTTGATTTCCTGCAGTTTTTGCTGATTCAATTTGAAATAATAAACTCCGGCAGGTTTATAATCATAACCCGTCAACTGAATAGACTCAACTGATTTCAATGAAGTGATGAACGGGAACAGGCCGATGGCATCTTTCAGAGATAAATTCATTTTCAGATTTTGTCCCATCGTATCTACAATATCATCATAAGCCGGAATTGAGCTCAATGATTTTGATTTATCGATAATCGCGCTCAGCACTTCCATTTGCCGTTGTCCGCGTAAAAGGTCACTGTCCGCCTTACGTGTTCTTACGTAAGCGAGCGCTTCTTCTCCATCAAGCGTATGTGTTCCTTTTTGAAGAACCACTTTTCCTTTTGTATCTTTTTTGATTTGCTGAATGACTTTATCGCTTTTTACCGTTACTTTGACGCCGTTCAGTTCATTTACGACGTCTTCAAAAGCTGTGAAATTGCTTTCTACGACATAATCGACGGGAATATCCAGCATTTCTTCAACTGTCTTCACAGTGAGGTCAACGCCGCCGTAGGCATGAGCGTGTGTAAATTTATCGTAGCCGTGGCCTGGAATGTTGACATAGGCGTCACGCGGAATGCTCAGCATTTTAGCTGTTTTTTCTTTCCGGTTAAATGTTACCAGCACATTCGCGTCGCTTCTTGCCTGATCGACACTCTCACCGTTTTCCTCTCTGGCATCAATCCCCAAGAGCAATACAGAGAAAGAATCTTTCCCAGGGTCAAATTCTTTAATCCGTTTTACGGATTGTTCTCCGCGCGCCAGGCTGACGTGGGCTTCTTTAGAAGCATGATTCAGCTTTACATAAGCATAGGCGCCGACAGAGCCTGCCGCAATGACAAGAAAAGCCATCAAACCGGCAACGACTTTCACCCATTTTCTAAGCCGTCTTTTTTTCTTTCTGCGCTGTGATCGTTCTTCCATATCTATACCTCTCGTTTCTTTAATATTTGAAGCGTACCACTCATTTTGCCATAGGGCAACTACTCGAAAGACATTTTTCGATAAAAATTCCTATATTTATAAGTTCCTGTTTTTGAAAATGAATAATGATGAAGTGCTGAACCACCTTATATTGGACGCCGCAGAAGGCAAAATGTTTCGGTGCTATTGAAAAAAATACAAGTGAATAATTGGAAACTCATGATCGGCAGGATTGAAAAGGTTTAACGGCCAGAAAAAGAGGTTAAAAGATTTCTAAAAAACTCTACAGACAAAGGTATTGCAGCTGAGGGAGAAAGGGAGTCATTTTTATGAAAAAGCAGTCGAATATATGGCTATATTTTTTCGGCGCTCTTGGAGGCGCGTTATACGGTTATGATACCGGAGTGATTTCCGGAGCTATTTTGTTTATGAAAAAGGACTTAGGCTTGAATGCCTTTACGGAAGGCCTTGTCGTCAGCTCCTTATTGGTTGGGGCGATATTAGGTTCAGGGGCGGCCGGTAAGCTGACTGACCGTTTCGGAAGAAAAAAAGCGATTATGGCGGCCGCCTTGCTGTTTTGCATAGGAGGGCTGGGTGTGGCACTCGCCCCGAATACGGGAGTTATGGTGCTGTTTCGTATCATTTTAGGACTTGCAGTCGGAACATCGACTACGATCGTGCCGCTCTATTTATCTGAATTGGCGCCAAAACATAAGCGCGGGGCGCTGTCATCTCTGAACCAGCTGATGATCACGGTCGGCATCCTTCTTTCTTACATTGTCAATTACATATTTGCCGATGCCGAAGCGTGGCGCTGGATGCTTGGATTGGCTGCTGTGCCGTCACTGCTCCTGCTTATTGGCATTTTGTTTATGCCGGAGAGTCCGCGCTGGCTGTTCACGAATGGCGAAGAAGGAAAAGCGAAAAAGGTTCTTGAAAAATTGCGCGGAACGAAAGATATTGATCAGGAAATACATGATATTGAGGAGGCGGAAAAGCAGGATGAAGGGGGCCTGAAGGAGCTGTTCGATCCTTGGGTGAGGCCCGCGCTGATTGCCGGCTTGGGGCTGGCGTTTCTGCAGCAATTCATTGGAACGAATACGATCATTTATTATGCGCCAAAAACCTTTACAAACGTCGGGTTCGGAAACTCTGCTTCGATATTAGGAACGGTCGGTATTGGCGCAGTTAATGTTCTCATAACACTAGTAGCAATAAAAATCATAGATAAGATCGGGAGAAAGCCGCTATTGTTATTCGGGAATGCCGGGATGGTCATCAGCTTGATCGTACTCGCTCTGGTGAATCTCTTTTTCGATAACACTCCTGCTGCCTCATGGACGACAGTCATTTGTTTAGGTGTCTTTATTGTTGTCTTTGCGGTCAGCTGGGGCCCGGTGGTCTGGGTGATGCTCCCTGAATTATTCCCGCTCCATGTCAGAGGGATCGGAACCGGGGTATCTACCTTGATGCTGCACGTTGGGACATTGATTGTTTCATTAACCTATCCAGTATTAATGGAAGCGATCGGCATCAGTTATTTATTCCTGATTTATGCGGCGATCGGTATCATGGCGTTCTTATTTGTCCGTTTTAAAGTGACAGAGACAAAGGGAAAAAGCCTTGAAGAAATTGAGCAGGATTTAAGAAACAAAAACGGGCAGGGAGGATCAGCTGGAAAACAGCAGACTGCCGGAACATAAAAAAAGGGTGCGTAATTAGGCGCACCCTTTTCAGCGTTTACTTCCCGACGGTGCCAAAGTTAATGATTTTGAAAGAAATATCATATTTAAAATCAGCCTCAGAAAATATGTCATCCCAATGTCCTTTTACTTTATGCCAGTATTCAGGATATTGAATCCGGATGTAGTCGGATAAAAAGATCGGATCGCTTTTATACTCATGCTGCAGTTTATCCATAACCTTCTTTACATCGCGTTCAAGCTTTTTCTCAAAAATGTTCTCAAGCCTGTGTAAATAGCTTTTATGAAAGGAGTTTTCATTCGGATTTTGGTCTTCTGTCAGGATACCCTTTGTTTTGACAGAAACCTGAAAGACAGGCTTTCCGTTTTCAATCGCCGGCTTGATTTTAGATTTCGACTTCTTAATCTCAAACGTTATCGGATGTCCTTTATCTGTCGTCGGCATGACGCCGCCTTGGATCGTTCCCATGACCCATGTCAGTGTCTGGATTTCATCAGCTGAAAGAAATCCAACGAGTTTATTGCTGCCGCTTTTGATAATGCCTGCCCCGTCATACTTCGCTTTTCCCTTTTGATTTTTTACGGCTTGAATGAGAAAACTGTAGCCATTTTGGCAATAGATAGAAGCCCTGCCGATGCGAAGCGGCATCATAATCTTCCCGTTATACCCGCTGTTATTGGTCAGTTCAATCAGCTTTTCGGAAGGCATCGTCTGCTGCTGCTTCGGACTTCCTTTCGTAAAAACATCTCCGGCTTTCCCTCTGGCAGCCATCAAATAGCTGCTGCGCCGGAGCTCATCATCCCGGATGAAATGGTTGAAGACCTGATCAATGTTTTGATTCCTCATTAGCTTTTCTCCCAAAAGAATGACTTTTAAATGGTCGCTATAGATAGGAGGGTCCTTGATGGATACATCACTGACTGCTTCTAAAATGGTTTTCCCGTAGGACGTCACATTGACAAATTCGGGTTTTCCGGATGCTTGGCTGTCTTCACTTTGGGGAAGAAGGTTTTGATACGTTAATTTATACTGATGGTCATCGGTCTCATCGATGGCAAGTCCTCTGGCAAAAGACAGTTTTTCAATATCTTTGACATCCCAGCATCCGCAAAGCATCTGCAGCATCAAAACCATAGCTGCAAGCTTCATCATTGTCTTCATTGCAGCTGATCCCTCCCCAGTTTTTTCTGTACCCAGCTTAAAAACCAGATAAGAAATGGTATTGCAATGACACCTAGAAATACATATCCGAGAAGTGTACCGTAATAAAACACGGCATTAAGATCTTCAGGAAACATTGACAGGAAAAATGTAACAGCCAGCAATGCAGCAAGCAGCCACGGATTGTTTTTATTTTTCAGGTGAAAGATATCTGTTAATCCGATATGCGCCCCTTTAAAGGAGCCAAGCATACATGCAAATTGCTGGGCTGTCCAAGTTAACTGTAAAAACAGGTCAAACCGTTCAATAAAAATACCCGGGATTTCTAATGCATGAATGAGTGAAATCGTCGGCCACGTCACTGTTTTTGCCTCAGCTACACTCATACAGCCAATGACCATAAACAAAGTAATGCTATAGAAAACAGTCGTGGTTGCAATGCCTAAAGCGACAGCTTTTTTTACCTGCTTGGGATCTTTCATAAAGGGAATGAGATAAAAAATGACTTCAAATCCTGAAAAATATAAAAGAGTTTTAGGAAATAAAGAGAAAAAACTTCGATAGCCGCCTTCAAATACAGGCCGGATAAAATCAAGTTGAAATAACCGAGAGCTAAACATCAGAAGCATAAGGAAAATAATAATAGTGATAGGAAAGATATACGCATATACTTTCGCAATGGGGTAAACGCCCCCGGCCACATGATAGATGGCAACCGCCAGAAAAATAAACACGACAACTGCCATCGGAGTGTTTTTTAAAAGAAAAAATCCGACAACCTCACCCAAAACTCGTGCTTGAAAGCATACGATACCGATAAAATAAAAGGTAATAAATACATTCAATAAGAAACCGATCACTTTTCCGGCTGCAATGCTGTTGAGCTCAAAAATCGTTTTCTCCCTGTTTCGTTGAAGAAAAGGCAAAAAAAGCAGCGCGAAAATAATAAAAATAACGCCCTGCAGCAGGATCATGATCCATCCGCTCGGACTGTCGGTTTCAGCTGCTGAGCGGGGAAGGGTTAAGACACCGGCACCGATCATTGTACTGCTTACCATAATAAGCGTCTGCATAAATGTAAGCTTGTCCTCTGGTTGCCTCATAGCCATCACCTTTGTCTGATTTTATCTTTTGTGCCTTTGCGGGTAGGTCTTCTTTTTAAAAATAGGGTGGGAACGCGAATAACAGTGTCTTTCAAATCTTGTCCGGGCTGTGCCATTATCGGAATAATGTAATCCTGGCCAAAGCTTTTCAAACGCATTAAATGGCCGATCACTAACAGAAAGACCATGATGACGCCATACATGCCCAACACTGCCGCGCTTATCATTGCCGCGATACGAATAATCCGCAACGGGAAGTTATAAGCGTATGACGGAACGGTAAAGGATGCCAATGCGGTAATTGATACTACAATGACCATTAATGCGCTGACGATTTGGCCTTGTACGGCTACTTGTCCGATAACAACCCCTCCGACAAACCCAATCGTCTGTCCGATCGGCTTTGGCAGCCTTAAACCGGCTTCCCTGATCAGTTCTATCGTAAATATCATATTAAAGGCTTCAACAAAAGGCGGGAAAGGGACATTCAGCCTGCTGCCTGCAATTGAAATGGCCATTCTCGTCGGCAAAAGCCCGGTATGGAAGGTAACGAGAGAAATATATAAGCCAGGCAAATAAATGGTAATCAGAATGCTCGTATAGCGAATCAAACGAATAAGAGACATGGGAATCCAGCGCTGGTTGTAATCATCCGGTGAATGAATAAATTCATCAACCGTTGCCGGTACAATCAATGCAAATGGCGTACCATCTACTAAAATCGAAACCCGTCCTTCTAACAACGAGCTTTCTACACGATCAGGACGTTCTGTGCTTAATATTGTGGGAAAGATCGAAAAAGGTTCATCCTCAATGAGCTGTTCAAGTGAACCTGATTCTGACACATCATCTGTCATGACGGATTTTAGCCGATTAAACACTTCTTTTACGACATAATCAGGAGCAATATCCTGAATATAAGCAACAGCTACCTTTTTTTTCGTCCTTTTGCCGATGGTCATTTCTTTAATGACGAGATTAGGGTCACTAGACCGCTCCCGCAAAAGCGCCGTGTTTGTCCGCAGTTTTTCAATAAAACCAACCTTTGGCCCGCGTTCCAAGACTTCAGATGTAGGCTCTTCAAGGTTGCGCGTCATTATCGTTTTTGTATCAAATGCCAATCCTCCGTCGTAACCGTCTGCGAGCAAAACCGCTTGGCCAGAAAAAACGAGCTGTTCAATTTCGTTTATTGAAGAAACAACGCTGTGGCGATAGCCGAAAAAAAAAGCGGATAACTCTTCAATCAAGCCCTCTTTTTTGTCTAACGCTTCTTTTTGTAATGGAGAAATGACGTATTGCGCCAGAAGTTTATTTTCTGTCAAACCGTCAATATACAGTAGGCACGCTTTCTGTCTGCTGCCTCCAAATGAAAACGTATAAAACATGATATCGTCGTTTTGTCCCAACTTTTTTTTCAATGTTTCTATATTGCGTTGGAGATCAGAGTCGATTTGCATAGTTTCTCTCCCCTTTATAAAACATAAATTGACGGTTTTTCTTAATTTGTATCAATAAAGGAGAATTATTCTTCATAAGGAAAAGGCTGAAACAAACCTTCTTTTGAAAGTGATATAATAAATAGGAAGCGTTTTCTCAAAAGGGGTCATTGATACATAATGCTTTGTACATATGTTGTCATCGAAAAGCAGACAGACATACGGGCGTTTGTAAGGGAGGCGCATCGGGAAAATAATGATCAGCTATTTATAGGGGAGGGGTACGGATCATGACGCAATCACCGATTTTTCTAACGCCTGTGTTTAAAGAAAAAATCTGGGGCGGCACCGCTTTACGAGATAGATTTGGATACGGTATTCCTTCAGAAAAAACGGGGGAATGCTGGGCCATTTCCGCACATCCAAATGGACCGAGCGCTGTCGCGGATGGCCCATATAAAGGAAAGACACTGACTGAGCTTTGGGATGAGCATCGGGAAGTATTCGGCGGCGTGGAGGGGGAGCGATTTCCGCTTCTGACAAAGCTGCTGGATGTGAAGGAAGATACGTCAATTAAAGTTCACCCTGATGATTACTATGCCGGAGAATACGAAGAGGGTGAGCTCGGCAAGACGGAATGCTGGTACATTATCGACTGTAAGGAAAACGCGGAAATCATTTACGGGCATACAGCCCGCTCAAAAACCGAACTTGTCACAATGATCAACAGCGGAGACTGGGAAGGGCTGCTGAGGCGAATCAAAATTAAACCGGGTGATTTCTATTATGTGCCGAGCGGAACGCTGCACGCCTTGTGTAAGGGGGCACTTGTTTTAGAAACACAGCAAAATTCAGATGCCACATACCGGGTGTACGATTATGACCGGGTTGATGACAACGGGAAGCCAAGAGAGCTTCATTTTGCCAAAGCGGTCAATGCGGCCACCGTTCCCCATGTGGACGGGTATATAGATGAATCGACCGAATCAAGAAAAGGAATAACCATCAAAACATTTGTCCAAGGGGAATATTTTTCAGTATATAAATGGGACATAAATGGCGAGGCTGAGCTATCTCAGGATGAATCCTTTCTGCTATGCAGCGTCATAGAAGGAAGCGGTTTGCTGATGTATGAAGACGAAACATGCCCGCTCAAAGAAGGTGATCACTTTATATTGCCTGCCCAAATGCCCGATTTCATAATAAAAGGAACATGTACACTGATCGTGTCTCATATTTAAACTTAATCTCACGTCGAGATTAAGTTTTTTTATTTAAAAAATGGAAGTGATGCACCTATAAATGAAGCTTACGCGTGCCGATAAATAAACTAGTTTTATATACTCATTGAAAAAGAAAGAGGAGAAGGAATGAAAAAGAGATTAATCGCACCGATGCTTCTGTCCGCCGCGTCCCTTGCCTTTTTTGCCATATCTGGTTCTGCACAGGCTGCAGCATATACGGACTACTCGACATATGAGGTAGAGCCGTCAAAAACGTTCAGTACAGACAGCCAGGCATCCCAGGCTGTCGCCAAACTGGAAAAAGATACTGGCTGGGATGCATCCTATCAGGCTTCAGGCACGACAACGACCTACCAAATTTCCGCAGCAGGCATACAAAGCGAAGCAGAAGCGAAAGCCATACTGAGCGGACTCAATAAACGGACTGCGATTACAGGCACGTCAAGCCCTGTCGGCAGCAAACAGCCGTATGTCACCATCACGTCGGGAGCCGTTTCCGGAGAAAAACAGGCAAACTCATTGCTGACCAAGCTTAAACAGGAGACGGGAGTGGCCGGCACTGTAAAAGCTTCCGGAGCAGCTCAGCCCTATGTGAACGTGATAACATCAGACATCGCTGATGAGGCAAAAGCTAAGGCGCTTATCCAAAGCCTGGCTAAGCAAACGGGGATTAAAAGCTCATATCAGCCCATCACCCACACAGTGTCTGTCACCACCATTCAGTCTGGCACAATCGTGGGAGACAGAAAGGCCGAGCAGATCAAAAGCGCATTCCAAAAAGAAACGGGCCTTAAGGCATCATTAACAGAAACGGTCAAAGGACAAGCTTACTATACGATCACAACAGCCGCCATTTCAGGTGAAACAAATGCCAAGAATCTATTAAATCAGCTGAAACAAAGCACTGGCATTACAGGAAGCTACAAGCCTATCAATCAAAACGCAACTGCAGAGTCATACAATGTCCAATCAGCTTATTTCAAAGGGCTGAATACGGTAAAGGACGCCATCAGCCAAATTAAGAAAAACACCGGTGTATCTGGAAGTTATCAAAAGGTTGGCAAAAGCGCCTCGTATACCGTAAATATGAAAGGTTTAACAAAACAGCAGCTGCAAAAAGTAGACACTTTCTTTAAAAAGAAAAAGTGGCATTATACATCATCTGCCATCAAAAAAACGACAACGTCTACAGCCTATCACATTACGACAGCAAAGATTTCAGGCGAGCAGCAAGCAAACAAAGCAGCGGCCTTCTTTGCCCAGAAAAAAGTAAAAGCGACAAAAACTACAGCTGGTACAACAGCAGTATACCAATATCAGCTCATCTCAGAAGAAACATCAGATCAAGCAAAAGTCACAAAGGGTCTGAATGTATTAAAGA
Organism: Bacillus sp. N12A5; assembly: GCF_026790125.1. Classification (NCBI taxonomy): domain Bacteria; kingdom Bacillati; phylum Bacillota; class Bacilli; order Caryophanales; family Bacillaceae; genus Bacillus; species Bacillus sp. N12A5. Next base: position 243,865 of record NZ_JALAMR010000009.1, on the reverse strand, counting down.
AAAATCAGTTGAGTGCATCTGCAAAATCAGTCAAAAAACAATTGGCTGACACGTTTAAAATCACAACTGAATCCTTGCTTGATACAGCGAAAGTCAATCAGGCACTCGCGTTTTTTAAATCAAATCATATATCAGCAGCAAGCCAGAAAACTGGTCAGACAACAGCAAGTAGCTATAACATCATGACTGAGGCAATCATCAGCCAGGAAGACATTAACCGCGTTTTAGCATTTTTTAAACAAAACAATGCTGCAGGCACAACAGCAAAAACAGGCCAGACGGCATATACACAATACAAAATCGTGACAGCCCAGCTCAGCAGCAAAACTGCATTGAACAATGGGTTAACTTATCTTAAATCGCAAGGTTTAACTCCGAGCTACACAACGAAAAGCAATACGCTTTATAAAATCAGCGTAAACGAACAGTTCACGGGCAATGATGCAGCTGCTGCGGCATCAACGAAGCTAAAACAATTATACGGATGGGCATCATCTATCGTGAAAGTCAAAAACGGGCCGCAAATCATGAAAACAAATTACAATATTTCGCTTCGTGATATGGTTCAAAAACAAATGAAAGTGAGTCCGCAAACAGACGGAGCGGCTTACGTATCGCTCACGTACATTAATACAGCAACATCAACCGTTACGGCTGATGCACTAAATATCCGGTCAACGCCGGAAGTCAGCCCGACGAACGTGATCGGCCAATTTAAAAAAGGCGATAAGGTAAAAATCATCGGCCAGACAAACGGCTGGGCCAAGATTAATTTAGGCTGGCGAAACGCAAGCAGTGATGAAGTGGTTCAATACGTGGACCCGAATAACTTTTCCAGAGACAGCAAATACTACTTCCAATTTCTCAAGCTGTCACAGACAGCCGGGCTAAACGCTACTGAAGTCAATCAGAAGGTGCTTGCCGGCAAAGGCATCCTGACAGGGGAAGCAAAGGCATTTATTGATGCCGCCAATAAATACGGAATCAATGAGCTGTATTTAATCTCACACGCTCTCCTTGAAACAGGCAACGGAACATCTGATTTAGCCAATGGCTTAACCTATAATGGAAAAACCGTATATAACATGTACGGAATTGGTGCCTACGACAGCAACCCGAATTACTACGGCGCGAAATATGCGTATGAGCAGGGCTGGTTCACACCAGAAGCTGCTATAATCGGCGGCGCAAAATTCATAGGCTCATCGTATATCCACAACACGGCTTACAATCAGGACACATTGTACAAAATGAGATGGTCAGCCACAGCCACACACCAATACGCAACAGACATCGGCTGGGCGTACAAACAAGTAAACCGAATGTACAGCCTGTATTCATTGCTGGACGGTTATACGCTTTACTTTGATGTTCCGGAATATCAATAAAAAAAACACCTTTTGCAGCTGCAAAAGGTGTTTTTCATTTATCTTTTAAGGACTTTATCGTCTGACGGCTCCTCTTCCTGAGGGAAGACAATTTGATCGACAACACGTTCACTAGCTTTCCCGTCAAGATCATCAAAGAAATAATGAACAAATGAATCAATTTGCTCAAAGTTATACTTCTCTTCTTTAATGATTGAAATCATTTGCTCGGACGTTTTCGCAAGAGGACCAGGGATAAAGTCAAAGTAATCGTAATAGAAATCACGTTTGCGAATATAATCATCTACATCATAGCTGAAGAAGATCATCGGTTTATTTAATAAGGCATACTCAAAGCACACAGAAGAGTAATCCGTAATCAGAACATCTGTTACAAGCAATAGCTCGTTAATTTCTCTGAAAGAAGAGAAATCATAAAAGAAATCGCTGTACTGATAAGGGATATTGGCGTCGTTTCGGACGAACGGATGAATTTTAAATAAGAAGATATATTCATCCTTTAACTCACGATACAGACGGTCAAAATCAAGCACCTCAAAAGGATAATGAGCTGATTGCTGACCATTTCCGCGGAAGGTAGGTGCAAATAGAATGACCTTCTTATCCTTCAGAAACGGATATTCTGTATATAGTCGTTCTTTCACAAATGCCTTCTTCGCTTCATCAAAGAAAAAGTCTGTTCGCGGTACGCCGGTTGCGATGACGTTCTCAATATCGACGCCGAAGCCCTCTGCATAGTGCTTCCGTATATTTTCAGAGCTGACAATTACCTTTGTGTAGTTTCTATGGTTTTTCGAATGCGGCGACGGTCCTCCCGGCAGGCCAATTCGGCTGTAGCCGAATGTTTTAAAGGCGCCGACAGCATGCCACAATTGGACAAGATCAGCATTTTTACGGATTTTTAACGGATAAATGATCGGATAAAAATCATCAATAAAAATGATTTTGCTTGTCGCAAAGTGATAAGCCATAGACATCAGCTCAGACAGGCTTTTTCTATCCCGAATACTGCTCTTTAAGAAAAACTTGAAATCAAAGTTTTCCTCGCGCTTCAGAAGTTCTTCATAAACAAATTCGAAGTTTCCTGTCATATCTAGCCGGCTGTCAGAGGCAAAGACGATCTTATTGGACTTAATCGGCAGCAGGCGGCACACATCATAAACAAAATGGAACAAGCTTGTATTCAGCTTGCGCAAAAAGCGGTTTGCCTCTTTTCCAGTATCCAGCTCTAAAAGGCTCGGATCAATTTCCTGCAGTTTGTTGCAGGACAAGTTAATCGTCTTTTCGCCCTCATCATAGTTAACGATCAGATTGAACTTCATCAGCTTTTTAGCAGAATGAAATTCCATCTTTGTGGCATACACATCATTAGAGAGGAAATTGCTGACGTTTCCAACCGTATGCACTTCCTGGTGTTTTACATTTTGGTCATCTACAGCTTCAATTTCGAGAAACAGCTTATACTCGCCCTGCGGAAGAGGCTTGTCATTCATCAGCTTAGAAAAGTTAATTTGCTGTGAAAATCCTGCCCACTTATAGGCCCCAGGCACATTAGAAGTGTCAATTGACAGCTGATCTACCGGAACATCACGCAATGAAATCGCTGTAAATAAAACACCATTGTTCACCAATAACAAACGTTTTCGAACCTGATCCTCTTTTTGAAGCGGCAGGCCCTTGATATACATATAACCCGCAATTTTAAGAATTGATCCATTCCAAGAAAACTCAGAAATTTTTCTGACAGGGACTTGCTGGTTTTCTTCAATTCGCTTGGTTTTATCGAAAAGAGAAAATACCCTGTTATCTGCCGGATGGACAATGACAGCTGCATCTTCTTTTTTCGTTTTCTTTTTTGATCTGAAAAGTCTGTTCTTAATCTTTCTGGCCAGCTTCACTTTGTACCTCACTTTCTCCTAATCGGCACCAGATGTTAAAAATGATGAAATAAAATCGGCTACCCGCTCCGAAGATTTGCCGTCCTGATGGGTAATAAACGTCTGTGAAAATGCTTCAATCCGCTTTTTATCAGCCTCGTGATGACTCTCGATATCGTGTACAAGCGATGGAACATCCTTAGAAATCGGCCCGGGTACAAATGATTCAAACGGATAGTAGAAATCACGTTCTTCCAAGTAGTCTTCTAAATCCGGACAGTAAAAATACATTGGACGTTTCAATAGGCTGTATTCGAAAATGACTGAAGAATAATCGGTTATCAGCCCATCGGAGATTGCCATCAAATCGTACAAAGAGTACGAATCGGATAAATCCAGCACAAAATCATCCTCTTCCGTGTGCGCATGATTGCGCATATACGGATGAAGATGGAGCATCACGACATAATCTTTATGGTTTAGCGCCGTTTTTAATTGTAGCAGATCAAGCGGTGTAGCGTCACCCTCTTGATGATGTCCGCTGCCTCGAAAAGTAGGAGCATACAAAAGCTTTTTCTTATGCTTAAGTTCTGGATAAGCCTGATGAAACTCATCCAGTACATTGCGAATATGTTCTTTATGATAAAAATAATCCGTCCTTGGAATGCCGAGCGGCAAAATCTGTTTTTCCTCCATTTGAAACGCTTCGGCAAAATGCGGCACGGCAGCGGGTGCACTCACGATGGCATAATCATAGTTAGAATGCACGGGTACAATCTTCAGGTAATCAGAAGATGGACCGAACGGCTTGTTCACTATGCTGTAACCGAATTTTTTAAACGCGCCGCAAGCATGCCAAAGCTGGATGGCGACAGTTTCCTTGCGTTTTGGCACAACATACAAAGGAAAATAATAATCATCCAACAAAAGCACACGGCAAGTGGCAAGGTGATATAACGAGCTGAAAAGATGAAGCAAATATGCAGCTCGTCCGACCAATCCTTTATCCATCTTGCGGAAAAGCAGGGTGATGCGAAGAGACGGATCTTGCTTCAGCTTTTCATAGACATCTTTAAAATTATCACTTAAATGATCCTCACGATAGGAAGCTATGACAACTTTGTTGTGCTGTACTGGTAATAAAGCGCTCAATAGTTTATAAGCAGTGCTGAATACTCCTTTTACGATTCGTGTAAGGAATGTTTTCACTGTTTAAATTTCCCATTCGATAACAGTTTTTCCCCAAGATGAAGTCAAATCTGCTTCAAACGCGTTTGTAATTTCCTCAATACTGCGCACCGGGAAGCGTCCGCCAACTAATGTTTCTAAATAATCAACGACTTCAGGGTATTGAGCTAAAAAGTCCACAGTACGGGCAAAATCCTCGCGTCCGCTGCGGCTGCTGCCGATCAGCGTAATCCCTTTTTCAAGCACCATTCTCGTTTCGATTTCAACAGGGTATTCAGATACGCCTAAGAGCGCTACACACGCTTCAGGATGAACATGGGCAATGATCTGCTCAATTGCGCTTTCACTGCCGCGTCCGCCTACACATTCAAAGGCATGATCGATTCTGACATCTTCAGGAATGTCGTTGATTTGATAAGCTGCATCAACAAATGAAAAATGATCAAGTTTGTAAGGCGTTTTTCCGAAAATAAACACTTTGCTGTCCGGATATTTCTTCTTCAGAAGCAGTGTCGTGATAAATCCGAGATTACCGTCCCCCCAGACACCGAATGTGTCACGCTTCTTGTGCGCCATGCGCTCAAAGCGGGAAAGCGCGTGTACTGCAATTGTAATAAGCTCAGTAAAGGCTGCGACATGCGGATTAATGCTGTCAGGAAGTTCAACGAGCCGATCCGGCGCCATAAACATGTAATCCTGCATAAATCCATCGTAGCCGCTTGAACGGAATCTGCTGGAACGCAGGTAATTCTCCGCAATGACTTCATGCTCTTCAACAGGTGTATTTGGAACCATAACAACCCGGGTTCCTACTTTGAACGTGCCTGTCGGATCAAACATGACCTTTCCGATTCCTTCATGAATGAGGGCCATCGGCAGTTTTTTATCCATCGCTTCTTTACCGCGTGAACCAGTATAATAACGCTGGTCGGCAGCACAGATGGATAAATGGGTAGGCCGGACGACGACCTTATCTGAATGGACAACTTTATCTTTATACGTCACTTCAAATTGTCGGGCAGAAACTAAACGATACGTTTGATTAATCATTGTGAAATTCGCTCCTGTAAAATGGCATTAGCCACTTTTAAGTCATATGGTGTCGTTACTTTAATATTAAAGACTTCACCTCGGACCAGCTTCACTTTTTCACCTGCTAACGAACAGATTTTGCAAGCGTCAGTCAGGACCGCTTTTTGTTCATCGGACAGTTTATTATAAAGCTCGACCAATTTGCTGATCCGGAAGCTTTGCGGTGTTTGCCCCTGATACATGTTATCGCGGACAGGGATATCAGAAATAAATTCCTGGTCTTCTGAAGCAATAATGGTGTCAATGGCTGAGATAACAGTATCAACCGCGCCGTATTGAAGAACTGCATCAATGTTTTCATCGATAATGCGATGAGTCAGAAACGGACGCACAGAATCGTGGGTGATGATCACGTCATCATCCTGGATGCCGAATTCTTTTTCAATATAGCGGATGCCGCTCATAATAGATTCATTACGGTCGCTGCCGCCTTCAACGACAATCAGGCGGTCATCCTGCCCGATGAATTTCTTTAAAATATCTTTTGTATGGTTAATCCACTCTTTAGGTGAAACAATTAAAATCTTATCGAAACGGTCATTTAGTAAAAACTTTTCAACCGTATGAATGATAATAGGGCGTTTATTTAACGGTAAAAACTGTTTTGGCATATTGACGTTCCCCATGCGGGAACCTTTTCCACCGGCTAGAATCTCAGCATAAATCATAAAATGACTCCTTCCTTACTACAGCTCATAATGTTTTATAAAGGGTTTTCATATTCTTTGCAATTCCGATCTCTATTATATATAAAGATCAGCTTGATTTCTCGTTTATATAGCTTAAAAGCTGCCTGCTGGCATCCCCTTTGGAATATTGATTCCACTCACGTGAAAAACGCTCCACTTCAGCTTGGAGCTTGTTCATGTCTTTCAGCTGGTCCAAGAGCATTCCTGAATCACAGCAAGGCACCCCGGGAATCACCTCTGTATAATGCTGAATTAAACCGCGGGTTCTGTTGTATGCCTCCATATCATACGCATAAAACAAAATGGGTTTGTCCAGCAGCGCAAATTCAAAAGGGACAGAAGAATAATCTGATATTAACAGATCGCTCATTTTTAAAAGGTCTGCAAGCGGGAGATCTGAAACATCTTTTATCCACGCACTATCCTCAGGTAATTCAGCAGATTGCTTCATAACAGGATGAAGTTTGACTGCAAGTAAATAGTCTCCATTTAAATCATGCTGCAGCTGTTTTTCTGAAAACGGCAGCGAAAAGCTTTCAAACTGATGATCCCTAAAGGTCGGACAATACAGAATGATTTTTTTCTCTGCCGGCAGTTGATATTTGTTTTTAAGGTCATTGCTGTTTTCCCGCGCCTCATAGTAAGCATCCGTTAAAGGTACACCAAACCGAAGAAATTTATCACCTTTTATATCGAAAAATTCCTTGAATATCTCAGCCATATGTTCAGAACCGACGACAATCCGGTCAAATGAAGAATACACTTTGCGAAAGCGTCTTACGTCAGCCCGTGAACGATTCTGTGTGTTGATATCCTTTAACCCAAATCGCTTAAACGCTCCATTCGCATGCCAAACCTGGATACACTCGATATCAGGCCTACTGGTCAAAACGGTTGTCAAAACAAAATAGTTATCAACAATCACAGCTTTGCTGCTCAGCATAGAAAAGACCGCTTTATATATATGAAGCGGGTGTTTTTCGTTAATCACTGAAACAGTAAGCTCAGGAAATTCTGTTTCCAGCGATTTGGCATGCTGGGTAAGAAGCACATGAATGGGAAATGAATAGTGCCCCTTCTGATATTCCTTTAATATTGCCCGGGCATTATCAGGAAAAGAAACAAGAAGGGTCACTTGCCTTCCAGGTTTGACCCAAAACAGCAATGTGCCAATGACTTTGACAAACAAATAATAAAAAAACGCAATCCAGGATTTCAATCTGTCATCAGCTCAAATTGGCTGTCACAGATTGTCCGCAGGCACAGCGAAAGATTCTTACATTTCATTACATACCATAGCTCCTTTAAGGCCGATTACAGATGGCGTGATTGATCTTTGACCTGTCCTGTATATTGCGGCTTTGCTGAAGCCCGTTCATATTTCAGCACAGCTGTAACATACTTAGGAATGCTCAGCATTCTTCTCCAGCGCGCAGGATTTGTGATCAGCCTGTACATCCATTCAAGGTGAAAACGGATAAAGAATGAGGGCGCTCTCTTTACATTGCCGCTAAACACATCAAAGCTTCCGCCCAGCCCTACAGCTACAGCCTGAGGGAATAAATAGCGGTATTTATGGATAAAGAACTCCTGATTAGGATAGCCTAAAGCGACAAATACCATATCAGGATTCGAGGCCGCAATTTTGTCCGCCACCTCACGCTGATCTTTCACATAGCCGTCAGAATATCCGGCAATTTCAATTCCTGGAAAATCACGTTTAACTCGCTCAATTGTTTCCGCAATCACATGCTTAGCTGCACCGTAAAAGAAAACCCGTTTTTTCTTTTGATTGGCTTTCTCAAGCAGAGACGTAAACAAATCATAACCGGCCATTCTGGATTGAAGAGGTTTTCCAATCATTTTGGAAACCATCACAACACCAATGCCATCCGGCAAAATGAAGTCAGCAGAAGAAAGAACCGCTCCATAACGCTGATTCTGCATCGCCTCAAATCCAATTTCAGGATTCGCTGTTACGATGAACGCACCTCTATTCTGGTCCAAATATGACGTTTCTAAATGTGATACAAATGAAGTCAGTTCACCGTCTACAAAATCTAATTGATTAATGGGTTTCGTTTGCATCGTATCAACCCTCCTTTTCATCTATATGTCTATAAAAAACACGTGTCATTCGTATAGTTTGATTAAACGCTCTTTGCCTGAAAACATTTTACTCTATCTTACCACAAAAATCTTTAGGAACTTTTAACATTCACATTACAATTCCTTCACGTTTTGACGATGAATTAATATGAGGAGGGCGTACAGAATAAATGACGCAGCAGAAAGAAAATCGTTTCACTTAAAAATGCGACAAAAGAATCGATTTTTCCCAAAAAGAAAACTTGTTATAATGGGTAGGGATGAGACATTAGGCCTGCAAAATTTATACATCAATACAACGTAGATGCCAAAAAATGCTGATGATTGACATTTTTAAAGAGCCTTAACTTTTATAGGAACTTATGCTATTATTGTTCATTATTAATGGTACGTAAAAAATATGTCGAAATGATAAACAATCTGTTAAGATTTTTGGTTTTTTTCTGGTACTCTCAGTTGAAAACGGTTGGAAGGTGATGTTATCTAATGAAGAAAGTGATAACGTACGGAACATTTGATTTATTTCACTACGGACATATGAAGCTGCTGGAAAGGGCAAAAAATCTGGGTGATTACTTAATCGTAGGATTGTCTACAGATGAATTTAATCTTCAAAAACAAAAAAAATCGCATCATTCTTATGAACATCGAAAATTCATGCTAGAAACAATCGATTTTGTTAATGAAGTCATTCCCGAAAAAAACTGGGAACAAAAAATCTCAGATATTAAAAAGTACAATATAGATACATTCGTCATCGGTGATGACTGGAAAGGGAAATTTGATTTCTTAAAGGAATATTGTGAGGTCATTTACCTTCCAAGAACAGAAGGCATTTCAACTACCCAAATCAAAAAAGACATGGCTAGTTTATAGAAGTACTAACTAAAAGAGGCTTGAAGTAAATTCAGTTGCTTCTTTTTTTCTTGCTTGCGCACATATAAATCTTTCACTCTTTAAGGAGTTCATGATGAAATCTTTTATTTTAAATAAATGCAGAAGTTTGTTAGTTAGGGCTTATTCCGTTCTTTTTAAGATTTTTGCTCTTCTGCCGAGAAACAACAAACTAATTTTGTTTGAAAGCTATTCTGGAAAACAGTTTAGCTGCAATCCCCGAGCAATCTACGAATATCTGCGGGAAAATAAAGATCAATATGATTATAAACTGATATGGAGCATTGATAAACGATATTTGTCGGCATTAGACGGCGTAGATGCAGCATATATAAAAAGGTTTTCTCTTAAATGGATTTGGTACATGGCTACAGCGAAATATTGGATTACAAACAGCCGGCTTCCTTTATGGATTCCAAAACCAAAAAACACATTGTATGTACAAACGTGGCACGGCACTCCGCTAAAAAAGCTTGCTAATGATATGGATGAAGTGCACATGCCCGGAACCACAACCGAAAAATATAAACAGAATTTTCTGCGGGAAGCAAGAAAATGGGATTATTTGATTTCTCCTAATGCTTATTCGACTGAAATCTTTAAACGGGCGTTTCAATTTAATAAACAAATTTTAGAAACAGGTTATCCGCGAAATGACATTCTATATTCACCAAATAAAGAATCATTAATTAATAGGGTAAAACAAGAGCTAGGAATTAGTGAAGATAAAAAAATAATCTTATATGCACCAACTTGGAGGGACAATGAGTTTAAGAAAGTTGGCCAGTATAAATTTAAACTCCAATTTGATTTAGAGGAAATGAAGAGGGAACTTGGGGACTCTGTGGTTATTCTTCTCAGAATGCATTATCTAGTTTCAGAACAATTTAATTTAGGGAAATATAAAGATTTTGTGAAAGATGTTTCTTTATATAAAGATATTCGAGATTTATATTTAATTAGTGATTTATTGATTACCGATTATTCTTCTGTTTTTTTTGATTATATGAATTTAAAAAAACCCATTGTATTTTTTGTATATGATCTTCCGGCTTATCGAGACTCCATCAGAGGTTTTTACTTTAATTTTCAACAGAAAACGCCAGGGAATTTGGTTCAAACAAGTGAAGAGCTTATAAATACAGTAAAAGAGTTGTTACATAATCCTTATATAGATCATAACTATGAGGAATTTTATAATGAATTTTGCAATTTAGAAGATGGCAAGGCTTCTAAAAGAGTAATTGAAACGATCCTTTAACTTCTAAATAAAGAGGTACTAACATGTTTTCTATCATAATGCCAATATATAATTCTGAGAATTATTTAAGCGACTCAATAGAGAGTGTCATTAACCAGTCAATTGGATTTGAGGAAAATATAGAACTGATATTAATAGACGATGGCAGTGTTGACCGCAGTCCTCAAATTTGTGAATCCTTTAAGAATCTATATCCTAATAATATTAAATTCGTGAAAATTGAAAATTCAGGGCCTTCTGCTGCAAGAAATTGTGGGTTATCAAATGTAAGTGAAAAATCTAAATTCATTGGTTTTCTTGATTCTGACGATGCATTCTCTCAAAATGCTTTGCAAAGTGTTTATGATTTTTTTTGTGATTCCGAAGATGTAAATATCGCGGTATTGCCTGTTTATTACACAGGTGCAAAAGAAGGCGAACATAAATTAAATAATAGATTTGAAAAAGGAACAAGAGTTATAAATATTCTCAACGATTATAAGGCTATTCATTTTTATATTGGCGGCACTTTTTACAGAAGACATACACTAAATAGTACCGCCCTGTTTGATGAATCTATAAAGTTTTGGGAAGACGCTATCTTTTTTAACCAATTATTGCTGAAAGAAAAAAGATACGGAGCAGTTGCAGAAGGAAAGTATTTTTATAGAAAACGAAAAGAACAGAACTCATTAGTTGATCGTTCATGGTTTAACAAAAAAAGGTACACATATTTGCTGAATAAGTGTTACATGACTTTGTTGATGGATTCAATAAAAAAATATGATAACGTTCTGCCTTATTTGCAATTTTTAATTGTATATCATATGAAACTGTTTTTATATCCGAACTATAGAGATATTTATAAGTCTGTTTTAGATCAACGAGAACAAAAAGTTTTTATTGATAATTTTATTAAAATTTTAAAATTTATTGATCCGCAATTTATAAAAGAACAAGATATGCCGATGTACTATAAAGAATTTATGTTTCACTTATTAGAAGCAAATACAGAAGCTCTTGAAAATATAAAAAAAGAAAGAGTACTACAAAGTTCTTGTACTGTTACTTCAACAAAAATAAAAGGGCTTAGACTTGAATTAACAGGGCACTTTATTAACCAGTATTATGAGATGGAAGAAAACGACAGAGTATATATAAAATATTTTAATAGATTAAAAAAATGCAAACGAAAAGAACTGAAAAAAACAATTGATGTATGGGGGTATAGATTAAGAGATTTTAGATATGCTGGCTTTGTTGTCGAAATACCGATTTGGGCCTTTGTATTTGACTTTGTCCTAAAAACACCAAATGATGCTTTCGAACTTAACCATGTAAACATTTTTAAAAGTTTGCTTACAAAGGTTTTGAAAAAATAGGTAAGAAATCCTCTTCATACATTTTACTAAATTAATTATGTTTTTTCAAAAATTTAGCACTCTCTTTGTTTTTACTTTTATTTACCCGGATTCTTATTCATATAAACATTTTGTTAGGAGTAATCTTTTATGAACGAAAAGAGTTTTAACTATGATTTCAGTGTTATAATGCCGATTTATAATGTTGAGTTATATCTAACTGATGCGATAGAAAGCGTCATTAACCAGACTATAGGTTTCGAGAATATTCAGTTAATACTTGTGAATGATGATAGCCCCGATAAAAGTGAAATCATTTGTAAAGAATATGCTCAAAAATATCCAAAAAACATTGTATATGTAAAGAAACAGAATGGCGGGGTGAGCAGTGCCCGAAATTATGGTTTAAAGTACGCTGAAGGAAAATATGTCCAATTCTTGGATCCGGATGATTTAGTTTCAGAAGAAACATTCGAAAATGTTTTAACCTTCTTTAACCAACATAAGAATGAAATTGATATTGTGGCAATCCCTATTTTTTTTGCAGAAGGAAGAACTGGAGAACATAATCTTAATAATAAGTTTTCTTCTACGAGAATATTGGATGTAGAAAAAGAACCACATCATATATTAACTCATTGCTGTTCTACCTTTATAAAAAAAGATGCCTTGAAAAATATCAGGTTTGATGAAAATTGTAAAATAGGTGAAGATGCCAAACTCGTTAATTTAATTATATCGGAAAAGAAAAAGTATGGTCTGGTTAAGGAGGCAAAATACCATTATAGAGTTAGAGAAGATGGATCGTCTGCCATGCAGACTGCTAAAGCAAATAAGAATTGGTTTAACCATTCACTTATCACCTTCTCCAAGAATTTAATCGATATCACTAAAAATAATGAACAGAAAATACCTTTGTTTCTTCAATACATGGTTATGCATGATTTGAAGTGGAAATTATTGATTAAGGATATTAGTGAAACACCTTTAGACGAAAATGAATACCGCGAATTTTTAGCATTGATTCGAGAGGTATTATCTTATATTGACGACGACGTCATCATAGATACAAAAAGCGTCAGCCATTTCTATCTATATCATGCTTTAAAAATAAAACACGGTGAAAATTATAGTAGGTATGTTTATGAAAGAGAAACTGAACAGGATTATTATTTATACAGAGAAGGCAAAATTGTTTCGAAATTATCGGATCAAACACTAACTATTGAGATTTTAGAAGAAAATGAGGATTCTGTTCACATAGAAGGCTTTTGGAGCTCACTGTTTAATTCTAAAGGTTTTAATTTTTATGCTAAAATTGGAGAAACAAAAATAAAAGCAAAGAATATAAAAAGACAGCATAATGATTATATAAGTTTAGGAGAAGTAATAAAAAAATATCCTGGTTTCTCTATAGATATTCCCAAAAGCTATCTAGCAGACAATCAGCATATCGAATTTTTTATAACAAAGGGCAAAAAAAGAAAGATGACAAAACTTCGCTTTTTCAAGTATTCAGGTTTGTCAAATGATCTATATAATTCTTATGCAGCTAAAAAAGATTATATTTTTTATTATAATTATAAAAAATTAATGTTCGAAAAAAACAATGTTAAAAATAGATTTATAAAAGAGTTTCGTTTCTTAAAATCCCTTCATAAATCAGGTGGGAAATCAAAGAAACGAAAATCAGCTATTAAGAAGGCAATGGTGGCAAGAATGGCACACCATGTTTTCACTATATTTAACAGAAAACCAGTATGGTTATTCATAGACAGACAAGATAAAGCTGATGATAATGCTGAGCACCTCTTTAAATATGCAATCAACAAGAATGACGGGGTAAAAAAATACTTTGTAATAAAAAAAGACAGCAAGGATTATGACAGAATTAAAAAATACGGAAAGGTTATACCATACAGATCTTTTAGACATAAAATTTTAACCTTATCCTCTTCCAAGGTAATATCGACACATGCAGATATATGGGTTGTAAATCCATTTTTCAATATGGAGATTTATTTTAGAGATTTATTTAATTTTGAGTTTGTCTTTTTACAGCATGGAATAACAATGGCAGATCATTCTGAATGGTTAAACAAATACAGCAAAAATATCAAATTATTAGTCACTTCAGCGAAACCTGAATATCGGTCTATTGTAAAAGGGAATTACAATTATAAAAAAGAAAATATCTTTTTGGGTGGATTTCCGAGATACGATAATCTTAAGAAGAGCGAAGGGGAAAAGCAGCTTCTAATAATGCCTACATGGAGAAAAGATATTGTATTACCTAAAGATCAGGCAAAAGGAGTAAGACCGTACAATCCGAAATTTAAAGAAAGTGAATACTTTGCTAGGTATAATGCCTTGATTAATGATGAACGGTTAATCGAATTTGCCAAAAATAATAATTATAAGATAACCTTTTTCCCGCACCCGGACATTCAACAACAGATGGTAGATTTTGAAAAGCATGAGTATGTAGAGTTTGCAGATTATAATAGCAGCTATCAAATGTTATTTAATTCTTCTAATATAATGATTACTGATTTTTCATCTGTTGCATTTGATTTTGCATACGAGAAAAAGCCTGTCATTTATTATCAATACGAAAAGTCATACCATTTTAAACTTGATTACTATGATTATAAGAAAATGGGCTTTGGTGATGTAATAGAAGATCATAATAGTTTAGTAGATAAAGTGATCTATTATATGAAAAATGATAGTCGTATGGAAGATAAGTATAGAAAAAGAGTAGATAACTTTTTTGCCTATACTGATAAAAATAATCGGAATCGTATATATAATGCTATTTTGCAATTAGACAAAAGTAAAGTCGCTAAATAAGCGTGGTTTTGCTTATATTAACACTTCAAAATGTTAGGAGAAGTTCTGCGGGACTTCTCTTTACTTTTTAAAAGTGAAAAAAAACTCAACATCTGTTACAATATTCACCGGTGCTTTCAAATTTCTTTAACCGAAAGATCCAAAAAATCATTTAAGTCTAAGGAAGATAAACAATGAATGCATTAGTAAGAATCGTAAAAGAGCAAGTGACATCGTTTCCTTTAATTTTGCGCTTGGCTTCGTATGAGACAAAGTCTCAGTATCAGATGAATTATCTTGGTGTATTATGGCAGTTTTTAAATCCTCTCATTCAAATGCTGGCGTACTGGTTTGTATTTGGTATGGGGATTCGCAACAGCAAGCCGATCATAACAGGTATCGGAGAAGTGCCTTTTATTGTTTGGATGCTGGCTGGGTTAATTCCGTGGTTCTTTATTAGCCCGACCATTCTTGATGGATCAAACAGTGTGTTTAAGCGGATCAATATGGTTGCGAAAATGAATTTTCCGATCAGTTCACTGCCTTCTGTTGTGATTGCTTCAAATTTATTTAGTTATTTTGTAATGATGGGTGTTTATGTCATAGTCTTGTTAGCAAGCGGTATTTACCCTAGCTTGCATTGGATACAATATATTTACTATTTGATCTGCATGATTGTATTTATGTTTTCATTTAGTTTGTTTAACTCTACAATCAGTGTGCTTGTCAGAGATTATCAATTTCTGCTGCAGGCCGTAACCAGATTATTGTTCTTTTTACTTCCAATTTTTTGGAATATCTCGGAGCAGCTCGGGAAAAATCACCCGAACCTTCTGCCTGTGCTTAAGCTGAATCCGATTTTTTATCTGATAGAGGGATTCAGGAACAGCTTCTTAGACGGAAAATGGTTTTTCCAGGATATGAAGTACACGCTGTACTTTTGGCTGTTCACATTCCTTTTGTTGTTGGTAGGTTCTATCCTGCATATGAAATTCAGAGACAAGTTTGTTGACTTTCTTTAATACGTAAGGAGATTGTACGATGAAACTAAAAGTTTCGTTTCGAAATGTTTCAAAGCAGTATCATTTGTATAAAAAACAATCGGACAAGATTAAAGGATTGTTTTTTCCGGCTAAGGATAATGGTTTTTTTGCTGTGCGGAATGTCTCCTTTGACGTGTATGAGGGTGAGACAATCGGTTTTGTAGGAATAAACGGGTCAGGGAAATCGACCATGTCTAACCTGCTGGCTAAAATTATTCCGCCGACCAGCGGTGAAATTGAAATGAACGGCCAGCCGTCGCTGATTGCGATTGCTGCCGGTTTAAATAACCAATTAACGGGCCGGGACAATGTCCGGCTTAAGTGTTTGATGATGGGGTTAACCAATAAAGAAATTGACGAGATGTATGACAGCATTGTGGAATTTGCCGAGATTGGCGATTTTATTAATCAGCCGGTTAAAAACTATTCCAGCGGGATGAAATCACGTCTCGGTTTCGCAATTTCTGTTCATATTGACCCTGACATTTTAATTATTGACGAAGCGCTCTCTGTAGGGGACCAAACGTTTTATCAAAAGTGTGTAGACAGAATAAATGAGTTTAAAAAGCAAGGAAAAACCATTTTCTTTGTCAGCCACTCCATCGGCCAGATTGAAAAGATGTGTGACCGCGTCGCTTGGATGCACTACGGCGAGCTTCGCATGTTTGATGAGACAAAAACGGTTGTCAAAGAGTATAAAGCGTTCATTGATTGGTTTAATAAGCTGTCGAAAAAAGAAAAAGAAACATATAAAAAAGAGCAAACGGAAGAACGTAAGAAAGAAGATCCTGAAGTGTTTGCCCGTTTCCGCAATAAGAAGAAAAAGCCGAAATCATTGGCTAATGCGGTTCAAATTGCTATTTTGTCTATCCTGACTGTATTCATGGCAGGAACGATGTTCTTTAATGCCCCGCTTCGTACAATTGCTTCGTTTGGCGCTATACCGCAAAATGAAGTGAAGAATCATCATGGCAATGCTAAGGGCAAGTCAGAGGAACGTTTAACCGCAGTCAATAAGCAAGGGTTTATAGCAGATGAAAAAGCGTCTGTTTATAAGGACCAGGATTTGAAACAGAAAGCTGACGTTACACTGCCATTCGGTACCGAGGTGACAGTAGCTGCAAAAGGCAAACAAGCAGCGAAAATAAAGTTTGACGGTCAGTCTTATTTTGTGAAAAAGAAGGCTGTTGAAACAAACGTGAAATATGCTGAAGTGCAGGCTGCTGCCTTTACGCCTTATGTCACGCAAAATGCAGCATCTTCCTATGATTACTTCCTGAAATTCTTGGGAGACAGCAGTGCCAGCATTCAATCGAAATTGAATGGATATACTGAAGGAGATACAGCTGACGGCAGAAAAACGTTAGATTTTGATTATGAAAAAATCAGCTATGTGCTGGAGAATGATAAAGCATCAGAGCTAATCTTTCATAATATTTCTCCCGTTACTCCGGCGTCACTATCTTTGAGTGACACCGATGTATTGTATGACAGCAGTAAAAATCGTTTTCTTGTGAATACAGACGATCGGGTTTTTACAGTTGATAATGAAGAGCATACGCTGACCCTGATGTCGAAATAAGAAAAGGCTATTGGAGGAATCTCCAATAGCCTTTTTGTTTAGATTTCTTCTTTGTTTAGTAAACCTTCCATAAATGGAACGAGCTGCTCGCGAAGCTCTTTATCCTGCATCGCAAACTCAAGAGTAGTTGTGATGAAGCCGAGCTTTTCACCAACATCATAACGCTTGCCTTCAAAATCGTAAGCAAACACTCTCTGAATTTCATTTAACTTTTGAATGGCATCTGTCAGCTGAATTTCTCCGCCGGCGCCAACCTGCTGCTCCTCTAAGTACATGAAGATCTCAGGCGTGAATACGTAACGGCCTAAGATGGCAAGATTAGAAGGTGCTGTGCCTTTAGGCGGCTTCTCAACGAAGTTTTTCACCTGGTAACGGCGGCCTTCACTCGTAAGCGGGTCAATAATGCCGTAACGGTGTGTTTCTTCTTCAGGCACTTGCTGAACACCGATAATAGAAGAAAGCGTTCTTTCGTATTCATCCATTAACTGGCGTAATCCCGGGGTTTCTGCCTGAACAATGTCGTCTCCAAGCAGAACCGCAAACGGTTCATCACCGATAAAGTTGCGCGCGCACCATACAGCGTGTCCGAGTCCTTTAGGCTCTTTTTGACGGATATAGTGAATATCAGCCAGATTAGAAGCTTTTTTCACCTTTTCAAGGAGTTCAGTTTTTCCTTTTTCTTCTAGGTTTCTTTCAAGCTCAGGAGAGTAATCAAAATGATCCTCAATCGCACGCTTGCTTTTTCCTGTTACGATAATAATATCCT
Source organism: Bacillus sp. N12A5 (assembly GCF_026790125.1). NCBI lineage: Bacteria > Bacillati > Bacillota > Bacilli > Caryophanales > Bacillaceae > Bacillus > Bacillus sp. N12A5. Next base: position 225,804 of record NZ_JALAMR010000009.1, on the reverse strand, counting down.
CAATACCGGCTTCAACAGCTTCTTCAATTATGTATTGAATGGTTGGCTTATCAACGATAGGAAGCATTTCTTTCGGCATTGCTTTCGTAGCCGGCAAGAATCTCGTTCCGAGACCCGCGGCAGGGATTATGGCTTTACGTACTTTTTTCAATTTCAAAGCACCTTCCTTAAGAACAGATTTAGGGTTCAGCTGTTAAATGCTGAGTATTTAAAATGTTTGAGTTTCTTTTCTCATCAATACCCTATTTTCATTCTGTTAAACACATTTAATCATATAAGAAAAACCATTATTAAACAAGAGTCAATTCAGTGACTTTAGATTAAGGAAATACAAAAAATTAACATCAATTATAGATAAGACAGTTTACGCGGACCCGAAAAATTCCAGAAGAGTAACTGCTTTTTCATCTCTAGAGCCAGCACAGCAAAAATGATATAATGTAGTTCTGAAAATGTGACTGTACGAATTTTTTCGAAAGGTATAAATAGATGATGACGATTAAGGTTTCTATCCCAAAATTAGCATATGTTTGCACAGGACTGAATGCTGCAAAAAAGTTTAATATCAATACAATCGATTGGAATTATCCAATGGAAATTGTCACTTTACATCATGAGCCTAATGGGCCTTCTTCTTTTAAAGATGCAGCTGTTATCAATATGTACAGCTATTTTAAAGGATCTGAACCTCAGAAAGATAAAATCAAGCATCCTATTGAACAGGAAGGTTTAACATATATTCAAGAACCGAACAAGCCTATTTACCGGTATTACCAAAATGGGCGTTATATCAAATACCAAAGGTTTACAGCATCAGGAGAACTTGCTGTTATTGACTACTTTAACGAAAACAGGCAAAGGTTTAAAAGAGAAGAATACGATTCATCCGGCTATGTACACAGTTTAATGTACATGGATCTGGAGGCTAACAAACCGAAGCAGCATCTTTATGTAAGAGCAGACGGCACCTGTTATATGACCAAATGGTATAAGAATGATGGCACGACTGAAAAAATTGTCATTTTTGACGAAAAAGAGAATATAGTCAGTGTGTTGTATTCAGAAGATGAACTATCACATTATTTTCTGAGCCGTTTGATAAAGGAAACGGATTATTTATTTTTAACTTCTGAAGTGGAAATATATACAACACTAAAATCTCTTTCAGTTGAATATCCTTCTATGTATTTAGGTTTTATAGAGACAAATGTGATGTTGGACAGCCCTGAAAAGGAAATAAGCCATCTTGATGCGTTCGTGGTCCCTTCATTGAAGAGATATCATGACACGATTGAAAAAACGGGGCCTCGCACAAATATTTATTACGTTTCTGAAGAGCCTTTTACCCGCAAACGTTTTGTGGGCAAATTAATTGATCAGGTGCCTTTCAACAATCAATTGAAAGATATGAATGTTGAGCTGTTAACGGCAGAATGGCAATCAAGAGATTTATATTTGTCAGCCAAGGTCGAATTTAAAGGCGACGTTCCAACCCATTCTGTTGACCGTCACAAAATGTATTGGAAAGTAAAAAATAAGAAGAGCGGTACTGAAAGTACGTTTAATGCAACAGTAAGCGTAAGCAATGAGGAAGAGCTGATATTTACTGTAAGCGGCACTCTTCGTGTTCATTCAGTATTAGATCAGCTGTCCATGATCGAATTGTATCTCTGTTCAGAGTGGGATAATAGCTTCTTTGCATCGGGTGTACGCGTAACCGATCTAAAGAAAATTTCATCATCAGAACAAAGCATTTCAGGCTGGCAATTGACTTTAACAGTAGAAAATAATTATTTGCGTGTCCAGACGGCCGAGGGACTTCGGAGAAAACTAATGAACCGGCTGTTTACAAGGAAATAGTAGAGAAGCTTTACCAGAAGAAGGAGCTTGAAGATGAGAAGGATCTTTTCACTAATATATGAAATAGACATTGAAAAAGGCGGCATTACAAGCTCTATGATGTCAAGATCTTATACATTTGCGGAGCGCGGCCATAAAATCGATTTGGTCACACTTGATTATAAAGAGAATTATGACCAGATTGAGAAAGAGCTGAAGAACGCAGGAAGATTGCATGCTGATGTAAATATCCTCAATATTTATGATGACTATAAAAATCAGCATAAGCATATAAAAGTCGGGAATGCACAACAAAGTTATTATGAACAAAATCGCAATCGCTTTGAAGAACCCTATGCCATGTATCATAATGAGGAAAAATCAGAAACGGAATACTTCAAGAACGGTTTATATATAAAAAGGAAAAAGTGGGATGAGTCGGATAACCTTTTATATGTAGATCACTTCAATGAAAATATGCAGATGACAAAGCGAGAATACTTTCGTGACGCTTATGTAAATAAAACGGTATTATTCGATACGAGAAGCGGAAAAATCAATCAAATTCACTACACAGCACCGGACGGTTTCTGTTATCTTACGGAATGGTATCATTTTCATACGGGAGCCAGCCAGGGAGTTATGCTGTTTGAACGAGATGAGAAGGAAGCTGTCTCTTTCAAAAACAAGCATGCGTTTCATACACACTGGCTTGAGAAGCTATGTGAAAAGGAAAAAGACCCTATTATTATCTGTGATGGGGTCGGAAGTGCTTCTAAAGTAAATGAAATGCGTGAAGGATTGGCAAAACGATATTACTGTGTCCATTCAAATCATTTAGATTATCCATACACGTTAGGCAGCAAAGTCCGGAAAAATCATCAATACGCAATGGAGCATATTAACGATTATGACGGGCTGATCGTATTAACGAATGAACAAAAAGAAGATATCATGAAAGATTTTGAGTCGAACAATAATATTTTTGTTATCCCTCATGCTCCAAGAAGGCTTAAAAAATTACAAACGTATGAAAAAAAGAAAAACGAATTTGTCATGGTGGCCAGATATCATGAGGAAAAAGGGATCGATAAAGTCATAAAAGCAATGGAAATCGTAAAAAAAGCGCGTCCTGAAGTTGTCCTTAATATTTACGGCAGCGGTCCTGGCCACGAGCAATACCAGCAACTGATTGATGATCTCCGGCTTGATAATGTACATTTAAAAGGTTATATTGCAAATCCTGCGCCGTTTTATCAGCAGGCGCTTGCCACATTATTAACATCAAAATTTGAGGGGTTCAGTCTTGCCATTTGTGAATCGTTTTCGTGCGCAACCCCTGTTATCAGTTTTGATGTGAAATACAGCCCGAGAGAGCTTATAAAAGAACACGAAACGGGAATGCTTGTAGAACCTGATGATATTGAAATGCTTGCTGAGAGTATCATTTATTTGTACGACAACCCAGAGAAAGCCATTCAATATGGAAAAAATGCAAAGAACTTAATGGATACACAATATAGTGAAGACCGATTGTTTGAAAGATGGGAAGAAGTATTTGAAATGACGAAATAATACATTTCTATACGTTTTTTGTTCATTATATGAGCTTTTGTGAAGAAATAGAAGCGGATAAGGATAGAGGTGTCATGTTGAAAATTACTGCAGCAGTACCCACATACAACTCAGAACATTTTATCTCCCGCTGCCTGGATAGTCTGGTTCAACAAACCATGCCGAATAATGAGTACGAAATTATTTGTGTAGATGATTGTTCTCAGGATGGCACGGTTTCAATATTAAAAAAGTACAGTGAACAGTATTCTAATATAACGGTTATTGAACGAGAGGAAAACTCGGGGGGGCCAGGAGAACCAAGAAACCAAGCCATACGTGCTGCCGGCGGTGAATACATTTTTTTCATTGATTCCGATGATTATATAGGAATTGAAGCGTTTGAGAGAATGTATCAATTTGCAAAACAGCACGATTCAGATATTGTGCTTGGAAAAATGGTCGGTGTAAATGGCAGATCGGTACCGCAAGCTATTTTTAAGGAAACAAAACCTGAGGCAGATCTTGTTAAATCTCCACTTGTCTACTCAATTGGCCCGACAAAACTTTTTAGAACTTCACTGCTAAGAGAGCATGACATATATTTTCCTTCCAATATACAGGCCACAGAGGATCAGGTATTTGTCATGAAAGCTTATTTAGAAGCGGACAAAATTTCTGTCTTGGCCGACTATGATTATTACTATGCCGTACAGCATGACGGCGAGCATATGACATTTGCATATGTTGCGCCCCAAAGCTACTACGGCGCTATGAAGGCCATCATAGATATGATTTGGGAGAGCCGTTTATCTCATACTGGCAAAAAGAAGTTTATGGCGAAGTTTTTAAATCGTCATTTTGACTTTTCCAGAACAACGGACTTTACCGTAACAATCGAGGACGAAAAGGAGCAGCAAACATGGATGACAGAGCTGCATCATTTTGTTGAACAAAATATTCCGCGGGAAATTGACAAGCTTGTTCATTCTCATACGCGGTTAAAATTATATTTTGTGCGTCATAATGACTTAAAGGGTTTGAAGCAATTTGAGGCGGATAAAGAAAATATGACTCAATTTACGTCAATTAAAAATGGTCATATCATAGCAGATTATCCCAGCCTTTTCCCGTATCATTTAGCAGAGAACGAACGGATCATTGATGACAGAAACAAAATCAGTCATTACGTAAGCGAATTTCAAATGAAGAACAACACTTTTTCATTAAAAGGGACGGTTACCCACTCGGCCTTACAATCAGAGCATCAAGCTATGCAAACTTTATCCGGCATTTGGGTGCACCGTGATAGAAAAACTGAAAAAATCATTTCTCCGGTGTATGCCAAGGACGGGGAATTTGAATTTCTCACGAAGTTTGCTGATTTGGCCGTTAATGAAGAAGATATTGGAGTTTGGGACTTCTTTATTGAATCAGAGATTGACGGTTATAAAAAACGCGTCCGAATTGGCAGCAGCAGAGAAAAATATCCCTATACAAAGCATGCTAAATATATTGGGAATAACGGGGAGTATGCTTTCAGCGCAAGACCGTACTTTACAAAAACATACGATAATTTGTCGGTGGAGATAAGAAAGCAGGAAGTTCTGAAAGTTGAATTCAGAAATGATGATTCGGATCAGTATTTAACATTTGTATTCCCTGGAAGCCAATTGTTTTTTCCGAAGCAATCTTTATTATTGCTTGAATTCAATAACCAAGAGTTTTTAATCCCAATTAAAAAACAAATCAGCTCCGCTGACGGGACAGTGATACAGGTTGACAGGAATCTCGTTGAACAAAAATTTGCCCCGGCTCATTTACAAAACACCAATATCGTTTTATCCATCAATTCATACAAAACGACATTGGTACCCAAAAAGGATGTCAGCGTTTATTTTTGCAGTAAGAATATTGAAAAAAAGCTATGGTGCTTTAAAATAAAGAAGAAAGTAGATCTATTTATACAATCAGACCAATCCAAATTTTATCTAACAGCCCGTTAAACGAAGAAACCAGGTGACAAATATGAAAAAACTAAAGGTCATGACCGTCTTCGGGACCAGGCCCGAAGCGATCAAGATGGCACCGCTTGTGCTTGAATTGAGAAAATATCCTGAAATAGATTCCTATGTCACGGTCACTGCCCAGCACAGACAAATGCTTGATCAGGTTTTAGATGCGTTTGACATCAAGCCTGATTTCGATTTGAACATTATGAAGGAGCGGCAGACGCTGGCAGAGATTACGTCCAACGCCCTTGTGAAATTGGATGAGCTGTTTAAAGACATCAAGCCTGATATTGTACTTGTCCATGGTGATACGACGACGACGTTTGCCGGAAGCCTAGCTGCCTTTTATCATCAAATTGCTGTCGGCCATGTGGAAGCCGGGCTCCGTACGGGGAATAAGTATTCTCCTTTTCCGGAAGAGCTCAATCGCCAGATGACAGGGGCGATTGCTGATTTGCATTTTGCGCCGACAGGCCAGGCGAAAGACAATTTATTAAAAGAAAATAAAAAGGCCGACTCTATTTTTGTAACGGGCAATACAGCAATTGATGCACTCCGCACAACGGTTAGGGATGGTTACTCACATCCTGTCCTCGATCAGGTGGGCAAGGATAAACTGGTTCTGCTGACCGCGCATCGCCGGGAAAATCTGGGCGAGCCAATGGAAAACATGTTCAAGGCCATCCGCAGAATTGTTGAGGAGTTTAACGATGTACAGGTCGTTTATCCTGTGCACCTGAATCCTGTTGTCCGTGAAGCGGCTCAGAAGCATTTCGGCAATTCTGACAGAGTGCACCTGATTGAGCCTTTGGAAGTCATTGATTTCCATAACTTTGCGGCAAAATCGCATTTCATTTTGACAGATTCAGGCGGCGTACAGGAGGAAGCACCATCACTCGGGAAACCGGTGCTTGTGCTGCGCGATACGACGGAACGGCCTGAAGGAGTGGAAGCGGGAACGCTGAAACTTGCAGGGACGGATGAGGAAACCATTTATCAGCTGGCAAAACAGCTGTTAACTGATGATGATGAATACCGGAGAATGTCTCATGCTTCTAATCCGTATGGAGATGGAGAGGCTTCCCGCCGGATTGTGGAGGAATTGCTGTTTCATTACGGATATCGGAAAGAACATCCTGATTCATTTACAGGCAAATAAAAAAGAAGCTTTGCACATTGTGCGAAGCTTCTTTTTGTTTTACTTTTCGAGGCTTTCCTTCAGCTCTTTTGTGATATCTGAAAGTGCGCTTTCATCAGCTTGGTAATAGTAAATTCCATTGATTTTCGTGCCTGTGCCTTTCAGTTCGTGCTGTTTAATATTTTTGCGCGCGCCTTTGTAGTCAGACTGGATATCCCACATGTCATCAAAGGTCAAGTTCGTTTTCACATTATTTTCAACAACTTTAAACATATCTCCAAATTTCGTGATGGAAGAAATATTAGCGCCTTTATTAATAATACCCTGGATGACTTGACGCTGGCGGTCCTGACGGCCAAAATCGCCTCTTGGATCTTCTTTTCTCATCCGGGTATAGGCGAGTGCCTCTTTTCCGTTCAGCGTGATTTCTCCTTTGCCGAACGAATAACCGTCATAGCTGAATGCGAATGTGCTGTTAACTGTAATGCCGCCAAGTGTATCAACAACGTCTCTAAAGCTTTCCATGTTCACTTTTACGAAATAATCAACCGGAACATCGAGGAAGTTCTCAACCGTGTCGACTGTCATCTGGGTACCGCCGAATGCGTATGAATGGTTGATTTTATCCATTGTGCCTTTTCCGATAATTTTTGTATATGTGTCACGCGGAATGCTGACCATGTCAGTTGTATTCGTTTTCGGGTTAACAGTCATATAAATGAGCGTGTCGGCACGGCCTTTATCGCCGTCGCGTTCATCCACACCCATGATTAGCACGGAAAACGGGTCTTTTTTATTGATGTTGACCTCTGTATCCCTCTTTTTAGATTTATCAATACTTTCATGAATACTTGCCACGGTTGTAGCTGCTTTATGCCATAAGTAGTATGCATAGCCGCCTGTTCCGAGTACAAATACGGCCACAATAGCTAATATGACAAGTAACACCTTTCTTTTTTTCTTTCTTTTTTCAGCTCTCATAATAAAGTCCTCGCTTTTTTGTAATCTAGTACGATTATAAGTTTCTTAATATTTGAAAACAACTAAAATTTGTCTGATTCTTTACAATAGACGGCTGCTTGTAACAAATGTTTCGGTATTTTAAGAAAATCCGCAAAAATTTTTCGTTGTTTTGAAACAAATCTTAAAATAAGCTTAAAAATGTCGATAAAAAGAGGAGAGGTGATATAGGAATGAAAAAACTTACTATTTTAATGTTCTCAATGCTGCTTCTTTTATCTGCGTGCGGAACAGCTGAGAACTCATCAGGTTCAGAAACAAATTCAGATAGCCAGGATGCGGCTGCTGAAGAGACTGTAACGAAGGAAGGCACATTTGCCGGTTTGGCGGACAGCCATACGATTGCAGTCACTATTGATGGTGAAGAGACTTCGATTCAGGTTGGTTCAGACCTTCAGGACAAAATGAACAGCATTTCAGAAGGGCAAAAAGTTGTGGTCAAATATACAAAAGATTCAAATGGCGCATTAATGCTTAAGGATCTTGAAACGAAGTAATAAAAACTTCTTAGGGGGTTCAATGTTTTGAAAAAAATGAAGCTCTTGCTTCTATCGTCAGTCACAGCGGCAGCTCTTGCATGCCCGTCGTTTATGGAGTCTGCGAAAGCCGCTGATAAAACCATTTCGGTTAAGCTGAGTAATTATGTAGGCAGCAAGTCAAGCTTGGATGTCGATATCACAGGCGGCTATGAAATTCCCGGCTCGAGAATTGCGGATACAGAGCGATATGGAGGAGCTACCCGTTTTGATGTTGCCAATACTGTAGCTTCAGCCGGATGGACAAATCCGACGACAGTGGTCATTGTGAATCGAGACGCTTTTGCCGATGCGCTCTCAGCAACACCGCTTGCCAAAAAATACGATGCACCCATTTTGTTAACAGACGCGGATTCATTAACACCTAAAACAGAAAGCGAAATTGCTAAACTAAATCCTGACAATATTCTTATCATTGGCGGGACGATCAGTGTTTCTAAAAATGTAGAAAATACATTAAAAAAATATGGTTCTATCGATCGGATCGGCGGAGCTACCCGTTACGAGGTTTCTAAAAACATAGCCGACCGAATGGGGAATTACAGCCAGGCAGTAGTGGCTACAGGCATGGTCTTTACAGATGCCCTGTCAATCGCGCCATATGCTGCAATGAACGGTTATCCGATATTACTTGCGGGAGACAATAACATCCGCAGCGATTACAAAATTCCGAGCAAGGTTACGATTGTCGGCGGTCCGTTGAGTGTCAGCACTGGCGTGGAAGCGACGTTAAAAAAGCAGGCGACTGTGAAACGAATTGGCGGGGTTTCCCGATATGAGGTTTCTGCCAATATCGTAAAAGAATTAAATATGAAAGCAACAAAGGTATTCATGTCAAACGGCCAAACATTTGCGGACGCATTGACGGGGTCTGTGCTTGCAGCGAAGCAGGGCAGCCCTTTACTTCTGGTTGAATCTGGAAGTCTGCCATCGCCAGTTGCTGATATAGTGGCGTCAAAAGGAACTCAGTCATTTGCGCTGCTTGGAGGAAGCATTTCCATCAGTGACACGCTAAAGAACAAACTGGCAGATACCTTTGCAGGGACTGGCTATTCAGTCAAGTTATCAGGCGGAAACCTGGTGCTTTATAAAGGCAGCACTGCTATCAAAACGCTTGGAACTTCTTTCACAGCAAATCCTAAAAAATATGCAACGACAAATTCTATCAGTTTGAATGGAACGCCATATCTCGGAAACATGAAATTTACCATTGAGTCAGGCAAATATGTTCGTCCGATCAATGTGGACATACCTTTTGAAGATTATTTAAAGGGTGTTGTTCCTCATGAGATGCCGGCGAGCTGGCAAAAAGAAGCATTAAAAGCCCAGGCGGTTGCGGCCAGAACCTATTCCATTTCTTCTGCTGGAAAAGAAGTGAAAGATACGACAGCATTTCAAGTATACGGCGGTTATGATTGGAATTCGAAGACTTCAGACGTAGTAGAGGCTACAAAAGGAAAAGTGCTGAAATACAATGGCAATTTGATTTCAGCTACTTATTCATCAAGCAACGGCGGGTATACAGAAGCGAGCGGCGAGGTTTGGAGCAGCCAGCTTCCTTACTTAATCGCCAAAAAAGATACGTATGACCCGCAAATCAGCTGGTCTCTTTCATTAAATAAAACCCAGCTCGATAAAAACAGCTTGAATCTCAAAAGTCCGGGATCCTGGTGGAGCTCAAAAAATGAAACAAACTCAGCCTATTTGAGCGGTTTGAAAAGCTGGTTTATTAAAAATAAATACAGCAGTGCCGAGTCTATCAAAATCACGAAAATATCCAGTGTGAAATTCAGCACGGAGAAAACGGCCGGTCAGCGGCCGGAAACAGCAAGCGTCACCTTCTCATATTTCGTGAAAGAAAAATCGAATGGCTACATTCTTTCAAATGGCAGCCTGAGTGAAAAAACAGCAACTATTTCTGTGCCGACAACAGAGCTGAGGACAATGCTTGGCGCTTCGAATATGAAGAGTACATACGCTTCAGTCTCAAGCAATACAAATGCCTTTATCATTAGCGGTAAGGGATACGGACACGGCATAGGCATGAGCCAGTATGGAGCTAATGCCAGAGCAGCTGCCGGACAATCATATACAACGATTTTAAGTTTTTACTATCCGGGAACGACTCTATCAAGCTATTAAAAGATTGATAGAAGTCCAGGGAGGCGATACGCCTCCCTCGTTCGTTATTTGATGTATGAATCATTATCAATCTTTGGAGGGACTATCTTTGCGGATCTTTCTTAAAAGCATACCGATGCTGATATTAGGAGTCGTGCTATTTATACCAAATGCGTTTGCGGCCAACTCTGTGACAAGGCTGGATGGAGCAAGCAGATATGAGGTTGCTGTAAATGTTTCAAAACAAGGCTGGAGCAGTGCGAGCACAGTTGTTGTGGCGAATGGAACAGCATATGCCGATGTATTAACTGCCGCTCCGCTCGCTTATAAATACAATGCGCCGATTCTATTGACGGAATCATCTAAACTGACTACGCCGACTAAAGAAAGAATCAGCCAGCTTAAACCGAGCAAGGTCATCGTCATTGGCGGAACGATCAGTGTTTCTAACAACGTTGTAAGTGACATTAAAAAATTGGGTGTTTCCACTGTGGAACGAATCGGCGGAAGAAGCCGCTACGAAGTTGCCCAAAATATTTCCAAAAAATTATCTTCAAATTCAAAAGCAGTAATCGCAAATGGAACTGCATATGCTGACAGTCTGGCAATCGGTTCTTATGCTGCACGTAATGGCATTCCAATTCTTCTGACAACTGCAAGCTCCATTCCTGCACCAACGAAAAGTGCGATGAGCAGCAAAGGAACAACTTCGACTATTGTGGTCGGAGGAGAAATCAGTGTCTCTAAAAGTGTTTACAGCCAGCTTCCTTCGCCGACAAGAATCGGCGGAAACAGCCGTTTTGAAGTGGCAGCAAATATAGCAAAGAAGTACTATTCATCATCAAAAGCTGCATTTGTCAGCAATGGCTATCAATATGCAGATGCCTTAGCGGGTTCTGTGCTGGCAGCGAAGCAAAATCGTCCAATGCTTTTTACTGATGCCGGTTCACTGCCTACTGCAACAAGAACAGTCATCGGATCAAATAGCAAGAACACATTCACTGTACTTGGGGGAACCATTTCAGTTACTAACAATGTCGTGAACCAGCTGAAAAATGTCATTGTAGGCAAAAAGGTATTTGTAGATGCCGGACACGGGGGTTATGACAGCGGAGCGGTCGGTAATGGTTTGAAGGAGAAAGATGTTAACCTTGCCGTTGCTAAGCTTGTAAACAGCAAACTGTCTAACGGCGGAGCGATTCCGATTATGGCCAGATCTACCGATGTTTTCTTAGAGCTTTCTGAACGGGTTGCTAAAGCGAAAAGCAATAATGCAAACCTGTTTGTAAGTATTCATGCCAATTCAGCGAGCCCTGCTGCAACCGGTACTGAAACATACTATTATACAAAGTATGAGTCAGAAAACAGCAAACGGCTTGCGACAGAAATACAAAACAGACTCTATAAAGCGCTCAATACTCAAAACCGTGGTGTGAAAATCGGGAATTTCCATGTCATTAGAGAATCAACGATGCCGAGCAGTTTAGCGGAGCTGGCATTCATTTCAAATGCGAACGACGCAAGTAAGCTAAAGAGTGCTTTGTACCAAGAAAAAGCAGCTCAAGCAATATATGAAGGAATTATCGGCTATTATTAAGGAATAAATTAGTATACGTTAATAGCGGCTTGCCGGCAGAACCCATCAGGAATTGCCGGCAAGCTTTTTTATGCGATAAAATGAGAAAAATTTTAAACAGTACATGCTATGTAAAAGTTTAACAAGATTTAAGGTTTGGCCTATTCTTATTGACAGATGTTTTTGATATAATTATCTGGCAAAAATATAACCGATCCATTAGGGTAGTGAGGTAATCGATGAAAATAAGCATTGTTATCCCTGTATATAATTCAGAAGATCTTATTTCCGAATGTCTTGACAGCTTAGTTAATCAAACGATGCCAAAAGAGGATTATGAGATTATATGTGTTGATGATAAATCTACGGATTCATCTCTAGACATTTTGAATCAATATAAAAAGAAACATGACAATATTGTTGTTGTTGAAAGAACGGTAAATTCAGGCGGACCAGGTGCCCCGCGGAATGATGCAATAAAAATTGCCAAGGGTGAATACATCCTGTTTGTTGATTCCGATGATTATCTGGGCAATGAAGCATTGTTAAGGTGGTACAATTTCTCAAAAGAGAATGAATCAGATATTACCTTAGGAAAGTTAAAAGGGATAAACGGCCGAGGTGTTCCAAAATCAATGTTTAAGGAAACGAATCCGGATGTTGATTTGGTTGATTCCAAAATTGTATTCACATTGGGACCTCAAAAACTGTTTAAAGCCTCACTTTTAAAAGAAAATCAAATCACCTTCCCTACTCACATAAAAGCAGCGGAAGATCAAGTTTTCACAATGAACGCTTATTTGAAAGCAAAGAAGATTTCTGTTTCAGCTGACTATGATTATTACTATCTGGTCAAAAGAGACGGCGAACATATGAGTGTTGCTTATGTTCCTCCAGAGAACTTTTATGGAGCAATGGAGGATATTATCTCTGCTATCAAGGCAAGTGATCTGGAAGAAGCGAGAAAAATTAAGCTGATGGCCGTATTTTTAAACAGGCATTTTGATTTTTCCCGGACAAAAAATGTCACGATTAAAATGAAAACCGATGAAGAAAGAGCTGAATGGTTTAAATACTTGTCATCATTTATTCATGCAGTGCCTGAAGAGGCTGATCAATTTGTGCTTCCGCATATTAAATTGCGGCTGCTGTTTATCCGGAATAATGATTTGCAAGGATTAACCCAGTATGAGCGGGAGGAACAGGACATTAAAAAGTTCTGTACTGTACATAATGGGGAGTTAATTGCACGTTATCCGAGCTTAGAGCAATATCCAATTTCTGAAGAACTATTAAAAGTAAATTATAAAAATAAGCTTGAACATTACTTGCAGAATATTGAATTTAGCGATAACAGCCTCAGCATTCAAGGAACCATTAAACACAAATTGGTCAATGATGAAATGAATAATAATCAATCTCTGACGGGAGTATTTGTTCATCGCGATACAAAGGCGGAAAAGTACATTTCACCGGCTTCATTTGAACATTCAACATTTACATTTGAGTGCAAGTTTGATGAACTTGCATCTGCTGAAGAAGATTTAGGCGTATGGGATTTCTTTATCGAATCAACAATAGGCGGCTATAAATTAAGGGCAAGAATAGGAAACAAGCGTGCTGCGTACAAGTATTCAACAAAAACGATGTATTTAGGGCATAACGCTTTGTTTGTTTTCAGCGCAAGACCATATTTCACAATGAACTATGATAATCTTTCGATTGATATCAAAAAGCATGCTTACACAGAAGCTGAACTTTCTTATGAAACAGAATCAAAAGATTTATCATTTATATTTAAAGATAAACAAATCTGTTTGCCGAATGAATCAAGACTCATTGTGAATACCGGACAGTCTGAAATCTCATTACCGGTAAAACGAATTGATTTAGAGCCTCATTGTACGAAACTGACAGTCAACGTGCAGAGCTTGCTTGAACAGCTAGCTCATGTAAAGAAAGAGCGATTAATTGAATTTGCGATCAACACTTCTCAAAATAAAATCAGTGCGAAAGTGGATAACCAAGCCATTATTCTGGGCACAAAAAGCGTAGAACGAAAATCTATGTTATTCTTCAGTAAAATGGTTGAGGTTCAATACAAGCTGTTAACGTCTAAATCAAAATTTTATTTTCAATATTAAATGCTTCGCAGCGCAAAAGAGACAAATCTGGAAAATGGTTTGTCTCTTTTTTTATACAATATGCTTAATTATTAAAAAAAGTGTCTAAAACAATAAAAAGTTTACGATTAAATGTCAGAAAAAATAACAAATTCACACTTCTTAACATACCATTTACATCCAATTAACATCTGTCTGCTAAACTGACTGGCATAGGTCATCATAACATCCCAAACAAATCGTGAGGTGTGTGTCAGTGAGTGCAGAGAAAAGCATGAATGTGAGTCGTGAATTCTCAGTTCAGCAAATAAATTCTTTTACATTATCTGAAAAGACGGCTCGTTATTTGGCAGTAAAGCGCGTAATGGATATTTGGTTTGCGCTCATTGGATTGGCGATTGCGCTGCCAATGATTGCGGTATTTTCAATATTGATTTGTTTGGAGACGCCGGGGCCTGCCATTTATACGCAGGAACGCGTAGGGAAAGGCGGGAAACCATTTAAGCTTTATAAGCTACGTTCCATGAAAATAGATGCCGAGAAGTCTGGGGCGGTTTGGGCGCAGAAGCAAGATCCGCGGGTGACCAGGATCGGAGCTTTTATCAGAAGAACGAGAATTGACGAGCTTCCTCAGCTGTTTAATGTGCTGAAAGGCGATATGAGCATGATTGGCCCTCGTCCGGAACGTCCTGTGTTTACGGAAAAATTCCAAAATGAAATTCCAGGCTTTACACAGCGTCTGGCTGTTAAACCGGGATTGAGCGGCTGGGCTCAGGTGAACGGCGGTTACGATATGACGCCGAAGGAAAAGCTGATATTTGATTTATATTACATTCGCAATCTGACTTTCACTTTAGAATTAAAAATTATGTTAAAAACTTGTAAAGTTGTTTGGACAGGTGATGGTGCAAGATAAAACTGAATGTCTGGATTCACCATCAATCTGAGCTTAAAAAGAAGTAGGGAATATGATGCCAAGTATTACAAAACAAATCATGAGCGGTGCAAAGTGGACAAGTATTTCAACCATCTGTATTACAATCATACAAATCGTTCAGTTTGCCCTGCTAGGAAATATGATGACCTTAACGGAATTTGGACTCGTCGGCATGATCACAACAGTTACAGTATTCGCCCAGATTGTGCTTGATATGGGTTTTGGCGCAGCGCTGATTCAGAAAGATGATGCGACGGAGCGCCAGCTGTCAACATTGTATTGGCTTAATATTATGACCGGCGTGCTGCTGTTTGTTCTTTTATATGTGAGCAGCCCTGCCATTGCGGGATTTTATCAAAGGGAAGAGCTGGTGTTTCTGATTCGGATTTTGGCGATTATGTTTTTGATCGCGCCAATCGGACAGCAGTATCAGTATATGCTGCAAAAGCAGCTTCATTTTAATACGTTAAGTAAAATTGAGATTTTTTCAAATGTATTGTCCTTCGGATATTTAGCGATAGCGGTTTTTATGATGGATGCAATTTTGGCATACGTCATTTCTCAAGTGCTTCTGCAGTCCAGTAAAGGGATTTTATATTGGGCCGTATACCGGAAAAAATGGCATCCCGCTCTTGTTTTTGACTTGAGGGGCATGAAGGGGTTCTTTTCCTTTGGAGCCTTTCAGCTTTCATCCCGCCTTGTGAACAGGCTGGGCGCGAATATCGATATGATTTTGATCGGCCGGTTTATCGGTGCTGAAGCGCTGGGGATTTATAACCTTGCTTACCAGATTGTCACCATTCCAGTTTTAAAGATCAATCCGATTGTCACACGGGTGGCATTCCCTGTCTTCGCAAAAAACAAATATGAAAACAGCGTGATCAGAGAAGGCTTTCTGAATATGACAAAAATGCTGGCGCTCGTCTCGTTTCCGCTGTTAATCGGGCTCGTGTCTGTGTCAGACGCCTTTGTCGCAGCGGTTTTCGGAGAAAAATGGCTTGCTGCTGTTCCGGTCCTCAATGTTCTCGCCATTGTCGGAATACTAAGAGTGCTCATGAATCCAAATGGATCTGTGCTTCTTGCTAAAGGCAGGGCGGACTTAGCGTTTTATTGGGATTCCGGCGTGCTGCTGCTGTACGGCTTGTCACTGTTTGCAGCTGTGCAAACAGGAAATCTGCAGACAGTCGCATGGGTGTACGCCATCATCAGCGTTTTCAATTTTATGATCGGGCGCTGGCTCCTGGCATATGTCATCAAGCTTAACCTGTTGGCTTATTTCCAGTCTATAATGAAGCCGTTTCTGATTACAGCCGCTATGGGCATCATTGCGTTTGGTGTAAGCCTGGGGACGGAACACTTCAGCCTGCAGGCCGAAATGAGGCTGGCCATTTCAGTTCCGGCCGGGGCGCTGTGCTATCTCTTTCTTTTGGTAAAAGCGTACCCTCAAACGAAAAGCAAACTACTAAGAAAAGGACGTTTGTCATGAAGATTTTGTGGATCACAAGCGTATACCCGAGCAGTCTGAAACCCGGTGAGGGTGTGTTTCATGAGACACAGGTGCAAGAACTGCAAAAACTCGGGATTGATATCACCGTGATATGCCCAAGGCCTTTTCATTCGGCGCCTGTCCGTATGCTGAAAAAGGCGTATCGAAAAAAGGATGCCAGACCGGAGTATGAGATTAGGAAGGGGATACCGGTTTATCGGCCTTTCTATCGAGCAGTTCCCGGCCAGCTGAAGTGGGCGCAGCCCCACCGGAGAATCGCATCAGCCGTTTTAAAAACAATGAAACAGCGCGATTTACATCCGGATCTGATCCATGCGCATTTTGCCATGCCATCAGGCGGGGCAGCGGCAGTCGTGTCGGAAACAGCGCGAATTCCTTATGTCCTGACCTTGCATGGCAGTGATGTAAATGTCTATCCGCACTACAGCAAAGGGGCATTTAAGGCCTTCAATCGTGCGGTAGGCTCCGCATCAGCTGTTTTAGCAGTCAGCCACAAACTTCAGGAAGAAACGAAAAAGCTTTCCGGCTTTGACAGCTCGGTTTTGCCGATTGGCATACAGCTCAGCCGTTTTCAGGAGAATGAGGAAACGAAAGAAGAAATCAGAAAAAGACTCGGACTCCCGCTCGATCAGCGTCTGGCTGTCTTTGTGGGCCGGCTTGTCAGGGAGAAAGGCATTTTTGAACTGTCTGAAGCGATCGAATCGCTGAAGGAACCTCCTACGGCAGTCTTTGTCGGAGACGGTCCCGCAAAATCAATGATGATGCAGAAGGGGCATATCGTCACAGGCCAAGTGCCGAATCATAAGGTAAGAGACTATTTGCTTGCGGCAGACCTATTCGTGCTTCCTTCTTACAGTGAGGGGATGCCGACTGTCGTAATTGAGGCGCTGGCGCTAAGAGTCCCTGTCATCTGTACAGATGTTGGCGGAGTGGCATCTTTATTCGGAAAGCATCAGCATCTGCTGATTAAACCGAAATCCGCGCAAGCCTTGGCGGAAGCGATCACTCTGTACGAACATGAGCAAATATGGAAACCGGAAGTAGCAGATGATTTGTATGAGACCGTGCAGGCTCAATTTGATGCCCGAAAAAATGCCAAGGCCTTGCATCATCAGTATCTGACGGTTATGAAAACATCCGTTTAATCGTAAGTAACTGCGACCAATATAAATAGGAAGATCATTTTACAGGAGAGGGATGAGCGCTGTGAAAAAAATAGCTGTAATTGGAACAGGTTATGTAGGACTCGTATCAGGCACTTGCTTTGCGGAGATCGGCAATAAAGTTGTTTGCTGTGATATTGATGAATCAAAAATCACAAGTCTGAAAAATGGAGTAATCCCGATCTATGAGCCAGGGCTTTCAGACTTAGTTGAAAAAAATGTGCTGGATCAGCGTTTGTCCTTTACGAACGATATTCCATCCGCCATTCGGGCATCCGACATTATTTATATTGCTGTCGGAACCCCGATGTCCAAAACAGGTGAAGCTGATTTAACGTACGTCAAAGCGGCAGCGAAAACAATCGGTGAGCATCTCAACGGCTATAAAATTATTGTAAATAAAAGCACAGTTCCGGTCGGAACGGGAAAACTGGTTCAATCGATCGTTCAGAAAGCTTCAAAAGGAAGATACTCATTCGATGTTGTATCTAATCCTGAATTCCTTCGGGAGGGCTCAGCGATTCATGACACGATGAATATGGAGCGCGCCGTGATTGGCTCAACCAGTCATAAAGCCGCTGCCATCATTGAGGATCTGCACCAGCCTTTCCATGCTCCTGTCATTAAAACAAACTTAGAAAGTGCAGAAATGATTAAATACGCCGCGAATGCATTTCTGGCGACAAAGATTTCCTTTATCAACGATATCGCAAACATTTGTGAGCGAGTCGGCGCAGACGTTTCAAAAGTTGCTGATGGCGTTGGGCTTGACAGCCGTATCGGCAGAAAGTTTCTTAAAGCGGGTATTGGGTTTGGCGGCTCCTGTTTTCCTAAGGATACAACCGCACTGCTTCAAATTGCAAAATCTGCCGGCTATCCATTTAAGCTCATCGAAGCTGTGATTGAAACGAACGAAAAGCAGCGCGTTCACATTGTAGATAAACTCTTAACTGTTATGGGAAGCATCAAAGGAAGAACCATTTCCGTTCTCGGATTGGCCTTCAAGCCGAATACAAACGATGTGAGATCCGCTCCAGCTCTTGATATTATTCCGATGCTGCAGCAGCTGGGTGCCCATGTAAAAGCATATGATCCGATTGCTATTCCTGAAGCTTCAGCGATTCTAGGCGAACAGATCGAGTATTGCACAGATGTGTATGCTGCGATTGAGGACACTGATGCATGCCTGATTTTAACAGATTGGCCGGAAGTGAAGGAAATGGAGCTTGTAAAAGTGAAAACCCTCTTGAAGCAGCCAATCATTATCGATGGCAGAAATTTATTTTCACTTGAAGAGATGCAGGCCGCCGGATACATTTATCATTCCATCGGCCGTCCTGCTGTTCGTGGAACGGAACCCGCTGACAAGTATTTTCCGGGCTTGCCGCTCGAGGAACTCGCTAAAGACTTGGGGAGCGTCAATTTATAAATAGAAAAGTGTTGCTTGGTTGAAGCTGCCGGCTGCTTAGGCTCGGCCGCCGGCTCCTGAAACATCAGGAAAGGGGTTAAACATGTGAGTATCAAACGTTCAGCGGTCCATACGCTTACGTTACTGGCCGCTGCCATATTTGGAGTCGTCCTACTGCTGGGCGCCATCCGTACAGACACAGGTTTCATGCAGATGGCTGCCGTGCTTGCGGTGCTGGCAATTGGTTTGTTTGCGCTGACGCTTGCAACCGCATTTACAACGAAAGAACGGCTCTTTATGGCTGTCATTTATATTTTGATCGCCTGCACTTTTTTAAATAATGCATTCTTTGCCATTCATCTCGGATTTTTCAGTTTGTTCCTTTACAGGCTACTGCTCATTGCAGCGGGATGCCTCCATGTCATCGGTATGGTTCGGAATCGAACACATATTGAAAGATGGAACGGGCTGCAAGTGAAAGGGATTTTACTCTTTTTCGCCTTTTGGTTTATATACGGTCTTGTTTCACTGCTGTGGGCAAAATCAGTGACAGCCGGCATCAAATATTTGGCCTTATTGGCAATGGGAATCTTCTTCGTTTACCTCATTGTCATGTACGTGCAAAAAATGGAGCGGCTGATGATTGTTTATTCCATTTGGCTGGTGATGACAATACTTCTGATGATCATTGGTTTTTACAATCATATCACCCATCATCATCTTCCGAGTTCAACGCTTTACACTGGACCGGAATATAAGCAGCATTATCCGACATCGGTCTTTTTTAATCAAAATGACTTTGCGACATTTTTATCCATCAGCTTCTTTTTGTACATCGCATTGGTGAAAAACATAAAGAATGGATACATCAAGGCGATTGGCCTTTTTCTTTCGGTCTGTGCGTTGTATTTAATTTTTGCTACCGGTTCAAGAGCCAGCCTTCTGGGGATTTTTGCGGGCGCTGCTGTCTACATCTTTATTGTATTGCCGCCTGTTTTAAAGAAAATCGCCATCAGGCTGTCTGCAGCGGGAATCACCATTTTTGCAGTTCTTTTCGCCAGCCGAATTTATTCAAAGTTTTGGGAGCTGTTTCTGGCCCCGCAAACGCTGCATTCATTTCATGAAACGCTGCCGTCAAATGTGGCCCGGGCCAATCTGCTGAAAAACGCATGGCACTTTTTCCTTGATTCATACGGATTCGGAGTCGGAGCAGGGAATGTATCCTATTACCTTGAGCATCATGCGTTATATGATACTGACAACGTCACAGAAGTGCACAATTGGCTTGTTGAAATTCTTTCTAACTTTGGCTTGTTCATCATGCTTGGATATCTGGCTGTTTATGCCTACCTTATCTGGGTGCTTTACAAATTTTATGAAAGAAAATTGGGAAATCAGTCAAAACTGATCACAGAAGGGCTTATCACGGCTCTGGTCAGTTTCCTGGTATCCAGTATCAGCCCAAGCTCTGTTTCAAATTTATTTTTCCACTGGGTGTTTCTTGCGCTCGTCATCGCCGCTGTGAATGTGTTAAGGCGATCCAGACAGGTGCCTGAACCGATGTACAGATAAACAGACTACAAAAAGCAGGGAGACTTATATGAACGATATATTGATAAGAATAGCCCGGCGCGTGAAAAAAAATATCATTTGGATTATAGCAGTGCCAATTATATTAGGTGCGGCGGGGTATATCCTGCCGTCGCAGATTGCTGATCAAAAAAGTTTTGTAGCTGAAGACACTTTGGCTGTGGGGAGCTATGATCATCCGGTTTATAACAGCACAGAGGAGATTCCGCTTCTGCTGAAGAGCGACTCTTTTTTGAAGGAGGCGCTTCCTGATGAGAAGGATGAAAATTTGGCAGAAATCAAAGAGAAGCTTACCATCAAAACGGAATCCAAATCGTTACTGACTTTAAGCTATAGCGACGAGGATAAGGATAGAACGGAATCCGTCTTAAATGCTATTTCCTCCGCCTTTCTCAAAAACGATCAAAAGCTCTATTCAGAAAGAGAAGCCGTCATCCGCAGCAGCATAGACGCGCTTGAAGGTGAGACGGTTAGCGAGGATTCCAAGGTGGATAAAGAGAGATTTTTGTATGAGCTGAAGAACACGAAGCTTAACTTGAAACCGGCCAGTGTCACTGATTCTGAAACCGTAAGTGAGGCGGCAGGCGGCGGAATGTCTCCAAAAAAGAAAGCGGTTCTTGGCGTTATGATCGGCCTCACGATCGCCTTTATGTTTGTTGTCATTCCTGAATTTTTCAGGGAATCCTTTTAAAATCATATGATGGAGATGTGATCATGACCAATTGGAAACCTCTCGTATCTGTCATTACGCCTTCTTATAATGCGCGTGACTATATTGAAGACACGATTCATTCAGTGTTAGATCAGAGCCACTCTCATTGGGAAATGATTATCGTGGATGATTGCTCAACGGATGGCACACGCGACATTTTACAGCAATATGAAAAAATAGATGAAAGAATTCATGTCGTGTATCTGGAAGAAAACAGCGGAGCAGCGGTTGCTCGAAACAAAGCATTGGAGCGCGCTCAAGGACGTTATGTCGCATTTTTGGACAGTGATGACAAATGGAAAAAAGACAAACTGGAAAAGCAGCTTGATTTTATGATGGAGCGTTCCTGTGCGTTTTCTTTCACAGGCTACAGCCTAATGGCCCAAGACGGGACTCCGCTTGATAAGTTTATTCATGCCCCGGAAAGTCTGACGTACGATGACGCTCTGAAAAACACGATTATCGGCTGTTTGACGGTGATGATTGACAGGGAGCAAACGGGACAGATCCAAATGCCGAATATCAGAACGAGACAGGACTTAGCCACATGGCTGTCTCTTTTGAAAAAGGGATTTACCGCCTATGGAATGAATGAATGCCTGGCTGAATATCGGCTTGTAGATAACTCGATATCCAGCAACAAATGGAAGGCCGCAAAAAAAACGTGGTTTGTTTACAGGGAGATTGAGCGGCTTCATTTGATCAAAGCCACATGGTGTTTTGTACAATATGCGAAAAATGCGGTGAAAAAAAGATTATAGCCGCAAACAGAGAGAAAAGGTGATGAAGGTGGAAACAAAAGAAACAATGATTCATGTCATCGTTGCCACTGCTGAATGGGGAAAAGACCAATTGAGATACAGAAGGCACCGGCTGGCGGAGTTTTTAGCCGCTCAGGAGGGAACGAAGGAAGTCATTTGGGTGTGCCCGGCTCCGCGCCCCCAAGAAAGTGAATTCCAGCAGGTCCGTTCAGGCATCAGGCAATTCGCCGTCAAAGACCTGCTGCAGAAAAAAATGTTTCGCTTCGGGCGATATACAGATGTCTTTTACAGGCATAAGCTCTCCCCTTTACTTGATGAGCTGAAAACTGCTTCTGCAAACGGTGAACGCTGCTGTTTGTGGTACACGTTCCCTGGGTTCCCGCTGTTGTCTTCGCTGTATCCCTGGGATCAGGTTATTTATGATTGCAGTGACTTATGGGCAGCGCCGATCAGCGGCCGTTCAAATCTGCTGTCTGAATTCCGGCGAAAAGTCATTAAATCGGCGGAGATAAGAATTATACATCGTGCAGATTCCATTACCTGTTCATCGGATTATCTTCACAAAGAAGTAGACAAAAAACTGACCGCAGGACGAGAAAAGGTTCATACTGTCGAGAACGGGGTTGAATTTGAGCTGTTTTCTGCAAATAAGAAAGCTCCTGATCGCAGTATATTACAGGGAAGAGAAGGAACAGTATTAGGCTTTATCGGTGGGATTAAACCTAAGCTCGATTTTAAAATGATTGAAGAAGCTGCATTACAAAAGCCTGATTGGACATTTTTATGGGTTGGTCCGGATGCCACCAACGGAGTTGCCTCGTTTCAAAAGCTGCTGAGGCTTCCCAATGTCATATGGACCGGCCCGGCGGATCCAAAGGAAGTTCCGCATTATATGGAGCTTATCGATATCGGCATGATGCCATATAAAAATTCACCGTATAATCAAGCCGTGTTTCCGCTGAAACTATTTGAATTTTTAGCGGCAGGAAAGCCTGTTGTCGGCTCTAATCTTCCGTCAACATCAAAAATGAAAAAGCCGTATATATACGAATATGTAGAAGGCGATGATCCGATTGATTTTATAGCCGCGTGCGAAAAAGTCCTCGCCCAAAACGGAGATGAAAGGTATAAAGAAATGCGCCGAAACATTGCCCGCGCGCAAGATTGGAACTGCTTATTTAAACAAATCATGAAGTATACAGGGATTCAAAAACATGCGTAGTCCTATAAATTGGGATGCGCGTTTTTTGATTATACGTGTTTCTTTTTGATGAAGCTTGTTATAATAACTAAGGAGAAGGTATAATGGAAGGAACGGTTCTCTATCTAAATAAAGACTTCATTTAATTCCAAAGGAGACTTCTTTATGCTTGACGAACGCATGATTCGCATTGTTGTTGCGTTTATTGTCTCGCTGCTTACAGTTTTAATCATAACCCCAATCGTAAAAAGGATTGCGATTAAAATAGGTGCAGTTGATCAGCCCAGCAATCGAAAAGTACATGACAAAATTATGCCCCGGATGGGCGGGCTGGCCATATTTATCGGGGTGGTTGCAGGCGTGCTTGCATCCGGTATTTACACAGAAACAAGAATGACGGCTATTACAGTCGGAGCATTCATCATTATTGTGTTAGGAATTCTTGACGATAAATATCAATTAAGTGCAAAAGTTAAGTTTTTGATTCAATTAGGTGTTGCCATTATGATTGTAAGCACCGGCTTAAAAATGGACTTTTTCTCAGTACCTTTTTTAACAGAACGATTTGAGTTAGGGTGGATGGCTTATCCGCTGACAGTATTATGGATTGTCGGGATTACAAACGCAATTAACCTGATTGACGGATTGGATGGCCTTGCCGCCGGTCTCTCTGTTATCGGCCTGTCAACAATCGCCGTCATGGCGCTATCCGGCGGAAAAATACTGATTCTGTCCCTCTCATTGGTTGTAATCGCCAGTACGCTGGGATTTTTGTTTTACAACTTTCATCCAGCAAAAATCTTTATGGGTGATACAGGATCACTTTTTTTAGGGTATAGTATTTCAATTCTTTCATTATTAGGACTGTATAAAAGCGTAACATTATTCAGTATCGTTATTCCGATTATTATTTTAGGTGTGCCAATTTTTGATACAACATTTGCTATTATCAGGAGAATATTAAACAAACAGCCGATTTCGGCGCCGGATAAGTCCCATATTCACCACAGACTGATGGCCTTTGGCCTTTCACATCGGATGTCGGTCATTGTGATTTATCTGATTGGATTTATTTTCAGCATAAGTGCAATTGTGCTCAAAAGTGCCACAATTTGGCTCTCTTTGTTTATTATCTTCATTTTAATTATTTTTATGCAGATCATTGCAGAAGTGACAGGACTTGTGAATGAAAAATTCAAGCCGTTTACGAAATTCTATAAACGGCTGTTAAAAAGGAATTAAAAACTCCGGCTGAGTGGCCGGAGTTTTTTCGTTACAAAAATGCCCGATCCTCTAAAGGACCGGGCATTTTTTAATAGGATGAATCAGTTGTTGAATTTGTTGTGCCGTTTGAGCTTGTGCTGCTGTCATTCGAATAGCTGCTTCCGCTCGTCGTACCGTCAGTTGTTGTGCTTTCATCTGTGCCGGTGCTGTCGGAACTGCTTGAACTGTCCGTTCCGTATGTTGAACTTCCGGTACCGGTAGTGTCAGTGCTGCTGGTATCTGGAGTATAAGCTAAATGCTCTTGGAGCGTTTGTCTGACTTTCTCCAGATTTGTTGCATCCGGTTCAAAATAATACGTGTTGTTTGGCCCTAAATACAAATCAGAACCTGTAATGCTCAAGGTGTCGATTTTTTTGCTGGTAAAGCCGCTGTAAATCTGTTGAAGCGCTAAACCTTCTGTAATGCGAATATTGGTTTCAACGTTTTCGCTCGCTTTTTCTGCGATTTTATCAATCTTAGCAATATTGCTTGCACTTGACATTCGGTCAATCAGCGCGTTTAAGATTTGTTTCTGTCTGTCATTACGGCCAAAGTCGCCGCGTTTATCCTGTTTTCTCATACGGGCATACGCCAAGGCTTCCTCGCCGTTTAGATGCATCTCGCCTTTTTTGAAGTAAATCCGTTTGCTTTCGTCTACGTCACTTTTTTCATCAAAATCGAAAGGCACATCTACATCAATGCCGCCGACTTCATTAATCACATCTTTAAATCCGTCAAAATCAACTGTGACATATTTATCAATCGGGATTTGCAAGAAGTTTTCAACGGTTTCAACTGTCTCATCTTTTCCGCCTTTGCTGTAAGCGGCATTAATCTTTGTTTTGCTTCCAGTTGTGTCACTGGCTAATTGCACCCGTGTATCACGGGGAATACTCAGCATTTTCATGGTTTTATTTTTGGGATCAAGGGTAACTACAATAAGAGAGTCTGATCTCCCTTTTTGTCCTTTTGTCGCGTAATCCTCTATTCCCATAAATAAAATAGAAAACGGTTTTTTCTTCATGTCTACCACTTCGCTGCGAAGATTTGATTTATTTCCGCGGGAAAGAGCATCGTACGAATCATCCGCAGCGTTAATGGTTTTATATAGTTTATATCCTCCAAGCCCTACGACTACCAATAATGCAAGGGCGAATAATAACATCATTCTTTTTAAAATTTTCCTGCGTTTGCTCTTTTTCTTTTTTCGCACACGCACTCTAACGCGTTCAGCCATTATTCAGTCTCCTTTATGTGATTGACGGCTTTTTCAAGATACGTCAACTCTCCCTCTTTAATATCACTTTTTCCATTTGTCAGTTCTGTCATCCATTCAGAAAATGCGCCAGTATCTTTTTCTTCCACATATGTTTCGAATTCAACATTTTCCGCATAATGGATTTCTTTTAACAGAAATTGTGATTCCCTTAATTCATTTTCTATCTTGCCAAGCCAAGTGTAATCTGCGGAAGTATGCATGACGCGCATGAGCTTCCGTTCTACAACACCTATATGATTTAATCCTTCAGACACTGATTTCCCATAAGCGCGAATTAATCCGCCGGCCCCAAGTTTAATGCCTCCGAAATATCGTGTAACGACGGCGCAGGTATCCTTAAGACCGCGTTTTCTTAATACTTCGAGCATCGGCACTCCCGCTGTACCGCTTGGTTCTCCATCATCATTGGCTTTTTGGATATGATCGTTCTCGCCAATTACGTAAGCCGAGCAATTATGAGTCGCATTCCAGTGCTGTTTCTTTATTTTCTGTATAAATTCCTGTGCCTCTTGTTCTGTAGAAACACGGCTTAAATGACAGATAAAACGCGATTTTTCTATAACAATCTCGTGTTCTCCTGCTTCTTTCACAGTAAAATAGCTGTGCAGCATGCTTGCTGACCCTCCTGCTAAGCATAAAAGACTGCCCATACAAATTCGTACAGTCTTTAGAATTTTTGTGCGTATTTTGGTATCATAAAGAATAGAAGGTATATAAAAATGTTTATTTCTAGAATATACGCATTCTTTCATTATAATTCGACACAATTTGCAGATCAATTACATTTATAATAAAAATATATGACAACGCCGTGACGGAGGGAAATTATGAATAAAACAAAGATGGATTCCAAAGTGCTGGATTCTATTTTGATGAAGATGCTGAAAACCGTTGACGGGAGCAAGGATGAGGTTTTTCAAATCGGGGAGCAGTCACGCCAGCAGTATGAACAGCTGGTTGAAGAACTGAAACAAATTAAACAGCAGGTTTATGAAGTAATCGAGCTTGGCGATAAACTTGAAGTGCAAACCCGACATGCGAGAAATCGTTTATCCGAGGTCAGCCGGAATTTTCATAGATTCAGTGAAGAAGAAATCCGCAATGCTTACGAAAAAGCCCATAAGCTGCAGGTGGAATTGACGATGATCCAGCAGCGTGAAAAGCAACTGCGCGAACGCCGTGATGATTTAGAGCGCAGATTGTTGGGCCTTCAGGAAATCATTGAGCGCTCTGAATCATTAGTAAGCCAAATTACAGTTGTGCTCAACTACTTGAATCAGGATTTGCGCGAGGTCGGACTGCTTCTTGCTGATGCTCAGGCAAAACAGGATTTCGGCTTGAGAATTATTGAGGCGCAGGAAGAAGAGCGAAAAAGAGTCTCAAGAGAAATTCATGACGGACCTGCTCAAATGCTGGCAAATGTAATGATGAGATCGGAATTAATCGAACGGATTTTCCGTGACCGGGGTGCTGAGGACGGATTCCAAGAAATTAAAAATCTCCGTCAAAATGTGCGGAATGCCCTTTACGAAGTGAGAAGGATTATATATGATTTAAGACCGATGGCCCTTGATGACCTAGGCCTGATTCCAACTTTAAGAAAATATCTATATACAACTGAGGAATATAACGGAAATGTGAAAATACATTTTCAGTGCATCGGTGAAACAGAGGATAGGCGGCTAGCGCCCCAGTTTGAAGTTGCGCTCTTCCGGCTCGCACAGGAAGCTGTGTCTAATGCGCTAAAGCATTCTGAATCTGAGGAAATTACAGTCAAAGTTGAGATCACAACGGATTTTGTGATTTTAATGATAAAAGATAACGGCAAAGGGTTCGACCTGAAGGAAGCAAAAGAGAAGAAAAACAAATCATTCGGCTTGCTTGGCATGAAAGAAAGAGTAGATTTATTGGAAGGAACGATGACAATAGATTCGAAAATAGGTCTTGGGACATTTATTATGATTAAGGTTCCGTTATCTCTTTGACTATGATTTGTAAAATAGAGCCAAAAGGCATATTGACCGAATGCTAGAGTATATAGAACAATAATACAAGGAGGCGTGGCTTGTGACTAAAGTAAACATTGTTATTATCGACGACCATCAGTTATTTCGTGAAGGTGTTAAACGGATATTGGATTTTGAACCTACCTTTGAAGTGGTAGCCGAAGGTGACGACGGAGACGAAGCGGCTCGTATTGTTGAGCACTATCATCCCGATGTTGTGATCATGGATATCAATATGCCAAACGTAAATGGTGTGGAAGCTACAAAACAGCTTGTAGAGCTGTATCCTGAATCTAAAGTAATTATTCTATCAATTCACGATGACGAAAATTATGTAACACATGCCCTGAAAACAGGCGCAAGAGGTTATCTGCTGAAAGAGATGGATGCTGATACATTAATCGAAGCGGTTAAAGTAGTTGCCGAGGGTGGCTCTTACCTTCATCCGAAGGTTACTCACAACCTCGTTAACGAATTCCGCCGCCTTGCAACAAGCGGAGTTTCTGCACATCCTCAGCATGAGGTTTACCCTGAAATCCGCAGACCATTACATATTTTAACTAGGCGGGAATGTGAAGTGCTGCAGATGCTTGCAGACGGAAAAAGCAACCGCGGTATTGGTGAATCATTGTTTATCAGTGAGAAAACCGTTAAAAACCATGTAAGTAATATTTTACAAAAAATGAATGTAAACGACCGAACGCAAGCCGTTGTGGTCGCCATTAAAAATGGCTGGGTAGAAATGAGATAGTGGAAATTAAGACTTGCCTTTTATGAGGCAGGTCTTTTTTTAGGCTGCCGTTTCCCTTACAATAGA
Organism: Bacillus sp. N12A5; assembly: GCF_026790125.1. Lineage (NCBI taxonomy): Bacteria > Bacillati > Bacillota > Bacilli > Caryophanales > Bacillaceae > Bacillus > Bacillus sp. N12A5. Next base: position 197,241 of record NZ_JALAMR010000009.1, on the reverse strand, counting down.
GTTATAAAGCAATAAGGCAGGTATCGAAGCTATGAATATTGCAGTAGTAACAGACAGCACGGCATATATTCCGAAAGAAATGCGTGAACAGCATCAGATACATATGATCCCTCTGCAGGTTGTTTTTGGAGAAGAAACTTACCGCGAAGAAATCGAATTGGATTGGAAAAGCTTTTACGAAGAAGTAAAAAAACATACCGAACTTCCGACGACTTCTCAGCCGCCAATCGGCGAGCTGGTTGCTTTATATGAAGAGCTTGGCAAGACTTATGATGCTGTTATCAGTATCCATCTTTCCAGCGGGATCAGCGGGACATTCAGCAGTGCAGCAGCGGCTGACACTATGGTCGACAATATTGACGTTTATCCATTTGACTCAGAGATCAGCTGTTTGGCCCAAGGATTTTATGCGCTTAAAGCGGCTGAATTAATCAAAAATGGAGCATCATCACCGGAAGATATCATAAAAGAACTCGAAGAAATGAAAAAAACAGTGCGGGCGTATTTTATGGTAGATGATTTGGCCCACCTTCAGCGGGGCGGACGATTAAGCAGCGCCCAAGCCTTTATTGGGAGTCTTCTAAAGGTAAAGCCTATTCTTCATTTTGACAATAAGGTAATTGTGCCTTTTGAGAAGATTCGCACACGTAAAAAAGCCATTTCGCGAATTTATGAGCTTTTAGACGAAGATGCGAGTAAAGGATTGCCTATGTGTGCTGCTGTTATCCACGCTAATCGAGAAGAAGAAGCAGCGAAAATCATTGAGGAGCTTTCTGCAAAATATCCTCATGTTGAATTTTATAACAGTTATTTTGGCGCGGTTATCGGCACTCATTTGGGGGAAGGCGCGCTCGGAATTTGCTGGTGTTTTAAATAATATAAAATCTCCGTTTTAGCAACGGAGATTTTTTTATATTCTAATTTTGATTGTTGGACAGGAAATATTCATTCAGGCATACTGTCTCGAAAGGAGGCGGTTCTATGTGACTGAAAAGAACATTTCTTTCTCAAAAGAATTGCAGGAGGCCCTTCAAAGCCGTCACCTGCTTAGAACTGAACTCCCATTTTCCGATGAGATGATTGAATGGCATATTAAAAATGGCTATATCACCGCTCAAAACTCTATATCCATAAATAAACGCGGGTATAGGTGTAATAGATGCGGACAAAATGATCAACGGTATTTTTCTTTTTATCACTCATCTGGAAAAAAACATCTGTATTGCCGTTCCTGTGTCATGATGGGCAGAGTGAGTGAGGATGTTCCTTTATATTCATGGAAAAAGGATAATGAACCAAACTGGCGGCCGGTTAAGCTGACGTGGGATGGCAAGCTCTCAAGCGGACAGCAACAAGCCGCCAATGTTTTAATTAAAGCAATATCAAAAAAAGAAGAGCTCCTCATCTGGGCAGTTTGCGGCGCTGGCAAAACTGAGATGCTATTCCCCGGTATAGAATCAGCGCTAAATCAAGGACTGCGTGTATGTATTGCGACACCCCGCACCGATGTTGTACTAGAGCTTGCCCCGAGACTCAAGGCTGCCTTTCAGGGGGCAGACATTTCAGCGCTTTACGGAGGAAGCGAGGACAGAGGGCTTTTATCTTCACTTATGATTTCCACTACACATCAGCTTTTGCGCTATAAAGACGCATTCGACGTTGTGATCGTGGATGAAGTTGATGCTTTTCCGTTTTCCGTAGATCAAACTCTTCAATTCGCTGTTCAAAAAGCAAGAAAGAAAAACAGCACCCTTGTTTACCTAAGTGCAACACCTCCTAAAGAATTAAAAAGAAAAGCACTGAACGGACAGTTAGACTCAGTTCGGATTCCAGCAAGATACCACAAAAAACCTTTGCCGGAACCGCGCTTTATTTGGTGCGGAGACTGGAAAAAGAAATTAAACCGAAGCAAAGTTCCGCCAGCGGTAAAAAGATGGGTAGCGTTTCATGTGAAAGAAGGGAGGCCTGTTTTTTTATTTGTTCCCTCAGTTTCTGTTTTGGAAAAGGCAGCAGCCTGCTTTAAAGATGTTAATTGCCGAACAGCGTCTGTACATGCGGAAGATAAGCACAGAAAAGAAAAAGTTCAGCAATTCCGAGACGGTCAGCTTGATCTCTTACTCACAACAACAATTTTAGAAAGAGGCGTCACGGTTCCTAAGGTGCAGACGGGAGTATTAGGGGCGGAATCACCAATCTTTACGGAAAGCGCACTTGTTCAAATTGCCGGAAGAACAGGCCGGCATAAAGAGCATGCGGACGGTGATGTCATTTTCTTTCACTACGGTAAAACAAAGAGTATGCTGGATGCACGAAAGCATATAAAAGAAATGAATGATTTGGCAGCGAAAAATGAATGTACAGGCTAGCCATTATTCGAAAACATGGTACAGTATACTCATATAACCGATGATGAGGAGCTGTACAAATGCTTGTCAATTCAAAAGAAATTGTAATGAAAGAACTGCTCGACCGATATATGGACCAGCTTCATATGACCTGTACTTGCAAAGTATGCAAAAACGATGTATTGGCACTTTCGTTAAACAAAGTAACACCATCCTACGTCACTGATCTTAAAAAGATCGCTTATACAAAAGCTGAGCTGGTAGATAAACAAAAAAATACGGCCATGCTAGTGATTTTGGCTGAATCTGCTGCTATGGTATCAGAGAATCCAAGCGATCAGTGCCAAACGAAGCAGGAGGAGGCATTCATAAACTGATCTGTCTATTATGCGATTCACAATTTTCTCAAGCTATTACATGGAGAGCTCTTTTTTTATTAAAGCCTGACGAAAAGGTTTGTAATTCCTGCAGAAGAAAATTAAAGAAAATCACAGGACATATGTGTACCTTATGCGGCAGACCTCAAGCCATTCATGCGGTATGCAGGGATTGCAAGACGTGGAAATCAATGATAAGTGACAGCTTGCTGCTCCGCCAAAACCGTTCAGTTTATACCTATAATGATATGATGAAAGAAACACTCTCCCGTTTTAAATTCAGAGGAGATGCAGAAATCATACATGCATTTAAAAGCGATTTTTCCTCAACCTTCTCAGAGGTTTACCCCGATAAGCATTTTGTTCTTGTTCCTATTCCGCTGAGCAAGGAACGGGAGAAAGAGCGCGGATTTAACCAGGCACAGCTTCTGGCAGAATGCTTAGACCGGCCTGTCCACCATCCCCTTATTCGCCTGAACAATGAGAAACAGTCCAAGAAAAAGAAAACAGAACGCCTGCTTTCAGAGTGTATTTTTGATACAGAGAACAATTCAGCCGAAGGTATGAATATCATTTTAATAGACGATCTTTATACAACAGGCGCCACTTTGCATTTTGCAGCCCGCTGCTTATTAGAAAAAGGAAAAGCCCGTTCAGTGGCATCTTTTACCTTAATCAGAAGCTAAATGATTCTGTTTTTATGCCGATATAATCACTAGAAATTAACACAGGCATATTATTTTATAAGGAGAAAAAAGATGGGAGAACTGGCGAATTGTCCGAAATGCAATGCTTTATTTTTAAAAACAAAGCTGCAAACCGTATGTCAGGCGTGTATTAAGGAAGAAGAAAAATCATTTGAAACTGTCTATAAGTTTTTAAGAAAACAGGAAAACCGGCAATCAACTTTGAACCGGATAACTGAGGAAACAGGTGTAGAAGAAGAGCTGATATTGAAATTCATCAGGCAGAAGCGGATTCAAATCTCTCATCTTCCCAATTTGGCATATCCATGTGAAAGGTGCGGAGCATCGATTCGAGAAGGCAAGTTCTGCAAGGCTTGCCAGTCTGATATAAAGGCTCAAATGGATCATTTGAACCACGAGGACGCCCTGAAAATCGAGAAGGAAAATAGTAAAAAAGACACATACTATGCCTATAATACCAAAAACAGCTGATTCCCTAAACTAACTGAAAACGCAGTCGATAAAAGGGTTAAGATTGTTTAAAGACTGCAACGGAAAGCGAGAGGAATCCTATGAAAATCAATCAATTTGGAACACAATCCGTTAATCCATATCAAAAAAATTATGAAAAGCAAACGGTGCAAAAAACAGCTGCACAGCCTCAAGATAAAATTGAAATTTCATCACAGGCTAAAGAAATGCAAAATGCATCCGACGCAGTCGCTGGTTCACGCCAGGAAAAAATTGCGCAGCTTAAAGCACAAATTGAAAATGGGTCATACAAAGTAGACGCAAATCATATAGCAAAAAATATGATTAATTTTTATAAAAAGCAATAAAAAAGGAGAAAGCCCATGTCAGCAAAGCCAATTATTGAACTATTGAAGCGACTTTGCGTTCTGCATGAGCACCTGCTCACGCTGTCTGAGGAAAAGACGGAAGCGCTCAAAGCCGGCAAAACAAAAGAGCTTTCTAACATTTTGACAAAAGAGCAAAAATATATTCAGGCAATCGGCCAAACAGAAGATGACCGGATCAAAGCAACTTCCGCTTTTCTGGGGTACAGCGAAAATAACACCATTTCCGCATGTATTGCCAAAACTTCACGCGGAGAAAAGGAAGAGCTGGAACAACTATATGAATCACTTTCTAAAGTTCTCGGACGATTGAAAGAAGTGAATGAGATGAATAGGCAGCTGACGAGAGACGCACTGCAATTCATCTCTATTTCGTACGATATGCTGGTTCCTAAGGAAAACAGCATCAATTACAGCAAATCAATTAAAGCTGAGCTTCCGAAGAGCAGCCGAATGAAATTATTTGATTCAAAAGCTTAGCAGAAAGGAATTCAGAATATGACATCTAGCTTTATGGGGCTTGAAACTGCAAGGCGGGCATTAAGCGCTCAGCAAGCAGCGTTAAGCACTACTGCAAATAACGTGGCAAACGCCAATACTGATGGTTATACAAGACAGCGAGTCTCTTTGGAGGCAACTGACTATTTCCCTGCTGTATCAAAAAATGCAGAAAAAACTGCAGGACAAATGGGAACAGGAGTTCAAGGGAAGTCTGTTGAGAGAATAAGAGATATCTTTCTTGACTACCAATACCGTCTTCAAAACAACAGTGCCGGATACTATGACACGAAAGCCAATGCGCTGTCCCAAATGGAAGGCGTTTTAAATGAGACAGATGACAGCGGCTTGAACAGTGTGCTCAATTCGTTTTGGAATTCCCTGCAGGAATTATCAAATAATACAAATGAAGACAGTGCGCGTTCCGTTGTTTCTGAAAAAGGAAAAACTGTAGCAGAAACGTTTAATTATATTTCTGAATCGCTCACCAATGTTCAATCGAACTTAAAAGCAGAACTGGATACAACTGTGTTGGATGTCAATTCTCTACTTTCTCAATTAAACAGTTTAAATAAGCAAATTGCACAAGTAGAACCGGTCGGGCTTCTTCCGAATGGTTTATACGATCAGCGAGATGTGTTGATCGATAAATTATCCTCAATGGTTGATATTAAGGTCAGCTACAACAAGTCAGGCGGGAATGCGCTTGCTTCTGCTGAAGGGACTGTATCCATTGAAATTCTTGATAAGAATAAACAATCTCTGGGAACTGTTTTGGACGGTAAAAATTACGAGGTTTCAGAACTTGCAGCCAACTATGATACTGAAACTGGGTTAGTATCAAGTATTTCAATCGGAGACAATGCTGTACAGACTGAGTCATTCACCAGTAAGGGATCTCTTTTAGGATTTGTGGAGTCATACGGGTATATTACAGCAGATGGCCAAGAAAAGGGCATATACCCGGAAATGCTTTCTGACCTTGACAAGATGGCACTTGAATTCGCAAAAGCTTTTAATGAGGTGCACAGAAATGGTTTGACCAAGAGCGGGGATCAAGGCGGAGACTTTTTTGATTTTACCGGTGGTGAAACTGAGCCGGCAAAAGGGGCAGCTGGCAAGATTAAAGTTACTGACAGCATTTTAGATTCAAAAGGCGCAAACATTGCTTTCTCACTGACTGGTGCAGCCAACGATAACTCAAATGCTACAAATTTAGCGAATGTTTTAACCGGTAAAATAACCATTAACGGTAAAGAAACCAGTGTGTTAGATTATTATGCGGGCCTGATTGGTGAGCTGGGAATTAAAGCGCAAGAAGCAAATCGATTGGCGTCTAATACAGAAACACAGCTTAATGACGCCGACATAAACCGGCAGCAAATGAGCGCAGTTTCTTTAGACGAAGAAATGACGAATATGATTCAATTCCAACACGCGTACAATGCTGCTGCCAGAATGGTGACTTTACAAGACGAAATCCTTGATAAAGTGATCAATGGCATGGGTGTCGGAGGAAGGTAGGTAGATCAAATGAGAGTAACACAAGGCATGATTCAGCAAAACTCATTGAGATATATCGGTTCAAGCTACTCGAAGCTGGATAAACTTCAATCACAGATTTCGTCAGGGAAAAAAATCACAAAGGCTTCCGACGATCCTGTAGTAGCAATGAAAAGCTTAAAGTATAATACACAACTGTCTCAAGTCCAGCAATATCAAAGTAATGCTTCTCAAGCGTTTACCTGGCTTGAAAACACAGAAACGAACATCACTGAAGGAATTGATATTTTATCAAAAGTCAAAGAATTAGCTATTCAAGCAAAAAATGACACAAACGGTGAAGCAGAGCGGCAAGCGATTGGCGTAGAAGTGAAGCAGTTAAAGGAGCAGCTTTTAAATATTGCGAATACACAAGTGAACGGCAGATATATTTTTAATGGCACAAACTCAGACAAGCCTCCGGTTACAGATAACGGAGACGGAACTTATACAATCTCTGATACTGCTGATGTCATAGTCAATATATCTAATAATATGACATTAAAAGTGAATTCAGATCCAAAGTCAGCTTTTGGGGGCACTTCTGAAAGCGGACAGAATGTCTTTGAAATGCTTGACTCATTTGAAAAAGCACTTAGTTCAGGTTCACTCGATGACATGGACAGCGTTTTAAATGATATTGATCGATTTTCTGAGGGCATGAGTGCTGAACGCTCAGATCTTGGAGCAAGATATAATCGTCTTGAACTGATTAATACAAGACTCTCAGCTCAAGAAGAAACAGCTACAAAAGTGTTATCAGACAATGAAGATGTAGAACTGGAAGAAGTAATAACAGAATTTATTGCGCAGCAAAGCGTGCATAGAGCTACTTTGGCTGTAAATGCGCAAATTGTCCAGCCTACATTAATTGACTTTTTAAAGTAAGCGGCTCTCAGGAGTTCGCTTTTTTTATAGTTCAGGAGGTATAGTGATGCAAATTCCCAGATTGATTATGCACAGTGTTCAAGGGAAAATTGGTTTAACAACGACGCCCGCCAGTTTAAAAATGGAGCAGCCGCAAGCCGATCTTGAGATCGAACAGCCAAGTGCAGAAATGGAAATATCCGTGACACCTGGAAAACTCACGATTGACCAAACGCAAGCATGGGAAGAATTAGACAGAAAGCATATATTCAAACGGATCGCAGAAGCTGCCCAACAAGGACATGAGGATGTAATGGAGGGAATAGCCCGCACTGCAGAAGAAGGTGACGAGCTTATGAGAATCGAAAATAAGGGGAATCCAATCGCCTCACAAGCAAGGAGGAACTCTGAGCTGCACCAAATTCAATTAGGAGAACATTATGCTCCTTCTCTTTCAAGGGTGAAAATACAATATGCCCCATCAGAGCTTGATATTCAGATTACGCCGCGAAAGCCTGTTATTCAGGCTGAACCGAATAAGCCAATAGTTGAATATACGCCGGGAAATGTTAAGGTTGACATGCTCCAATACCCTGATTTAAAAATAGATGTAGAATACCCGAAAGAATCACCCGAAAAGTAAAAAGTAAAGGATCGTGAACAATGATCATTCAAACTAAGTACCATGGCCAAATGAACGTAAAAGAAGAACAAATCATCCTTTTTGAAAACGGGATTCCAGGTTTTTTAGAAGAAAAACAGTTCGTCATTCTTCCGCTTTCGGAAGACTCTCCATTCGTGGCGCTGCAGTCCGTCACTTCAGAAAATCTTGCGTTCATCGTTGTAAGTCCGTTTATCTTTTTTAAGAATTATGAATTTGATCTTGATGAATCAACTGCTGAACTTTTGGATATCGATAATATTGAAGAGGTAGAAGTCATGACAATATTGACCATGGCAGAGCCGTTCGAAAAATCTACTGCCAATTTATTGGCTCCCATTATTGTGAATCGCAAGAACATGATGGCTAAGCAAGTCGTTTTACACGACTCCTCATATACGACAAAGCATCCGATTGGAGGAGAATCATGCTAGTTTTATCGCGGAAAATAAACGAAGCGATTCAAATAGGCACTGATATTGAAGTGAAAGTGATTGCGGTTGAGGGGGATCAAGTGAAGCTTGGAATTGAAGCCCCAAAGCATATTGATATTCACAGGAAAGAAATTTACTTGACCATTCAAGAAGAAAATAACCGCGCGGCAACGTTATCCAGCGATGTGATCTCCGCATTATCCTCACAAAAAAAGTGAGGATTTTTTTATTTTTGTATTAACAAAATCAGAGACAATCCGATATTAATGATGTAGCCGGGAGGAGGTGCGAATACTCCGCCAGTTACAAAAAAACAAGGCACAAGGACGTGCCGTAACAACACATTCAGGGAGGAACAAAACAATGAGAATTAACCACAATATCGCAGCACTTAACACACTGAACCGTTTGTCTTCAAACAACAGTGCGAGCCAAAAAAACATGGAGAAACTTTCTTCAGGTCTTCGTATCAACCGTGCGGGAGATGACGCAGCGGGTCTTGCGATCTCTGAAAAAATGAGAGGACAAATCAGAGGTCTTGAAATGGCTTCTAAAAACTCTCAAGATGGAATCTCTCTTATCCAAACAGCTGAAGGTGCATTGACTGAAACTCATGCGATCCTTCAACGTGTTCGTGAACTAGTTGTTCAAGCAGGAAACACTGGGACTCAGGATAAAGCAACTGACTTACAATCTATTCAAGATGAAATTTCAGCTTTAACAGATGAAATCGATGGTATTTCAAATCGTACAGAATTCAATGGTAAGAAATTGTTAGATGGTACTTACAAAGTTGACGCAGCTACTCCTGCAAACCAAAAGAACTTGGTTTTCCAAATCGGAGCAAATGCGACACAGCAAATCTCTGTAAATATTGAGGATATGGGTGCTGACGCTCTTGGAATTAAAGAAGCTGATGGTTCAATTGCAGCTCTTCATTCTGTTAATGACCTTGATGTAACAAAATTTGCTGATAATGCAGCAAATACAGCTGATATTGGTTTCGACGATCAATTGAAAATTGTTGATGAAGCGATCAACCAAGTTTCTTCTCAGCGTGCTAAGCTTGGTGCGGTACAAAACCGTCTTGAGCACACAATCAACAACTTAAGCGCTTCTGGTGAAAACCTGACAGCTGCTGAGTCTCGTATCCGTGACGTTGACATGGCGAAAGAGATGAGCGAGTTCACAAAGAACAACATTCTCTCTCAAGCTTCTCAAGCGATGCTTGCTCAAGCGAACCAACAGCCGCAAAACGTACTTCAATTGTTACGTTAATTTTGAAAAAGACCTTGGCGTTTGCCGAGGTCTTTTATTTTATATTTCTAACTCCGAATCATTCTCCTTGCTTCTCTAACTCATGATATAATAACCGGATTCTCCACTACCTTTGTATAAATGTATCTTCAAACAAGAAATATAAAACGAATGAGTTTTTTCCAAAAAATATGTGTAATCTTAACTCGACTTAGTCGATATAAACGATAGATTGGGGCATAGGGGATGATCAATTGAATATTGAAAGGCTCACTACGTTACAACCTGTTTGGGATCGTTACGATGCTCAAATACATAATCAGAAAGATCATGACAGTGAGGTTCCCGTTCATCTTGTTTCTTATACTAATCTTGCTGAAATGGTAGGGGAGATGAACAAGCTTTTGGAACCTTCGCAAGTTCACCTGAAGTTTGAGCTTCATGAAAAGTTAAATGAATACTATGTAAAGGTAATAGAAGACTCTACAAATGAAGTGATCCGTGAAATTCCGCCAAAACGGTGGCTTGATTTTTATGCAGCTATGACTGAATTTCTTGGATTATTTGTAGATGAAAAAAAGTAGAATAGGAGTGGTTCGAAATGGTTACGAGAATAACAGGTCTGGCGTCGGGAATGGACATAGATGATATCGTATCAAAGCTGATGCAGACAGAAAGAGCGCCGCTTGATAAGCTGACTCAAAAAAAGCAGACCCTTGAATGGCAGCGTGACAGCTATCGTGAAGTAAACTCAAAAATAAAAGAATTGCAGGATTATATATCTCAAAATACACTAACATATCCAAGTGTATACCAGAGTAAGACTGTAACAAGTTCAAATGAGTCTGTTTTGACTGCTACAGGTAGTGTAAGTGCACCAAACTCATCTTCTACTGTCGAAGTAGCAAGCTTAGCAACTGCGGCAACTTATAAAGCCAGTAGTTATTCAGGATATACACAGGGAGATTATAATTTGACTTTTAATGTAATCGCACCCGGTGAAACAACAGCAAAATCAGTGAATATCGGTGTGACGAGCGCCGATACGATTGATAATGTAATTACTAAAATTAACAACTCAGATCTAGGCGTATCAGCATTTAAAGACAAAATTTGGAACGGTACAGAGTATGTAGAAACGATTGCGTTTTCTTCTAAAGCAACAGGTGCAGGAGGCAGCATACAGGCAGCAGACTCTGCTACAGCCGACTTTATGTCCGGCCAGCTCGGTTTTTCATTAGACGCTGATAATAAGCTCACTGCATACAAGGAAGGGACAAATGCAAAAGTCACAATTAACGGCTTTGAAATGGAGAAGCTGACAAACAATTTCACGGTTAACGGTGTTACCTACTCGATCAAAAATACAACTGCAGCCACAGGCCCTGTTACCACATCTGTTTCAACTGATGTTGACGGGATTTATAACAAAATTAAAGAATTTGTAGATAAATATAATGATTTGGTTGATAGTTTAAATAATAAATTACAAGAAACAAAATACAGGGACTACACTCCGCTGACGAGTGAACAAAAAGAGGCTATGTCAGATAAGGAGGTAGAGCTCTGGGAAGAGAAGGCAAAAAGCGGACTACTGAGAAATGATATAAGCATAAGTACTGGCACAAACCAAATGCGGACGGATTTATATTCTCAAGTAAATGCGAATGGTAAAACATATCAATTAACTGAGTTTGGTATCACAACTTCAAGTGCTTACCAACTGAGAGGACACTTAGAGATTAACGAAGAGAAATTGAAAGCAAAAATAGCAGAAGATCCTCAAGGGGTTGCTAATCTTTTTACAAGCGGAACAAACGATAGTAACTACAGCGATAAAGGTATTATGAAGCGGATTACTAATACACTTAGAAGTACTGTAAAAAGTATTGAAGCTAAAGCTGGGAACTCGACAATGGGAGCTAGCGATTATTCTATCGGAAAAAATTTGAACTCAATTAGTAATGAGATAACTGATATGCAGGACCGATTGAATACCATAGAAAACCGCTATTATACAAAATTCAGTGCAATGGATTCTGCGATTCAAAAAATGAACGAACAAGCGTCCTATTTATCACAGCTTCTTGTACAATAAATGTAATTTGGAGGATGACACATGGCGATCCAAAATCCTTATACAGCCTATCAGCAAAATTCAGTGAATACCGCTACACCCGGTGAACTGACGCTTATGCTGTATAATGGCTGTTTGAAATTTATAAGACTTGCCTCTCAGGCCATTGAGAATGATGATATGGAACGTAAAAATGAAAACCTGATTAAAGCGCAAAATATCATTCAGGAATTAAATTTTACGCTTAACCGTAATATAGAGCTTTCCGCTTCCATGGGTGCGATGTACGATTATATGTATCGAAGATTGGTGCAGGCAAATATCAAAAATGATAAGGGTATGCTGGCTGAGGTTGAAGGCTATGTAACAGATTTTCGCGATGCTTGGAAACAGGCCATTCAAAGTGAACGGAAGGACCGGCACGGATCAGGCGGGATCGCATGAAAAACATAGATCAACTATACACTGAGACGGAGAGTATGCTGTCACACATACAAAATACACCGGAAAGCGATGAACTTTTAAAGCAGATTGAAGACTTTGTGGCTAAACGCTCTGACCTTATTCAGGAGATATCTCTGCCGCTTTCTGATGAAGAGCGAAAGCAGATAAAGCTTGTGCTGACATGGGATCAGCTTATTGTGAAGGAAATGGAAAGACTGAAGCAGTCAATCGCAGCAGAACTTCAGCAGGTAAAAAGGAAACGAGTAATGCACACGACGTATTTAAATCCTTATAACAACCTTACGATTGACGGCACATATTATGACAAGCGTAAATAGGTGAGTGCCTTGAAGAGCATTGAAGATTATACGCTTTTATCAGCTTATTATCATCTTCTTTTTACCATTGAGGAAGGGCTATGTTATTTGATAGAAGCTGAACAGAATTTATCAAAAACAGAAGGGGATCGGATCTACCAGGATCTGATCCAAGCCTTTTTTTATTTGGATTCCACACATTCAACACTCCTGTTTGTGATGAATACGCGGTGTGCTGAAATATGTGTTAAAGCATTTGACGAAATTTTTGAGGAGTTTGATCAATTGGTATCTTTCTCTTTTCCCTCTCATGAGTTCTGTGAGTTTTTAAAAGAACATTTTCTGATCCATTATAGAAAATGGATGTTGTCCATTCATCAATGTATGGAGCCCTTTGTAATCAATTAGGCGAGGGAGAGGTATTTGTTTCTTACAATCAGCATATACATATACCTCCAAACCGCCAATACATCAGCACTACAAACACAATTCGACAAAGTTCACTGAATTTTCACATAAGATTTACGTTTCAGCAGGAATTGTAAAGGGTAAAGGAGAAATAGATACATATCCTTAATAAAAGGGAGGCGTTCTTTGATGAACTATAACATCAGAGGAGAAAATATTGAAGTGACACCCGCGTTAAAGGATCATGTCGAGAAGAAGATCGGCAAGCTGGAGCGTTATTTTGACCATAGCGTGAATGCTGATGTGAACGTCAACTTGAAGTTTTACAATGACAAGGAATCTAAAGTTGAGGTTACAATTCCGATGACAGATCTGGCGCTTCGGTCCGAGGTGCATAACGAGGATATGTACAACGCAATTGATCTCGCAACAAACAAACTGGAACGTCAAATCCGTAAGCATAAAACGAAAGTAAACCGTAAATTCCGTGAGCAGGGCTCTCCAAAATATTTACTGGCAAACGGCCTTGGCTCAGAAACAGATATTGCGGTTCAGGATGAAATAGAAGATGAGGAGAGCTTGGACATTGTCCGTCAGAAACGGTTTAATTTAAAGCCGATGGATAGTGAAGAAGCGATCTTGCAAATGAATATGCTAGGCCATAATTTCTTCGTTTTTACTAATGCGGAAACAAACCTTACAAATGTCGTGTACCGCAGAAATGATGGGAAATATGGCTTGATTGAACCGACTGAATAATGAAGAGAGGCCTTCCGCGATATCTGCGGAAGGTTTTTGTTTTTCTTATTTGCAAATTCTTTGGAAATAACAAAAGGTATGATATGATAATGAGAGGTATACATGGACTAGCAAATTATGTATACATGCCTGCAAAACAGGCATGTAAAGATAGAGGAGCGTTATAAATGCTTGGAATTTTAAATAAAATGTTTGATCCAACAAAACGTACGCTGAATAGATACGAAAAAATAGCTAACGATATTGATGCGATTCGCGGAGACTATGAAAATCTCTCTGACGACGCGCTGAAACATAAAACGATTGAATTTAAAGAACGCCTTGAAAAAGGGGCGACAACTGATGATCTTCTTGTTGAAGCATTCGCCGTTGTTCGGGAAGCTTCACGCCGTGTAACAGGCATGTTTCCGTTTAAAGTCCAGCTCATGGGGGGCGTGGCGCTTCATGATGGAAATATCGCGGAAATGAAAACAGGGGAAGGGAAAACGTTAACGTCGACTCTGCCTGTTTATTTAAATGCGTTAACCGGTAAAGGCGTACACGTCGTGACTGTCAATGAATACTTGGCAAGCCGTGACGCTGAGCAGATGGGGAAAATTTTCGAGTTTCTCGGTTTGACTGTCGGCTTGAATTTAAACTCAATGTCAAAAGACGAAAAACGGGAAGCTTACGCCGCTGACATTACTTACTCCACAAACAACGAGCTTGGTTTCGACTATCTGCGTGACAATATGGTTCTTTATAAAGAGCAGATGGTTCAGCGCCCGCTTCATTTTGCGGTAATCGATGAGGTTGACTCTATTTTAATTGATGAAGCGAGAACGCCGCTGATTATTTCTGGACAAGCTGCAAAATCCACTAAGCTGTATGTACAGGCAAATGCTTTTGTCCGTACGTTAAAAGTAGAAAAGGATTATACGTATGATATTAAAACGAAGAGTGTACAGCTGACGGAAGAAGGAATGACAAAGGCTGAAAAAGCGTTTGGCATCGATAACCTGTTTGACGTGAAGAATGTCGCGCTCAACCACCATATCAACCAGTCCTTAAAAGCGCACGCTGCGATGCAGAAGGATGTTGACTATGTAGTGGAAGACGGCCAGGTTGTCATTGTAGACTCCTTTACGGGACGTCTGATGAAAGGCCGCCGCTACAGCGAAGGTCTTCACCAAGCGATTGAAGCAAAGGAAGGGCTTGAAATTCAAAATGAGAGCATGACCTTGGCGACCATTACGTTCCAAAACTACTTCCGGATGTATGAAAAGCTTGCCGGTATGACGGGTACGGCTAAGACAGAGGAAGAAGAATTCCGCAACATCTACAATATGCAGGTTGTTACGATCCCTACTAACAAACCTGTTATCCGTGACGACCGCCCGGATTTAATTTACCGCACGATGGAAGGAAAGTTTAAGGCGGTTGCAGAGGATGTTGCACAGCGTTATATGACGGGGCAGCCTGTTCTTGTCGGTACGGTTGCGGTTGAAACGTCTGAGCTGATCTCTAAGCTGCTTAAAAACAAAGGGATCCCGCATCAAGTGTTAAACGCCAAAAACCATGAACGCGAAGCGCAGATCATTGAGGAGGCCGGCCAAAAAGGCGCAGTTACCATTGCGACAAACATGGCGGGGCGCGGAACGGACATTAAGCTTGGCGAGGGTGTAAAAGAGCTTGGCGGCCTTGCTGTTGTCGGAACGGAACGCCATGAATCACGCCGGATTGACAATCAGCTTCGGGGGCGTTCCGGACGTCAGGGAGACCCGGGGATTACCCAATTTTATCTTTCTATGGAAGATGAATTGATGCGCAGATTCGGGGCTGAGCGGACAATGGCGATGCTTGACCGTTTCGGAATGGACGATTCTACTCCAATTCAAAGCAAGATGGTATCCCGTGCGGTTGAATCGTCTCAAAAACGCGTTGAAGGAAATAACTTCGATTCACGTAAACAGCTTCTGCAATATGATGATGTTCTCCGCCAGCAGCGCGAGGTCATTTATAAGCAGCGCTTTGAAGTTATCGACTCTGAAAACCTGCGTGAAATCGTTGAAAATATGATCAAATCTTCTCTCGAACGGGCAATTGCAGCCTATACGCCAAAAGAAGAGCTTCCTGAGGAATGGAAGCTTGATGGTCTTGTTGAGCTCGTCAACACGACTTACCTTGATGAAGGTGCGCTTGAGAAGAGCGATATTTTCGGCAAAGAGCCGGATGAAATGCATGAGCTCATCATGGACCGCATCATGACCAAATATGATGAAAAAGAAGAAAAATTCGGCGAAGAACAAATGCGTGAATTCGAGAAAGTCATCGTGCTTCGCGCCGTCGACTCCAAATGGATGGACCATATCGATGCGATGGATCAGCTTCGCCAAGGGATTCACCTTCGTGCTTACGCGCAAACAAACCCGCTGCGTGAGTATCAAATGGAAGGCTTTGCGATGTTTGAGCATATGATTGAATCAATTGAGGATGAGGTCGCAAAATTTGTGATGAAGGCTGAGATTGAAAACAATCTGGAGCGTGAAGAGGTTGTACAAGGCCAGACAACGGCTCATCAGCCGCAAGAAGGCGATGATAACAAGAAAGCAAAAAAAGCACCGGTTCGCAAAGTGGTTGATATCGGCCGAAATGCCCCGTGCCACTGCGGAAGCGGAAAAAAATATAAAAATTGCTGCGGCCGGACTGAATAGTTCGCTTAGGCAAGGGTACTGACCGCGGCGCCTGTGGCGCCCGCGGATCTTTTAATGAGGTGAATGGAATGGAATTATCAGAAATCAGAGCAGAGCTCGAAAATATGGCTTCTCGTTTAGCGGACTTTAGGGGGTCTCTTTGACCTCGAATCAAAGGAGGCCCGCATTGCTGAGCTAGATGAACAAATGGCTGATCCGGAATTCTGGAATGATCAGCAGAAAGCCCAAACAGTCATCAATGAAGCTAACGGTATAAAGGATTACGTCAATTCGTATAAAAAATTGAATGAATCCCATGAAGAATTGCAAATGACTCATGATCTTTTGAAAGAAGAGCCGGACGCAGACCTCCAGCTTGAGCTTGAAAAAGAACTAAAATCATTGACGAAAGAGTTCAATGAATTTGAGCTTCAGCTTCTTCTGAGTGAGCCGTATGATAAAAACAATGCAATTTTAGAATTGCATCCTGGTGCCGGCGGTACAGAGTCACAGGATTGGGGCTCTATGCTTCTCAGAATGTATACCAGATGGGGAGAACGCCGCGGTTTTAAGGTGGAAACGCTCGATTACCTTCCAGGTGATGAGGCCGGAATTAAGTCAGTCACATTGCTGATCAAAGGGCACAACGCTTACGGTTATCTCAAAGCGGAAAAAGGTGTCCATCGTCTCGTGCGGATTTCACCGTTTGATTCATCAGGCCGCCGTCACACGTCTTTCGTTTCATGTGAAGTCATGCCTGAATTTAACGATGAAATTGATATTGATATCCGTACAGAGGATATTAAAGTCGATACGTACCGTGCAAGCGGCGCGGGCGGACAGCACGTCAATACGACGGATTCAGCTGTTCGGATTACCCACTTGCCGACGAATGTGGTTGTGACGTGCCAAACGGAGCGCTCACAAATTAAAAACCGGGAAAGAGCTATGAAAATGCTGAAGGCCAAGCTGTATCAGCGCAGAATTGAGGAACAGCAGGCAGAGCTTGATGAAATTCGCGGTGAACAAAAAGAAATCGGCTGGGGCAGCCAAATCCGCTCTTACGTATTCCATCCGTATTCCATGGTAAAAGACCATCGGACCAATACAGAAATGGGGAACGTTCAAGCGGTAATGGACGGAGATATTGATACATTTATCGATGCCTACCTGCGTTCTAAGCTTTCATAACCAGAAAAACACACCTGATAGATGCAGGTGTGTTTTTTCATTCCTTCAACCCTTGATTTCACTGCTGCTTTAGCATATTACCACTGCATTTGGGTGTTATTTACATCTAATCGGGGAAGGCTTAAAATGCTATCGGAGAGCATTGGAGAAACGGAGGATATATGATGGATGTTCGGAATCAAACACTACGGGTTTTGCGGGATTATGTATACATACTGATAGGGGCAGCGATTACAGCCGTATCCTTTAATGTATTTTTGCTTCCAAATAAGATTGCCGCCGGCGGTGTCAGCGGAATTAGTACAATTTTACAGTCATATGGTTATGAAGCTGCATATGTACAGTGGATTATTAATATTCCTTTATTTATTGCCGGTGTCATTTTGCTTGGCGGAAAATTTGGCCTTAAGACGCTTGCGGGTTCTGTGTTTTTGCCGCTTGTTGTATTTTTGACAAGGGATATTCAGCCCGCTACTCATCATGAGCTTCTGGCGGCGATTTTTGGCGGTGTCGGCATCGGTGTCGGCATTGGCATTGTGTACTTAGGGAAAGGATCGACGGGAGGAACGGCCTTGGCTGCACAGATCATTCATAAGTACTCCGGTCTGTCGTTGGGGACGTGTCTCGCCCTCATTGACGGATTGATTGTCGTTTCGGCTATGGTTGTATTTAATATTGAGCAAGGCTTATATGCCATGCTTGGGGTCTTTGTCTCCAGCAAAACCATTGATGTCGTTCAAGTCGGCTTCAATCGTTCAAAAATGGCGCTCATTATTACAAAGCAGGAGCAGGCTGTTAAGGAAGCCGTTTTACAGAAGATTGACAGAGGCGTTACGAAAATCTCTGCGGTCGGCGGATATACGGACGATGAACGTCCGATTTTAATGTGTGTGGTTGGGCAAGCTGAATTCACCAAATTGAAACAAATCGTCAAACAGATTGATGAGTCTGCGTTTGTGATCGTGGCAGACGCGAGCGAGGTGCTGGGCGAGGGTTTCAAACGCGCTTAAACGAGGTTATAATATGGAAGAGATCGTAAAGGAGTTGTGCTTCTCAACATGAAATCAAAGTTATCGATACTAATGCTTGTATTTGCGCTTTCTGTTCTGTTGGCTGCCTGCGGTTCAAATGATGCAAAAGAAGAGAAGACAGACACCGGCAGCAAGACCGAAGCCTCTGCATCCGAAGGGGAAGAGTTATATCAGCAAAGCTGCGTAGGCTGCCACGGCAAGGATTTAGAAGGTGTATCAGGTCCTAATCTCCAGGAGGTCGGAGGCAAATACGACGAGGACAAAATTGAAAGCATTATTAAAAACGGCCGCGGCAATATGCCAAAGGGGCTTGTAGAAGATAAAGAAGCCGCCGTTATTGCCAAATGGCTGTCAGAAAAAAAGTAAGATGAGAAAATCCTTGCCGCAATGCAGGCAAGGATTTTTTATGCCATGACAATATGAATGAAAAGAAACTGTAATAGTATTATGTCTAAATTTGACGTATAATGAAGTGTATTGAAAAAAGAAACTTTCAGATTTTTCATCTTTTTACAAATGAGTGGGTCATAAATTGTCGAATGCATTCGAAGAGTATGACCGTGTGATACATAAAATGATATAAAAGATTAGGTGATTTCATGATAGAGATGAAAGAAGTATACAAGGCCTATCCGAACGGCGTAAAAGCGCTCAATGGGATTTCTGTTACCATTCATCCCGGCGAGTTTGTTTATGTTGTCGGTCCGAGCGGGGCGGGTAAATCTACTTTTATTAAAATGATTTACAGAGAAGAAAAACCAACAAAAGGACAAATTTTAATCAATCATAAAGATCTCGCTACAATTAAAGAAAAAGAGATTCCTTTCGTGCGTCGCAAAATAGGCGTTGTCTTCCAGGATTTCAAGCTTCTGCCGAAGCTTACTGTTTTTGAAAATGTGGCATTTGCCCTTGAGGTGATTGGAGAACAGCCGTCTGTCATTAAGAAACGGGTGCTTGAAGTGCTTGATCTCGTACAGCTGAAGCATAAAGCAAGACAATTTCCTGACCAGCTTTCGGGCGGGGAGCAGCAGCGTGTATCTATTGCCAGATCCATTGTGAACAACCCCGATGTTGTCATTGCTGATGAACCTACAGGAAACCTTGATCCGGATACATCCTGGGAAGTCATGAAGACGCTGGAGGAAATTAATAACCGCGGGACAACAGTCGTGATGGCGACACATAATAAAGAAATCGTAAACACCATGAAGAAACGTGTCATTGCAATCGAAGATGGTATCATTGTGCGTGATGAGTCAAGAGGGGAGTATGGTTCATATGATTAAAATTCTCGGGCGCCACTTGCGTGAGAGTTTTAAATCTCTCGGGAGAAACACATGGATGACATTTGCATCCATTAGTGCTGTAACCGTTACGCTGATTTTAGTCGGCGTGTTTTTAGTGATTATGCTGAATTTGAATAACATGGCCACGAATGCTGAAAAACAAGTCGAAATCAAAGTGTTGATCGATCTGACTGCAGATCAGAAGGCACAGGACAAGCTTCAGAACGATATTAAGGAACTGAAGGGGATTCAGAGTGTCACTTTTTCATCTAAAGAAAAAGAGCTAGACCAGCTGGTTGACAGTTTTGGTGACAGCGGTAAATCCCTGACGATGCAGGATCAGGAGAATCCGCTTAATGATGCGTTTGTCGTCAAAACGACAGATCCGCATGATACGCCGAATGTGGCGAAAAAGATCGAAAAAATGGATCATGTATATAAAGTCACTTACGGAAAAGAAGAGGTCAGCCGTTTGTTTAAAGTGGTCGGCGTTTCCCGCAACATTGGAATCGCGTTAATTATCGGCCTGGTATTTACGGCGATGTTCTTAATTTCCAACACCATTAAAATTACAATTTTCGCAAGAAGAAAAGAAATTGAAATCATGAAGCTTGTAGGCGCGACGAACTGGTTTATCCGCTGGCCGTTTTTCCTAGAAGGATTGCTGCTTGGCGTATTCGGTTCCGTGATTCCGATCGCACTGGTGCTGAGCACTTATCAATACGTCATCGGATGGGTCGTTCCGAAGGTTCAGGGATCATTTGTCTCTCTTCTTCCTTATAATCCATTTGTATTCCAAGTTTCATTAGTGCTGATTGCAATCGGCGCAGTGATTGGAGTATGGGGAAGCCTGACTTCCATCCGCAAGTTTCTGCGAGTATAACGAGAAAAAAGCCGTTCCGCTACCGGACGGCTTTTCTTTTGCCTTCTTTTTCTTCTATGATTACATGAAATCTCCATCCTTTACATATACTATCTCTAGGTTTTGATAAAGACAGTCTGGCATACAGGAGGAGTAAAGGATGAATCAAAAAATAATGGCTGTGATCGCAGCGGGGAGCATGCTGTTCGGGGGCGCCGGCGTATATGCGGGAATGAACCTGCTTGAGGTGGATAAGCCCCAGACCGCAGCTGTTGCCGCGACGGCACAGGCTGATTCTGAACGGGATAAGGCGATGGATAAAATCGAAAAAGCGTACGAGTTAATTTCGAATGAGTACGTTGAAAAAGTTGATAGAGAAAAGCTGCTCGAGGGAGCCATCCAAGGAATGCTGTCTACGCTGAATGATCCTTATTCTGTCTACATGGACAAGCAGACGGCTAAGCAATTTTCTGATTCTCTTGATTCCTCATTTGAAGGTATTGGGGCTGAGGTTGGAATGGAGGACGGCAAAATTATCATTGTGTCTCCATTTAAGAAATCACCAGCAGAAAAAGCCGGGCTCAAGCCTAATGATGAAATTATCAGCATTAATGGAGAATCGATGGCCGGCAAGGATTTAAACCACGCTGTACTAAAAATAAGAGGAAAGAAAGGGTCCAGCGTTTCAATGAAGATTCAGCGGCCCGGTACGAAGAAGCAGCTGTCATTCCGGATCAAAAGAGCTGAGATTCCGCTCGAAACGGTTTTTGCTTCAGAGAAAAAAGTACAGGGGCACACTGTCGGATATATCGCCATCTCAACTTTTTCTGAGCATACCGCAGAGGACTTTACAAAGGCGCTGGGCAATCTTGAGAAAAAAGGAATTGAAGGCCTGGTCATTGATGTCCGCGGCAATCCGGGCGGGTATCTTCAAAGTGTGGAAGAAATTCTTAAGCAATTCATCACAAAGGATCAGCCGTACATTCAAATTGCTGAACGTAACGGTGATAAAAAACGGTATTTCTCAACATTGGCCCAGAAAAAAGCGTATCCTGTCAATGTCATCACAGATAAAGGGAGTGCTTCCGCCTCAGAGATCCTTGCCGGGGCATTAAAAGAAGCAGGGCATTATGATGTTGTAGGTGATACGTCCTTTGGTAAGGGAACTGTTCAGCAGGCGGTTCCGATGGGAGATGGAAGCAACATTAAATTAACGCTTTACAAGTGGCTGACGCCAAATGGGAATTGGATTCATAAAAAAGGAATTCAGCCGACCATTGCGATTAAACAGCCTGATTATTTTTCCGCCGGGCCTTTGCAGCTGAAGGAACCGCTTAAAGTGGATATGAACAATGAAGACGTCAAGCATGCACAGGTATTATTAAAAGGCCTCAGTTTTGATCCGGGACGTGAAGATGGCTATTTCAGCAAGGACATGAAAAAAGCGGTCATGGCCTTTCAGGATCAGAACAAACTGGATAAAACGGGCGTAATCGACACACGCACCGCAGAGACATTAAATCAGCTGATCGAAAAGAAAAAATCTGATGAAAAAAATGACTTGCAGCTTCAAACAGCACTGAAATCATTAGTTATCAATTAAAGGAGATGGAATTCCATCTCCTGTTTCTTTGTGCTTAAAGAGGTAATGGATCATAAGTCACATAAAAAATGAGTTTTTGACAAGAATTTAAAAAAATTTTCACAAATAAACATTTATAAAGGACTGTGATTACCCGATATCAATATATGAGAGAGACTTTCTAACGAGTTAATATGCATTTAAAATGAAACTTTTGCAAGTTGCCTAGTCTTTGTTTACTTCATACAATATAAGAAGGTTCTAAAAAGAACAGTAAACAGGTTTATGGCAGCTGAACGACAGGTATTTAACAGGGTAACGATAACGAGAATGCTTGTTAGCACTCCAGTACTGCTGCTTATACTGGCCCGTGCTTATCTGTATAATGAAAATGGGGGTTCACAATTGAAGAGGGCAAGTATTGTGCGTGAAAAAAAATATTATGAATTAGTGGAACAATTAAAAGACAGAACACAAGACGTAACATTTTCAGCTACAAAAGCACTAAGTCTTCTTATGCTATTCAGCAGATATTTGGTCAATTATACCAATGTCGAATCAGTAAATGATATCAATGAAGAATGTGCCAAACATTATTTTAATTACTTAATGAAAAACCATAAACGATTAGGCATCAATCTGACAGATATCAAAAGGTCGATGCACCTGATCAGCGGGTTGTTGGATGTGGACGTAAACCATTATTTAAAGGATTTTTCACTATCGAATGTCACGCTGTGGATGACGCAAGAAGGATAAACACTCCTGAGGATATCCAAGCCATTTAATATTTGATAGAATATGAGTAACATGTTTGGCTTGAGGCGGTGAAAGATAGTGTCTGTTCAATGGGGATTTGAACTGTTAAAAAGTGCGGGCCTCTTCTTCTTACACCCGCTTTTCTGGTTTTTTATCATCATAAGTCTGGCTTTCGGCTATGTAAGAATCAAACGGGAACGAAAAACCTTTCATACAAGAATTGCAGATATTTATGATGAACTGAAATTTACTTATACAAAGGGACTGATCCCAGGTATCCTTCTGTCGGTTGTTTTAGGGGTACTTGGAATTTCAGTTCCTCTCGGTTTACTTGCGATTATTGCCGTTATCACTGCAGCGGCAGCGCTCACTCTTCGCGCAAACTGGATGTCTGCTGCATATATCGTCAGCGTGAGTATGCTGATCGGTTTTGGACTGCAAATGAATCAGGCGGAACCTTTTCTAGAGAGATTTCCGCAAGGATTTGCAGTTGTTTGGCCGGCTATGGCTGTGTTTTTAGGCTTGCTGGTTATCATCGAGGGAGCGGTTGCTTATCGCTCTGCACATGTGAGAACGTCACCGGCACTTGTCGTGAGCAGCCGCGGTTTGCCGATCGGCCAGCAGCTGGCAAACCGGATATGGCTTTTGCCGCTGTTCCTGCTCGTACCCGGCAACGGATTAGAATCGCACCTCAGCTGGTGGCCTGTGTTTACTGTTCCCGGCGGATCATTCCACTTTCTATGGATTCCTTACTTTGTCGGATTCAGACAAAGGGTGCAGGGATCTCTGCCTGAAACGAGCATAAGGATCACAGCGAAACGGGTTTGTATTCTCGGTCTTGTTGTCACAGCTCTCGGTGCAGCAAGCATACTGTGGACGCCGCTTGCGGGTGCAGCCGTCTGTGCAGCTGTATTAGGGCGTATTTTTCTGTCCATTAAGCAAAGGGTGAATGATAACGCGGCTCCGTTTTATTTCTCGAAACGTGATCAGGGCTTAATGGTGCTTGGGATTATACCAAATACGCCAGCTGAGGATTTGGAATTGAAAATCGGGGAAATCATTACGAAAGTCAATGGCATACCCGTTAAGAACGTATCTGATTTTTATGAAGCGCTCCAGCATAACCGTGCATATGTGAAGCTTGAGATAATCGGTTTGAATGGAGAAATTCGTTTTGATCAGCGTGCTTCTTATGAGGGAGAACATCATGAATTGGGCATCCTTTTCGTAAAGGATGACCGTGAGGACGAAGCCGCCGCTTTGTCCGGATCATAAGAGACAGCCCGGCACCGCAAGGAGAAGCGGTGCCGGGCTGTTTTGTGTTACGCTGAGTTTTTTTCCACCTGTTCCGTTTTATCAGATTTGATCCCTAATGAAACAAAAACGCCAATGATGGAGACGGCAAAGAGAATCATAAATAACGTGTGATATCCGGAAATCAGGCCGATTAAGGCAGATGAAATGATGCTTCCGAAATAACGGAAGGTCGAGAAAATGCCGGACGCCACTCCTGACATGCTTGAGTCTACTGTAGCAAGGGACGACACCTGCATGCTGGTCAGTCCGACTCCGGATGCGAGCCCTCCGAGGATGAGAGAAATCATCAGGAATAAGACCGAGTGAGAGCTGCTTAAGAACAAAAATAATAGATTCGCTCCAGCCATCATGGCAAATGAAAGAAAAATGATTTTTTTTGCCCCCCATTTGTGATGGAGCTGGGCGCCGACCCAGTTGCTGGCTGACATAAAGATCGAAAACACAGAAAGCGCCATGCCGCTGTTCGACGTATTCAGCCCAAATTGGCTCGTCATGAATAACGGCATGATCAATAAGACGGCATACATTATCAGATTGCTTAGCAAAACTGATAGATTGGCATTTGTAAAGGTTGAGCTTTTAAACAGTGTAAAATCGATAATTGGGTGCTGTGTGCGTTTTTCTCTTCTGAAAAAAAGCGGGACAAAAAGAAGTATCAATACACTGTATACTGCATAACCCCACGAAGCCTCATTTTTGGTCAGCAGGATAATTGAAACAATGCTGCCTGCGAGCAAGAGAGAGCCGATAATATCAAGCGGCGCGTCAGATTTGTTTTCTTTATACTGAGGAAACATCGTGAATGCTGTAAATAAAGCAATGGCGAGAAACGGGATATTCACCCAAAAAATTGAATGCCAGCTGAAGCTGTCAATCAGCATAGAGCCGATGAAAGGCCCTAGTGCTGCTCCAAGTCCTGCGCCAAGCCCAAAAAATCCAAATACCTTCGGAAGGCGTTTTTCAGAAACTACGTGGCGGATAATGGCAATGCTGTTTGGCGTAAGCAGTGCGCCGCCTACAGCCTGCAATGCCCGAAACACAATCAATAGCAGCAGGCTAGGTGAGAGTGCGCAGCCTAAGGACGCGATAAGAAAAAGGCCGACGCCCCATAAATACATGGTTTTATTGCCGTACATGTCCCCGAGTTTTCCCGCGATCGGCTGTGTGACTGCCATCACGATTAAATAAACGGTAACCACCCAGGTGATGCTTGCGATGGACTCGTTATACGTATGGGATATAGATGAGAGCGCAACCGCGATCATCGTTGAGTTAATGGGAACCAGGATGGCACCCAATAATAGCGAGACGATCAGCGCCCATTCTTTTCTTGAGCTCATGGGGATCCTCCTTTTTGTTATGCCAAGGAGATCATCAAGAAATTCCTTTGACAAATAGAGCTGTGCTATGCTCCAGCATTTTTTCCTGGGGCATGGAAATCACCCGGTCTCCCAAATGGAGACGGTGAATAAAATAACCGAAAATGATCGACATGAACACATCGGCATGCTCCGCTTCATGTCCTGTCTGAATAATCCCTTTTTCGCCCATCGTTTTGAGATAATCAACCAATAGCTGTTTCATAGATTGAGGATATTCAGTGACATGGTCGATAACATCCTGAAACATGGCGGGTTCACGAAAGCTGATTTTAATGATATCTTTTCTATGTTCGAGCTCCTCCAAGAGACAGGTTCCGATATGAAGCAGGTCTTTGTACAAATCCCCTTCTGTTTGTTCCAAAATGCTGCCTCTGTTTGAAGAATGCTGAGAAAGCAAAGCCTCAACTAGTCCTTGTTTGTTTTTAAAGTTCCTGAAAATCGTCGCTTCACTTACATTTGCTTTTTCTGCAATTTCTTTTGTAGTCGTTGCGCGATATCCTTTTTTGACGAGCAGCTGCATGGCAGCGTCAAGGATTCTCTTGTTTGTCGGTCTCAATACGTTTCACCTCACGAGTATACTGGCAGGACAAGTATACACCCGCCCCGCTTGTATAAGAAAGAGGGGTACGCATCAGGACCGGCTGACAACTGTGATTTTGCCGCTGCTTCCGTCAACAGTGATGATGTCTCCGTCTCGTAGTCTTTCGGTTGCCGTGCGTGTGCCGAGAACGGCTGGAATGCCGTATTCACGGGCAATAATCGCAGCGTGAGACAAAATGCCGCCTGTGTCTGTAATAATCGCTTTGGCGTCTTGAAACAGGCTGGTCCATAGCGGTGTGGTCATCTTGCAAACGAGTACGTCCCCAGGCGCGAATTGAGAAAATTCATTGGCGTCCCGAATGATTTTCACCGGACCTGTCGCAATGCCGCTTGATGCCGCAATGCCAAAAATATGATTCTCTGTGTTTTTTTCATCCTCTATCACAGCGCCGACGATTTCTTCAGCTGCTTTGAGCTGTTCTTTTGTCGGGGTGCCGAGATAGGCCGGGGCTTGAGCCAGCTCATACTCATGAAAAATCTGTCTGCGTTTTTCAGCCTTTTCTTGCAGGGGTACAGGGTGAAGAAGCGCTTGTTCCACTTCGTCATCATATAAGAACCAAAGGTCCTCACGATCATGAATGACACCGTTTTCCGCCAGCAATTCACCTATCTTCAGCAGAAAGATTCTCGCCTTGGCATCCAGCATGGCGTCAATATAAAAGTGGTGATCATCTTTTATATTTGCAGAGCTCAGCGTCCATTGATAAAGGCGGTCAAATTCAGTGCGTAAACCGGGATCTTCTATGTTTTCCAA
This sequence comes from Bacillus sp. N12A5, assembly GCF_026790125.1. Lineage (NCBI taxonomy): Bacteria > Bacillati > Bacillota > Bacilli > Caryophanales > Bacillaceae > Bacillus > Bacillus sp. N12A5. The sequence goes on along the minus strand of NZ_JALAMR010000009.1, from coordinate 170,276 downwards.
GAATTCATTGTATAATTTCTCTCGTTTTTCTTTCGTTTTCTGAAATTCATTGTCAAAATGATAGCCATTACGGACATAATTTTGAATATTGGCCAGAGCGAAATACGGATTTTCCACCCAGATTTGTTCAATCAGATCATGACTTTTAACAGATCTCCATCCGTATTCTTGCAAGAATTCATGGACGTTCTTCAGGAAGTGTTTTCCCTCATCTGTTTGTTCCAATTTCTCCTGGAGCTGTTCAGGCTTGTTGTTTTCAAAAATGGCCAGAAGGTTCGGGTTCTCCTGAACTTCCATAGAAAATAGCCATAAGCAACGGTCCGTTTCCAGTGATTTGTTCATTTTTCCTGTCAGCATCTCGTAAAAATGAGCGTTTTCGGACTCTCCTTGAATGTCCTGATACATCGCTTGCAGTTTGTTTGTTAAAAGGATTTGCGGGAAAACGATATTGAAGTGCTCTTCATAAGCCGTGAGATAAAAGGCCTTTAGTTTTTGAAAAGCATCCAGTGCGCTTTCTGCGGTATGCTCAGTTTGTGCGAGCTGGTCCAGTGTCCGGTAAAAAGGGAGGTATGTGTGATTGATGATGTCATACATATGCTCCGATAAAATCGGGAAAAGCTCTTTGCCACAGTCTTCAGAAGGAGGCTGCTGTCCGCCTTGGTTTTTGGAATAAATATGTCCGCGATAAAGTTTTACTTCATCAACAACTACACCAATCGGAAACTTTTGCATGCTCTTCTTCAAACCATATTCCAATGCCGGCACGATGAAGGATGAAAATAACGGACTCACCGGACCTTCAATATTAGACTCCATGTTAAGCCAGAAATCATTCATATCAGTGTCGGTAATCATGAAGCTGCGTTTTTCTTCTGCCGCCTTTTTGTCCTGATCAATGGTTGTAATCGGACGAGCCTGCAGAAGGTATATTTGATGATCAGCAATTCCAAATTCTATATCGACAGGATATCCGTACAGGTCTTCGGTTTTTTTTGTGATTTCAGCCAATTCAATCACTTGTTCATCTGTAAGGCAAAAACGGCTGCGCATGTCTTCACTCGTTTCTTTTTCAGCAATCCCTTCAGCCGCAGACTCTATATAGATTTCTTTGACACCTATCTCTTTCTGAATCTCAAACGAGGATTTGTTGACAATGTACGTGTCTGGCGTGACACTGCCTGACACGATAGCTTCTCCTAAACCGTAGCTGGCGCTGATTAATAGCTCTCTATCATCATGGGTAACAGGATTGCGGCTGAAAATAACGCCTGATACCTCTGAATCGATCAGGCCCTGAACGACAACCCCCATTAACGGCTCTGCGATTTGATTGTTCATTTTTTTCTTATAGCTGCTGACTCGGCCTGAGAAAAATGAGGCCCAGCATTCTTTCACTTTAGCTAGAAACTCTTCCTCTGTTTTGATATTTAAGTAGGTTTCATATTGACCAGCGAATGAAGCCCCCTCTAAGTCTTCTGAGGCGGATGAAGAACGCACGGCAACGGAGCGGTATGATTCTCTCAGCTTGTAAAAGGAACTTGTCAGCTCATGTTTCAGTTCATCTGAAAATGCTCCGGCGAGGATCGCGCTCTCGATGCTTTCGCTTGTATCAAGAAGCTGATTATCCTCCATAAAACGGGCGAGCGCATTTGTCTGAATAATAAATCCGTCCGGAACAGGAAGACCGTGTTTGGTCAGTTTAATCAAATTCATGCCTTTTGCTCCAGCAAGCTCGCTGGACTCTTCTGCCTGGCGAAATATAACAGAATACATATTTGAAACCCCTCTTTCCTTCATTTTGTTTTTCTCTCTAGTTTTTAATTCGGAGCCCGTGTTCAAAAAAAATGATAGTGAACACTATCACTCCATTGTAGGTTTTCAGGAAAATGCTGTCAAACTCAGAAAGTCCTAAATAAAATGAATAGTTAAGTTAGTTAGATTATCATGAAAAATGGTGCGGGACTGGTGCTGTATGCCTATTTTCTATTATTCTCGGAGACTGACAGCGGTCATGCATTCATAAAAAAGTGCCGCTGATAAGAACAGCGGCACTGTGTGTTATTTGTATTTTATTTACTTTATGATACTGATTGCTTTCTCGGGAGTCACATACGAACTTGAACTTCATATTTGTCCACTCCATTTTCATGGAGTACTGGCCAGCCCTCACAACCATAATGTAATTTTTATTGTTTATATTCTATTTTATTCATTATCATGGTTTGATCTGTCGATGTTTCTGTGGGCTGGGACCAAAGTGCAGAGATGATGATTGATTTAGGCTGAAAAAGGGTATGGTGTAGAAAGAGGGAACGATTGCACGATTGTCCGATTCTTCATTTTTTACTATAATCAGATCAGATGAAGAATCCTTGAGGAGGGTTTTTGTTGATTACAAAAGCCGTTTTTGCATTGTTTTTCCCTTTTATGCTTGTTGTCCTTTTTACAAGAGTCACCTTTAATCATTATGTAGCGATCGCTCTAACAGCTGCATTGCTGTTTGCCTCTTATTTAAAAGGCTATACAGAAACGTATTTTATTGTAGGATTGGATGTTGTGTCTCTTGTGGCTGGCGGATTGTACATGGCCAAAAAAGCTGCTGAGAAAAAAGAAGAATAAATCGGACATAATGAATATAACGACTGAATTCCTGCTTTTACGTTTTAAAAGCAGGTTTTTTATACACGAAAACAGCTGGAAATAAAAAACCACCGAACTTTAGTTCGTATTTTTAGTGATTTTGCATCCTATTGTGTTACTATATCTATAGGAAGATTTCGTAAAGAAACGGAGGCTTATTTTGTGAAAGATCGCTTTGAGTTAGTCTCGAAATACCAGCCCCAGGGAGATCAGCCGAAAGCCATTGAAAAACTTGTAAAAGGAATTCAGGAGGGCAAGAAGCATCAGACTCTGCTGGGTGCGACAGGAACGGGCAAAACATTTACGGTGTCCAATTTGATTAAAGAAGTCAATAAGCCGACTCTCGTGATAGCCCATAACAAAACCCTCGCCGGACAGCTTTACAGTGAGTTCAAAGAATTTTTTCCGAACAACGCTGTTGAGTATTTTGTCAGCTACTATGATTACTATCAGCCGGAGGCGTATGTGCCTCAAACGGATACATTTATAGAGAAAGACGCAAGTATTAATGATGAAATTGATAAACTGAGACACTCTGCTACTTCGGCTTTATTTGAGCGGAGAGATGTCATTATTATTGCGAGTGTGTCTTGTATATACGGACTCGGTTCGCCTGAAGAATACCGGGAAATGGTCGTGTCGCTGCGGCCAGAAATGGAAATTGAGCGCAACGAATTGCTCAGAAAACTTGTAGACATCCAGTATGCCCGCAACGATATCGACTTTCAGCGCGGTACGTTTCGTGTGCGCGGAGATGTAGTGGAAATCTTCCCTGCATCCCGTGATGAACATTGTGTCAGAGTTGAATTTTTCGGTGACGAAATCGAACGAATCCGGGAAGTGGATGCCCTGACAGGTGAAATTCTCGGCGACCGCGACCATGTTGCGATTTTCCCGGCGTCCCACTTCGTAACGCGGGCGGAGAAAATGGAGAAAGCCATTCAAAATATCGAGAAGGAACTGGAGGAGCAGCTGAAGGTCATGCATGAAAACGGCAAGCTGCTTGAGGCACAGCGTTTAGAGCAGCGCACAAGATATGATCTTGAAATGATGCGGGAAATGGGCTTCTGCTCCGGCATTGAGAACTATTCAAGACATTTGACGCTTCGGCCTCCGGGTTCAACGCCATATACGCTTCTTGATTATTTCCCAGACGATTTTATGATCGTGGTGGATGAGTCGCATGTGACGATTCCTCAGGTGCGCGGCATGTTTAACGGAGACCAGGCGCGGAAACAGGTGCTCGTGGATCACGGCTTCCGGCTTCCATCAGCGCTTGATAACCGTCCGCTCCGGTTTGAGGAATTTGAAAAGCATATGCACAATATCGTGTATGTATCAGCAACACCGGGTCCGTATGAAATTGAGCATACGGATGAAATGGTCGAGCAGATCATCCGTCCGACAGGGCTTCTTGACCCGCTTATTGATGTGCGTCCGATTGAAGGCCAGATTGACGACTTGATCGGCGAGATTCAAGCAAGAATCGAACGGGATGAACGGGTGCTCGTGACAACCCTGACGAAAAAAATGTCAGAGGACCTGACTGATTATTTGAAGGAAATCGGCATTAAAGTAAACTATCTGCATTCAGAGATTAAGACGCTTGAACGGATTGAAATCATCCGTGACCTGCGCCTCGGCAAGTATGATGTGCTTGTCGGCATCAACCTGCTGAGAGAAGGCCTCGATATTCCCGAAGTCTCTCTCGTTGCGATTTTGGACGCAGATAAGGAAGGCTTCCTTCGTTCGGAGCGGTCGCTTATCCAGACCATCGGACGTGCAGCGCGGAACGCGGAAGGCCGTGTCATTATGTATGCTGATAAAATCACGAAGTCTATGGAAATTGCCATTAATGAAACTAAACGCCGCCGCGAGCAGCAGGAGCGGTTTAATGAAGAGCACGGCATTACGCCGAAAACAATAAATAAAGAAATTCGCGATGTCATTCGTGCAACGGTAGCGGCTGAGGATAAAGCGGAATACAAAACAAAAGCCGCGCCGAAGCTGTCGAAAATGACGAAGAAAGAACGCCAGAAAGTCGTTGAACAGATGGAGCACGAAATGAAAGAAGCCGCCAAGGCGCTTGACTTTGAAAGAGCCGCGGAGCTTCGCGATTTACTTTTAGAGCTAAAAGCGGAAGGATGATGAACAATGGCTATGGATCGGATAGAGGTGAAGGGAGCCAGGGCGCATAACCTGAAAAATATCGATGTGACAATTCCAAGAGATCAGCTTGTCGTTGTTACAGGATTGTCTGGATCAGGGAAATCCTCCCTTGCCTTTGACACCATATATGCAGAAGGCCAGAGACGGTATGTCGAGTCGCTGTCTGCCTATGCCCGCCAGTTTTTAGGGCAAATGGATAAGCCGGATGTTGATGCAATTGAGGGGCTGTCTCCCGCTATCAGCATCGATCAGAAAACCACGAGCCGGAATCCGAGGTCTACTGTCGGCACGGTAACTGAAATTTATGATTATCTGCGTCTTTTGTATGCGAGAGTAGGGAAGCCTCATTGTCCGGAGCACGGGATTGAAATTACATCGCAAACCATCGAGCAAATGGTTGACAGAATTCTTGAATACCCGGAACGGACAAAGCTTCAGGTGCTGGCCCCGATTGTATCGGGCCGAAAAGGCGCTCATGTCAAAGTGCTTGACCAGATCAGAAAACAAGGCTATGTCAGAGTCAGAATTGACGGCGAAATGGCAGAGCTTTCTGATGATATTGAATTAGAAAAGAATAAAAAGCATTCGATTGAGGTTGTCATTGACCGGATTGTGGTGAAAGAAGGCGTGGCAGCCCGTCTGTCAGATTCACTTGAAACGGCGCTTCGTTTAGGTGAAGGGCGGGTCATGATTGATGTCATCGGTGAGGAAGAGCTGATGTTTAGTGAGCATCATGCCTGCCCGCACTGCGGATTTTCAATCGGTGAGCTTGAGCCGCGGCTGTTTTCGTTCAACAGCCCATTCGGAGCGTGTCCGACGTGTGATGGTCTCGGAATGAAGCTTGAAGTGGATGCGGATCTCGTCATCCCCAATCAAGATTTATCATTAAAGGAGAATGCCGTCGCTCCTTGGACACCGATCAGTTCACAGTATTATCCGCAGCTACTTGAGGCGGTCTGCACCCATTACGGTATTGATATGGATGTGCCGGTAAAAGACCTGCCGAAGGACCAGCTGGATAAAGTGCTGTACGGCAGCGGAGATCATCTGATTTATTTCCGTTATGAAAATGACTTTGGGCAAATACGTGAGGGCGAAATTCAATTTGAAGGCGTATTGCACAATATCGAAAGACGGTATAAGGAGACTAGCTCTGATTTCATCCGTGAGCAGATGGAGCAGTATATGTCTCAGAAGTCTTGCCCCACTTGTAAAGGCTACCGGTTAAAGAGAGAGGCGCTTGCCGTATTGATTGACGGACGCCATATCGGGAAAATTACCGAGCTATCTGTCGGTGACGCACTGGCTTTCTTTAAAGGCCTTACTCTTTCCGAGAAAGATATGAAGATTGCTGATTTGATTCTGCGCGAAATTGTGGAGCGCTTAAGCTTTCTGGACAAAGTCGGCCTTGATTACCTGACATTGAGCAGGGCTGCGGGAACACTGTCCGGGGGAGAGGCGCAGCGCATCAGGCTGGCAACGCAAATCGGTTCACGTTTATCCGGTGTCCTTTATATTTTAGACGAGCCGTCTATCGGCCTGCACCAGCGTGATAACGACCGTTTGATCAGCGCTTTGAAGAATATGAGAGACCTTGGAAACACGCTGATTGTTGTCGAACACGATGAGGACACGATGATGGCAGCCGATTATTTAATTGATATTGGACCGGGCGCCGGCATTCACGGCGGACAGGTGACGTCTGCAGGTACGCCGGAAGAAGTGATGGAAGATCCAAACTCATTGACGGGCAGCTATTTATCTGGGAAAAAGTTTATCCCATTGCCTCCTGAAAGAAGAAAGCCGGACGGCCGTTACATTGAGATTAAAGGCGCTGCAGAAAATAACCTGAAAAAAGCGAATGCCAAGTTCCCGCTTGGAACGTTCACAGCGGTTACAGGGGTTTCCGGCTCAGGAAAGAGTACCCTCGTTAATGAAATTTTGCACAAGGCGCTGGCGCAAAAGCTTCATAAAGCCAAAGCGAAGCCCGGCAGCCACAAAGAGATTAAAGGCTTGGACCATTTAGACAAAGTCATTGACATTGACCAGGCGCCAATCGGAAGAACGCCGAGATCCAATCCTGCGACATACACCGGTGTGTTTGATGACATTCGTGATGTATTCGCACAGACCAATGAAGCGAAGGTGCGCGGCTATAAAAAAGGCCGTTTCAGCTTTAACGTGAAGGGCGGGCGATGTGAAGCCTGCCGCGGAGACGGGATTATTAAAATTGAAATGCACTTCCTTCCTGATGTATACGTTCCGTGCGAGGTATGCCATGGTAAACGATATAACCGAGAAACGCTTGAAGTGACGTACAAAGGAAAAAGTATTTCTGATGTGCTTGATATGACGGTGGAAGATGCTCTTTCTTTCTTTGAAAATATCCCGAAAATCAAGCGTAAGCTCCAAACTCTCTATGATGTCGGTTTAGGTTATATTACGCTCGGCCAGCCGGCGACGACCTTGTCGGGCGGAGAAGCGCAGCGTGTGAAGCTCGCATCGGAGCTTCACAAACGGTCAACAGGGCGCACGCTCTACATTTTAGATGAGCCGACGACAGGTTTGCACGTCGACGATATCGCCAGACTTCTTGTCGTGCTTCAGCGTTTGGTGGACAACGGAGATACGGTTTTAGTCATCGAGCACAATCTCGATATCATTAAGACAGCGGATTATATTGTGGATCTGGGGCCAGAAGGCGGAGCCGGAGGCGGAACCATTGTCGCGTCGGGCACGCCTGAGGAAATTACTGAAGTGGAAGAATCGTATACAGGCCGCTATTTGAAGCCTGTTATGGAGCGTGACAAAAAACGCATGAAATTGATCTTGGAAGCGAAAGAAACGGCTACATCTTAAAACCCTCTATTTAGTAGAGGGTTTTGTCTTTTCTTTGCAGTATATCTTACAAAGTCTTCTTATACAGCTGCTTGCTGACACTCATTAAATCTTGAACAATATGCGTATTGCTGCTATCGAGCAGCACTTTTATATATTGAATATCGTGAGAGATCGGAAAAGGTCCGTGAATCTGTTCAAGCTCGGCGATCATTTCACGATTCATTCTTTTTTGTTCATGAATTAGTTGTAACACCGATTCTTGTGTTACTGTATAGTCACTGGGATCTTTCTCCATTGCTTGTCCAGCCTCCTTGTTGCCGTAAGCTTTTTACATATTGTAATCGGTACAGCGGAAAGATTCTACTTCTAAAACTTTTTAAAATCCAATTTCCGTAAATCGGAGCATGTCTAAAGAATGAATTTGAAACCCTGAAGAGGTTTTAAACGTATGAATAAGTAAAACGTCCCTGATCTTTTGTCATGGTCATTTCACAATAGGAGTGTGGAACGAATTGAATCGTAATCAAGCTATTATTGCATCACTTTGTTATTTCAGTGTGTTCATTGCGCCAATCATTGTGCCGGTTGTCGCTTATTTTGTTGTGACTGAGAAAGAAACCAAACGCCATGCGCTTCGTTCTCTTATTTCTCACATTGTTCCGTTTGTCGGCTGGCTGGTCCTTTTTATTGCTTTTCTTGGCGGAGCCGTTGCGATTAATGGAGACAGCCTGCTGCCTGTATTTGTGATTATTGGTGGAGCGGTTATTTATTTCTTGGTTGTCATTGGCATTATCATTTGGAATGTGATTCAGGGCATTAAGGTGCTGCGTGCAGCATAAGTAGACAATGGGGAGGAGATCGCAATGAAGCAAGAAAAGGAACGGATCCTTAAGCTTGTGGAGGAAGGAAAGCTTACAGCACAAGAGGCTTTGACATTGATTGAAAAGCTTGACAGCGACTACAAGGAAAAGGAAGACAAAATCACAGCGCTCTCAGTTCATGTGCATGACGAGGAAGAGCCATTTACAGCAGCAAAAAAAGATAGCGGCAAGCCGTCTTTAGGAGCCAAGCTGTTTGATTGGATTGATTCTGCCGTGAAAAAGGTCAAGGAAGTCGATCTCGATTTGAACTTTGGCCATGCGTATGATGTTCAGCACATTTTTCAATTTAAAGATACTGACTTTTCCAGTGTTGAGCTTCAAATCGCCAACGGCAGCGTGAATATCGTCCCTTGGGAGGACGAGGATATCAGAGTGGAATGCCAGGCGAAGGTATATCGCGCTGACAGCCAGGACGCAGCGAGACATGCGTTTCTTCAGCATATTGAATGTGAAATTAAAGGAAATAAATTTTTTATCCGTACTGAGAAGAAAACGATGAAAACCAATGTGACGCTGTACATTCCTCAGAAGGAGTATGATAAGATTCGGGTGAAGCTGTTTAACGGTCCGGCCAGAGGGGAACATTTACATGTAAAAGAGTTCTCAGCGAAAACGACAAACGGCGTGCTGTCGTTTTCACATTTAACAGCCGAAAAAGCCATAGCGGAAACGGCCAACGGGCAAATTAAGCTTGCCAGCCACAACTGCGGCACGATAGAAGCGGAAACCATTAACGGATTGATCGATCTCCGCGGGAGAAGCGAATCGATTGATGTTCAAAGCTTTAACGGGAATATTGCGATAAACGTAACAGAATCGGACTGCCGCTCCATTTACTCGAAAACGACGACTGGAAATGTGGAGCTTTCGATTCCAGACGATCTTGCCGTGAAGGCGGAGCTGAAAAGCAATCTTGGTTCGCTGTCCCATGAATTAATGGATGTTGAGATGCTGAAAGAAAAAAATGATACCATTCAAAAAGAAATGATGTTCACTTCAAATCAGGCACACGATCAAAACATCACCGTCTTCTCAGAATCACTAACAGGCGCCATCAAACTAAAGTACTCACAGAGGTGATCGAATGAATCAGCTTTATCGTTCAGAAAAAAACAAGAAAATTGCCGGTGTCATTGGCGGTCTCGCAGAATATTTCAATTGGGATGCATCACTCCTCAGAGTCATAACGGTCATCTTAGCTATTATGACAAGTGTTTTCCCTGTTTTGCTCATTTATATCATTTGGATTTATATCGTCCCGTCAGAAAGGGATATGAAATGACATGGTAAAATGGGCAGTCAGCATTTTGGTAAATGCATTGTTATTAATCGTCATTGATGGATATATTGATTCTATCCATATCAGCAGCATCGGGGCAGCAATTATCGCCAGCCTCATTTTATCGATCTTAAACGTGCTGATTAAACCGCTTTTGATTATCTTTACACTGCCAGTCACGATGGTGACGCTTGGTCTCTTTTTGTTTGTGATTAACGCGATCACGCTTATGATGACTGCTTCCATTATGGGTGACAGTTTTCAAATTGACGGCTTCGGCACAGCGATATGGGCATCCGTTATCCTATCGGTGTTCCATTTGCTGATTCAAAAAGGCATTTTAGATCCGCTGCGAAAGAAATAAGCTGCCATACAGATGGCAGCTTTTTTACATGTGGTGCTTTTTTTGTTTCGTGCGCTTCTGCGGCGAAAACATTGAAGGAAGAAGGCAAAAGCTCAATGCGGCAAATCCAACGCCTAGGAGGCTAAAGGACATGGCAGACGGCATCATTGTGAGCAAGTAGGCAGATACCATCGGACCTGCTGCCATGCCTGTATATCGGATAAAGTTAAACATTCCGATTGCACTCCCTCTGTTGTGCTCAAATTCATTGGTAATCATTGTAGAGTACAAGGGAGGAATAACCCCCATCGAGATGCCAAACAGTGCCAGCGTCAGAGCCATGAGAACGAGAGAAACGGAATGTGTAACAGCAAATAAAATGATGCTGCAGGCGGCAATCACATTGCTTCCGATAAACAAAGTGTGCAGCCCGATTTTTGCCTGTATTCTTTTAAACAGAAACGTACCTGCAATCGTGCTCAGCGCCAGCGGCAAATATAACAGTCCTGCTATACCCACATCTATATGGTAATGCTCTGTCAGCAATATTGGGAGGTAGACAATTACTGCAAAATAAATGAAAAAGAGGACAAAACTTAAGGCTAAAATGACGTTTCCTGTGCGATTTGTAAATATAGATTTATAATGAGTCAACACATTGCCCTTGGCTTGCTGCTTACATTCAGCGGGAGAATCCTTAGGAAAGTATATGCTGTTTGTTACCAGTATAACGACAGAGATGGCCGTAAGCATCCAAAAGATCCCTTCGTATCCGGCTGCTCCGCCGATGAATCCCCCGAGAACAGGGGCGATAGCAGGCGCGGCGGAAAGGAGCATCTGATATGTTCCCATCGCACTCCCTCGCTCACTGCCTGTAAAAAGCTGTCCGATCGTTGTGGCGGCAATAAGAGGCAGTGCTGCGGACCCGGCTGCCTGAATCATTCTGAATATCAGAAATAAAGTAAAGTCAGTGGTCACTGCACAGCCGATGCTGGCTGCTGCTGTTGCCAGAATACCGGCAATCAAGACAAAACGCGCGCCTTTAAAATCTATGATGGTCCCTAATATAATTTGCATAATGGCAGTCACGATCATAAAGACGGAGACTGACAGATTCACCATAGCTGCGGAAACATGGAACGATTCTTTAATAACCGGGATAATAGGTGAATAAATGTTTTGGCTTAAAGATGCAAAAAATGCGCTGAAGCAAACAATATATAAGATCCATACCGCCTTTGATTTTGTTTGAGCCATAAAGTGTACACCGCCTTTTTGTTTACTGTACAGGTTTGTCCGGAGTCGCATCGGTTTGTTCCGCTTCGAGTTTCAATGTCAGCTGCTCTAAAAATTTCAATACAGCACGCTGTTCATCTAAAGAAAATGAATCAAGGAATTGGTAAAAAGCCAGCTCCTTTTTTTTATGCAGTTTCTCATGAAGCTCAAAAATCTGTCTTCCTTTACGTGTTAATTTGAAATACACTTCTTTTTTGTTATCTGACAGCTGATAGCTGTTAATGAATTCTTCCTTTATCAGTTTTGTGCTGATTTTCGTTACATTCGCTTTCGATAAGTTCATTTTTTTGGCAATCCCCGCATTGTTAATGGGCTCATGCTGGCCGATGCAGTCAATGACGTGAATGCTTGTCATATTTTTGGGAATTTCAGCTACATCCTCTTCTGCGGCCTCCTTAAAAAATTGCTGAAGTGAAGTGTTCGCTTTTTGTTCATTAAGGTGCAGCAGTCTCACGTATATGTTGTATATCATCTGTTTTGTCAAATCATACATAGGCTACCTTCTTTCTTAGGAATAATAGTTTACGATGAAACAATAATCGTTTACTGGTGAACAATTTTATTTTATCTTTTCTTGTTTTCGTTGTCAATTGTTGGTGTTTAGACTATTTGTTGATATGTCATGCTGAATATGCGTGTAAAAAGTGTGTGAAAAATGTGATGTTTACATTTATTTTCAAATATTTGGGTACAGATCATATTGACGTTTGGAAGGAAAAGGGATAAAATGACTAATGTTTACTAGTAAACATTTATCATGATATGGGTATTGAAAATGATTATTAAAACTTAAAAAACATTTGGAAACTTTAAGTGCTGCCTGCCATTCGTCTTGTTCAGTTGTTCTAGCTATTCCATCTTGTATTTGAGGGTGATGACTTAAAGCGGGATAAGTTTTAGGGGTGAATGAGATGACCGGAATGGTAACGGAAAGAAGGTCTGTGCATTTTATTGCTGAGCCATTAACAGAAAACTGCAGAGAAATATTTGAACGGCGCAGGCATGTGTTGGTGGGGATCAGCCCATTTAACAGCAGGTTTTCAGAGGATTATATTTACAGATTAATTGGATGGGCGAAAGCTGAATTTAAAAGCGTTTCTGTTTTACTTGCGGGGCATGAGGCGGCTAATCTTCTAGAAGCGCTTGGAACTCCGAGAGGAAAGGCTGAACGAAAAGTAAGGAAAGAGGTATCACGAAACAGGAGATTTGCAGAAAGAGCTCTTGTGGCTCATGGCGGGGATCCGAAGGCGATTCATACATTTTCTGATTTTATGGATAACAAAGCCTACCAGCTGTTGAGACAAGAAGTTGAACATGCTTTTTTTGAGCAGCCTCATTTTCGACATGCTTGTTTGGACATGTCTCGTGAAGCGATAATCGGGCGTGCACGGGGCGTCAGTTTGATGATGGAAGAAGTCAGTGAGGATATGCTGAATTTGGCTGTGGAATATGTCATAGCTGAGCTGCCGTTTTTTATCGGAGCTCCGGATATTTTAGAGGTGGAAGAGACGCTCCTTGCTTATCATCGTCCGTGGAAGCTGGGTGAGAAGATCAGTAACCATGAATTTTCTATTTGTATGCGGCCGAATCAAGGGTATCTCATTGTACAGGAAATGGCGCAGATGCTTTCTGAGAAACGGATCACATGTGAAGGATGATAGGGGGAGTAAAACATGAGCCAATCGATTAAATTGTTTAGTGTGCTTTCTGATCAATTTCAAAACAATCCATATGCTTATTTTTCACAACTGCGGGAGGAAGATCCGGTTCATTATGAAGAGTCGATAGACAGTTATTTTATCAGCCGCTATCATGATGTCCGCTATATCCTTCAGCATCCGGATATCTTCACGACGAAATCACTTGTTGAGCGTGCCGAACCAGTCATGCGAGGCCCTGTGCTGGCCCAAATGCATGGAAAAGAACACTCTGCCAAAAGAAGAATTGTAGTGAGAAGCTTCATCGGTGACGCACTGGATCATCTGTCTCCATTGATTAAACAAAATGCAGAAAACTTGTTAGCGCCTTATCTTGAAAGAGGGAAAATTGATCTCGTCAATGATTTTGGAAAGACGTTTGCGGTGTGCGTCACGATGGACATGCTCGGGCTGGATAAAAGAGACCATGAAAAAATCGCTGAGTGGCACAGCGGAGTTGCCGATTTTATCACGAGTATCTCTCAATCTCCTGAAGCGCGGGCACATTCGTTATGGTGCAGCGAACAGCTTTCCCAATACTTGATGCCGGTCATTGAAGAACGTCGCGTCAATCCGGGATCAGATTTAATTTCCATCCTATGTACTTCTGATTATGAAGGCATGGCGATGTCGGACAAGGATATACTCGCACTGATTCTTAATGTGCTGTTAGCCGCAACGGAACCGGCTGATAAGACGCTGGCACTGATGATCTACCATTTGCTCAACAATCCTGAGCAGATGAATGATGTTTTGGCTGACCGTTCTTTAGTTCCAAGAGCCATTGCGGAGACATTGCGTTATAAACCGCCGGTTCAGCTGATTCCGCGGCAGCTGTCCCAAGATACAGTGGTCGGCGGTATGGAAATCAAAAAAGATACGATTGTTTTTTGTATGATCGGTGCGGCTAACCGGGATCCTGAAGCATTTGAACAGCCTGACGTGTTTAATATTCATCGGGAGGATCTTGGCATCAAGAGCGCTTTTAGCGGCGCCGCCCGGCATCTCGCTTTCGGATCCGGCATTCATAACTGTGTAGGAGCAGCTTTTGCCAAAACCGAAATCGAAATTGTAGCTAATATTGTGCTGGATAAGATGCGGAATATCAGATTAGAGGAAGACTTTTGTTATGCTGAGTCCGGTCTGTATACACGCGGACCCGTCTCACTTCATATTGTATTTGACAGGGCTTAATAATATGGAAAGGTCTCTCCCGTGCGGGTGAGGCTTTTTTACATATGCTTGATCCACAAGTTAATAAACGCAGTCACTGTTTTCAACTCATCAATTGAAAATTCATTGAAGAGCTGTTTGTATCGCTCCTTTGCTTTTTGATGAAGCCGTTCATGTAACCCCGCCAGTTCTTTGCCGCTTTCAGTTAACGTATAAAAAATTTCTTTTTTGTTGCCCGGCTTTTTTGTCACTGTAATGATGTTATGTTTCAACAAAGCTTGAATTGCTTTTGAAACAGCTGCTTTTGAGATATGTAAGCGGGCTGCTAAGAAGCTGTTATTCACATTTTTGCTGGTATGTATACAGGAAACAATGTGAAGCTGGGTCAATGTCCAGTCTTTTTTGAGGTGGTCGAGATGTTTTGAGGACGGAATCTGCACCTTTTGCCAGACGCGTTTATCTCTTTTTAATGCGAATTGTTGTATAGCTTGAAATAATTCATCATGAATGCTGTTGTCCATCAATCTGCCTCTCTGATTTAATTGTTAACCGGTTAACTATCCTTAGTTTACTGGAGAATAGTGGAATTTTCAAGAGGCAGACGCTTTTTTGTTCTCTTTACACAAAAATTAACTCATAAGCTTCCCTGTTCAAACGCAAAATACATGAAAAGGGAGGTGCTTTGATGAGGAAATCCACAGTTATTGCTTCTTTATTCTTGTCATTTCTTTCAGTTTTATATGGCGGTCATCATGAACCAAAAGCTGTTCCTGTTATAAAACAGGAACCATTTCAAACGCCTCATTACATACCCTTGCTTGAAAATCCTCCTCAAATCGATGTGAAAGCTGAAATGAAAAGCAATCTGATAATTGAGGCACAAGTGCGTGACAATGAATATCAAGCATTTTCTGCCTTTCTGTTTTATAAACAAAGTAATGAGCTGGGCTACAAAATGGTGCCGATGGACCCGACACCCGGAGCGGTCCGCAAGTTTTTGGCACAAATCCCGAAACGGTTGATTTGGAACAGCGAGCTTGAGTATTACATTGTGGTTTCCAATGGGAAGCAGCGGGTCGAGTCAGAGATGAAGAAACTGAAGCTTGAAGGGTATCAGGCTGATCTTGCTCATATTCCCGAGCTTCTGATCACAGAGCTGGCAGTTGATACAAAGAACACAGGACGTGCAGACGGGTATGAATTTATTGAGATTTATAATACCACTGACCGAACGATTGATTTTAAAGACTATCATATCCGTTATCGCTACCCAAAAGAAGGGCCTGACTCCGATCTGATTTGGAGACCTGATGAAAAAATCCTGATACCATCCGGCGAAACGTTTGTCGTCTGGCTTAAGCCTGCCGGGCATCCGGAATTGACGGCGGAAGATTTCAATCGGTATTACAAGACACAATTAACGGAAGGGAAAAACCTCGCGGTGATTGAAGAGGCAGAGGGCATGGCCAATACGAGGCCGCGGGCAGTTGTGATATCAACGAATACAGGAAAGGATATTTCGGTTGCTCACTATCGGAAACATACGCTGCGCCGGCTGTCGTCTGTGCTGTACAAATATCCGCTTGACGGAACCGCAGAACTTCTCAATATTTCAATCGGAGAAAAGAATCCATCCCCTGGAGCCGTATTACAGGCGCAGGTGCCTGAGCAGAAACGGAAAATCAAGCTTGATAAAGAAAAGCCGGTCATTGAGGATTTGACTGACCGCAAGCCTGTCCGTCCTGCAGAAAGCATTGAGCTGCGGGCTGATATACGGGACCGCAGTCTTGTGAAAACCGCAGCCTTTTACTACCGGACGGATGAAAACAAACCGTTTAAGCGCATTCTCGCTGAAAAAGACCGCAACGACAATCTGTACCATTATATTGTGTATTCGCCTGAACTGATCGGGAAGGATCAGCTTGAATATTACGTGGCGGCAGGGGATGGGATCAATGAAGCGAGAACACCGGTTAAAATGATTGATATTAAGCAAACAAGCAAGTCGCATGGTTTGCGGCTGAACATTGAAAATAGAGACACGCTTTCGGGAACTCAATTTCTCAAAGCGACGACAGACGGGCGCACGGACAGCATTAAGCTGTGGATTGACGGCAAAAAACAAGTGACAGAGCCCGCTATGGAAAAAGAAGTCTATTTTGCGTTCGATACGAGAAAAACGAATCTTTACTTTAAAAACGCGGTAACAATGGAAGGGAAAGTGTTAAAGGTGTTTGATGACACGACAAATAAATACCGCACCTATTCTGTTCCATTGCCAGAGACACTGCTTCGGAAAGGGAAGCAGCTGCAGCGTATTACGATACGATCAGGTTCAAAGGCGTCTCCGTTTGATACGGCTGAAAACCGAGATGATTTCTTAGTCAAAAACGCCCGATTGGTGTTATCGGATGGTACGGTCATCAGGGATGAGAGGGTTTCTCCTGAGAAGGAACTCTTTATTGGTGATAATCAGCGGTCGAATAAAAGCTGGCAATTTCAATTCAATCTGCCTGACGGACTGTTTACCTCACAGCTGCTGGAGTGGGATACATCAAAGCTTTCTGAAGGCGCTCACCATATTCAAGCAAGCGATGGCAAGGAAAATGTAAGCCTGGTTGTACGGGTGGATAATTCAGGGCCTCACATTGAGCCGAATATCACCGAGGGACAAACGTATAAAGGAAACCTCATTCTGCAGGCGGATATGTATGATAAATGGAGCAAAATTGAGGAAGCGGAGGCGTCTTTAGACGGTGAAAGCATTACCCTTCCCTACCATACGTCATCTTCTGAACTTTTGCCGGGGAAACATTCTTTAAAAATAACAGCAACGGACCTCGCGGGCAATAAGACGGTCATTGAGCGGACGTTTAAAACAGAACGTGAGCATCCGGATCAGCCGGAGGTCATTGATACCGAAGCCGACACGCATAAGGCGAAGCTTTCTGTGCGGGTGAAGGATCCGACGGATGACCCTATGGATGTCGCTTTTTATAGAGGATTTCAATATACAGCGCGAAACAATGTAAAAATATTTAAGCATGCATCACTGACTGAACCGCCGAAAAACTTTGTGCCGGAACGTGAGGCCCCGTTTACGAATAAAGAATTGGAGCGGGTATCTGCTGCTGACGGAAAAGCAGTATCGACAGAAAAGAAGGAGCTTTTCCCTTATCACCGCTTTGAAGTGACGGTTGATCCGTCAGTTGATGAGAATGACTTGGCGGAAGCGGTCTGGAAAGGAAGTTCTTTGCAGGGAAGAAAGGTGACGATGTATGCTTGGAATTATCGGACAAACGAGTGGCAGCCGATTGACAGCTTCGTTGCTAAGGATAACAAAACGTTTACGCTGAAGGCGTCAGTAATCGTCTCCGATTTTGTGCGGAAGTCAAAGATGAATGTGATTGTCCAGGATGAAATTCCTCCTGCGAAGGATATGTACACATTTGTCTGGATGTCCGATACACAGTATTACGCCGAAAGCTATCCGCATATTTTTGATAAACAGACCGCATGGATCAAAAATAATCAAAAGCAGCTCAATATCAAATATGTGTTTCACACGGGTGATATTGTAGATGATTCTGCCGATATCAGACAGTGGAAAAACGCTGATCGGTCAATGTCCGTTCTGGACAAGAACGGAATTCCTTACGGCGTGCTGGCCGGCAACCACGATGTCGGGCATAAGGACGGCTCCTACAGAGCGTTTGGCAAATACTTTGGCAGTCATCGTTTTGATAAAAAATTGCATTATGACGGTTCCTATAAAAATAACCGCGGACATTATGACCTGATTTCCAGCAACGGCAATGACTATATCATGCTGTACATGGGATGGGGCATTACGGATGAGGACGTCGCGTGGATGAATCAGGTGCTGAAGAAGCATCCTGACCGGATGGCTGTTTTAGCTTTTCATGAGTATTTGCTGGTCAGCGGAAACAGAAGCCCGATCGGAGAGAAAATATTCAAAAAAGTCGTGAAGCCGAATCCGAATGTGGTAATGGTGTTAAGCGGGCATTATCATAGTGCGATGAGAAAAACAGATGAGCTGGATGATGATGGTGATGGAAAACCGGATCGCCTCGTGCATCAAATGCTGGCCGATTATCAGGGCGGACCGGAAGGCGGGCAAGGGTATTTGCGTTTGCTGCAGTTTGACCAGGCAAGTGATATGGTGCATGTGTCGACGTACTCTCCGCATTTACAAGATAAAAACTATTATGATACAGATACCTACGGCAACAAGGATGAGTTTTCCCTTTCGCTTGACTTGAAGCCGAGGATCAAAAAGGTGGAAACCGATTATTTTGAATGTAATGTATATACCAATGAAGAGCTCGGAAAGCGGGAGCAGGTGAAAAGCGGGGGTACCGCTGAATTCCGTTGGGAGCATCTTGAGCCGCACTCTGTTTATTATTGGTACACGATTGTAGAAGACCGTTTTAACGGCAAAACGAAATCACCGATCTGGAAGTTCAAGACGAAAAAAGAAACATATCGTCCGGCGCCAGACCAGTTAGATTTTCGCCATGTCTCCAATCCTTAAATAGGGTTGGAGCTTTTTTTATGAAAGCCGGTCCATATAGTGGACAAATGTATAGCGGTCGCCTCTGTAAACAGATTTGGCATGTTCAAAAGCAGTTCCGTTCTGTAAATACGTTGTTCGTTTGATTAACAGGACAGGCGCTCCCTTTTGAATGTCAAGAATGCCCGCTTCTTCCGAGGTTGCAGCGCTTGGTTCAAGCTCCTGTTTTGCACGGGAAATCGGTATGCTGTTGTACCTTTCAATATGCTCGTAAATCGACGATTGAAAATGCGATTCGTTTAATTCCCCAGCAAGCTCAAACGGAATGTGCGAGGATTCAATCGCCATCGGAATATCATTCGCCAGCCGCACCCGAGTGATTTTATGGATAGGGGAGGGGTGCCCGCAGCCTAATATTGCAGCGAGCTCCTCAGTTGACTCAATAAGCTGATAGTCAATGAGCCTGCTGCCCGGTATCATTCCGCGGCTTTTCATATCCTCGGTAAAGCTTGTCAGCCCTTGGAGTGCTTGTTCCATTTTTGGCTTGCTGACAAAGGTGCCCCGGCCTTTCAGGCGATAGAGGAAGCCCTCATTGACTAAATTAGAAAGCGCCTGGCGAACCGTCATCCGGCTGATCCCGAATTGTTCGGCATATTCGCGCTCAGAGGGAAGTGGCATATCCGGCTGCAGCTCTCCGCTCTTAATTTGGGCTTTTAATTGCTCCATAATC
The DNA here is from genome assembly GCF_026790125.1 of Bacillus sp. N12A5. Lineage (NCBI taxonomy): Bacteria > Bacillati > Bacillota > Bacilli > Caryophanales > Bacillaceae > Bacillus > Bacillus sp. N12A5. The sequence continues at coordinate 150,693 of NZ_JALAMR010000009.1, read as the reverse complement.
TGATAATAAATCGGAATAGGCGATTGTTTATCAATATTCATAGTCAGCATGTTCCTTTCAAGGCTTTAATGCCGCGGCTTCACGATCAATCAAAACCGTAACATCAGAATGCAGGTGCAAAGCAGATGCGGGAAAATCTTCGCTTATGTCTCCTTCTAACAGCTTTTTCACGGCCTCCGCTTTGCTTTTGCCGGAAATAAGCAGGAGAATGCGTTTGCTTGAGAGGATCGTCTCAATTCCCATTGTGAGCGCTTGTTTTGGTACGCTGTCTATGGAAGAAAAATATCTGGCATTCGCCCGGCGGGTTTGTTCATTTAATGTTACAACGTGTGTTCGCGACTTGAAAGGCGTTCCCGGTTCGTTAAAGCCGATATGCCCGTTTCGCCCAATGCCGAGAAGCTGGATGTCAGTGCCGCCGAGGGATTTGACTAATTGGTCGTACCGCCTGCATTCTGCTTCAAGATCGTCTGCATTTCCATCGGGAATAAAATGCCGGCTTGGCTGGCTGTCGATATGCTGAAAAAAACGATGATTCATATAGTAGTGATAGCTGTTCGGGTCATCGCTTGAAAGTCCGGCGTATTCATCCAAATTAACCGTAGTGACGTTTTTAAATGAGAGGTTCTCAGTTTGGTGCAGGCGGATCAGCTCGCGATACGTGCCTTCCGGCGTGCCGCCTGTAGCTAAACCGAGCACGGCGGCAGGTTTTTCCTTTACTGTGTCTGCCACTATGCTGGCTGCTTTTTGGCTTAGCTCTTCATATGTTTGACATTCCATTACTTTCATATCTGGTCAGCCTCCTTGGATATAAATGCAATGTTTCCGCGGCAAATGGTGAGAATCACCTCGCAATCACTGCTGACAATGACAAGATCCGCATCTTTTCCCTCTGTCACACTGCCTTTTCGGTCAAAGATGCCCAGCTGTTTGGCCGCGTTTGCAGAAGTTATATTAGCTATATCCGTCCAAGGGCAATTTGTAAACTCACGCATATGCCGTGCGCCTTCGTTCATTTTGAGGATCGAACCGGCAAGTGTGCCGTCTGAAAGAAGAGCGGTTTTTCCTCTTACCGTCACACTTTGGCCGCCAAACTCATATACTCCGTCTTTCAGTCCTTTTGCCCTCATGGAATCGGTAATTAAAATGAGTTTGCTGCTGCCCTTTGCCAGAAAAGCAAGCTTTGCCGCTAAAGGATGGGAGTGGATGCCGTCTGCGATAAGCTCTGTCACAAACCCATCATGAGCCAGCGCCGTTCCGATCACGCCGGGCTCTCGGTGATGAAACGGGCTCATTGCGTTGTACAGATGGGTCATATGGCTCGCCCCTGCTTTCGCGGCCTCCGACAGTAGTGCGGAGTCGGCATCTGTGTGCCCCATCGACGCGATAATCGATTCGTCTTTTAAATAGCGGATCAGTTCAAAATGCTGATCCTCCTCTGGCGCAAGTGTGACAATTTTGATCAGCCCGCCTGCCTCCTCCTGCCACTTTTTGAAAAGCGCAACATCCGAAGGCCTGATCCATTCCTTTGGCTGCGCTCCGGCTCTTTTAGGTGAAACAAAGGGGCCCTCTAAATGAATGCCTAGCAGTTCAGCGCCTTGTAAAGAGGATTCTTCAGCTGCTTTCCAATCTCTTGCATTCACCAAAGCTTGAGAAATGTGCCCATGTTCCTGAGTAATGGTTGTTGCTAAAAAGCTCGTCGTGCCTTCTTCGGGCAGTCTTGACGACATGGTGTCGAGAGCGGAAAAGCTTGCATCCATCGTATCGGCGCCATAGCCGCCGTGAATATGAATGTCAATCATACCGGGAAGCAAAACGGAATCTGCCGGTGCCTTTATCTCTTTTGAATAAGATTCTTTAGGCTGTTCTGTTGAGACTGTGCTGATTTTTCCGCCTTTGATTCCGACATAGCCATTTTTGATTACTTCATTTTCTGTCACGATCGCGATGTCTCGGATAAGTAGACTTTCTGCCATAGGTGATCCGCCTTTCTGGAATATGAATACATTTATTTTACTCTTTTTCAGACTAGTGATCTAGACCAGCTGAGGTGTTTTCCCGCCTTTTATAAAATCTGTTTTAGGTTCAAGCCCGAAAGTGATAAAATGAAGGTATTGTGAGCAAGCTCGGGGCAGCCCGGAACAGGAGGAACATATCGTGGCAAAGGTTCGCACAAAAGACGTAATGGAACAGTTCAATTTGGAATTAATCAGCGGTGAAGAAGGGATTAACCGCCCGATTACAATGAGTGACTTATCAAGACCAGGCATTGAAATTGCCGGATATTTTACATATTACCCGAGGGAGCGCGTGCAGCTTCTCGGAAAAACAGAGCTTTCTTTCTTTGAGCAGCTGCCGGAAGAGGAGAAAAAGCAGCGAATGGATTCTCTGTGCACTGATGTAACACCAGCTATCATTCTTTCCAGAGATATGCCTATCCCGCAGGAGCTGATTGACGCTTCTGAAAAAAACGGTGTGCCTGTCCTCAGATCACCGCTGAAAACGACAAGGCTGTCAAGCCGTTTAACTAACTTTCTTGAGAGCCGGCTGGCGCCTACCACGGCGATTCACGGCGTTCTTGTCGATATATATGGTGTCGGCGTGCTGATCACAGGAAAAAGCGGCGTCGGAAAAAGTGAAACTGCGCTGGAGCTTGTGAAAAGAGGGCACCGCCTCGTTGCCGATGACTGCGTTGAAATTCGGCAGGAGGATCAGGATACTCTTGTCGGAAACGCTCCAGAATTAATTGAACATCTCCTTGAAATCAGGGGGCTTGGCATTATCAACGTGATGACGCTGTTTGGCGCCGGTGCGGTCAGAAGCAATAAACGAATCACGATTGTCATGAACCTTGAACTTTGGGAGCAGGGCAAGCAATACGACCGTCTCGGACTTGAGGAAGAAACCATGAAAATCATTGATACGGAAATTACAAAACTGACAATTCCCGTCCGTCCGGGCCGAAATCTCGCAGTCATCATCGAAGTGGCGGCAATGAACTTCAGATTGAAGCGGATGGGGCTGAATGCCGCTGAACAATTTACCAACAAGCTGGCGGATGTCATTGAAGACGGTGAACAAGACGAATAGGAGTTGGCGTTAAATGAATGAAGCGATAGAACCACTCAATCCAATAGCATTTCAGCTGGGGCCGTTAGCCGTCCATTGGTACGGAATCATTATCGGTCTCGGCGCTTTGCTCGGGCTTTGGATTGCCATGAGGGAAAGTGAGAAAAGGGGGCTGCAGAAAGATACGTTTATCGATCTTGTCCTGTTTGCCATTCCGATTGCGATTATTTGCGCACGAATTTACTACGTTGCATTTGAATGGGATTATTATGCGGCGCATCCGGGAGAAATCATTAAGATTTGGAAGGGCGGCATTGCCATTCACGGCGGGTTAATCGGCGCCATTTTAACAGGTTATGTGTTTTCAAGAGTGAAAAACCTTTCATTCTGGAAGCTTGCGGATATTGCCGCCCCCAGCATTTTGCTCGGCCAGGCGATCGGCCGCTGGGGAAACTTCATGAATCAGGAAGCGCACGGCGAGGCAGTCAGCAGAGCCTTTTTAGAAAACCTGCACCTGCCTGAATTTATCATCAATCAAATGTACATCAACGGGCAATACTACCACCCTACTTTTTTATATGAATCACTGTGGAGCCTTGTCGGCGTCATCGTTTTGCTCCTCCTGCGCAGAGCGAATTTAAGGAGAGGCGAGCTGTTCTTGACCTATATCATTTGGTATTCGATCGGAAGATACTTTATTGAAGGAATGCGGACTGACAGCTTAATGCTAGCTGATACACTTCGCATCGCTCAGGTGATTTCAATCGTATTGATTGTTTTGGCTGTGGGAGCCATCATCTTCAGACGGGTCAAGGGGTACTCGAAGGAGCGTTACGCGGAGTAGACGTCAACAAAGGGGGCTGAGGGATGAAGAAAATCTTTCTGGCTGGTCTTGCGGCAGGTCTTCAAACAACATGGACGCTCGGTAAAGTCATTTTCCCGGTAACACTATTGGTCACTTTGCTCCAGCATACGTCTGTCATGGATTGGCTGGTACGGCTGATCACACCGGTTATGGGCCTGTTCGGGCTTTCAGGTGAAGCGGCCATTCCGCTTGTGCTGGGAAATATGCTGAATCTGTATGCGGGAATTGCCGGGATTTTGACATTGGATTTATCTGTGAAGGAAGTCTTTATTTTAGCTGTTATGCTTTCATTCTGTCATAACTTGATTATCGAATCGACAGTTGCCGCAAAGGTTGGCATCAGAATTGGCGTCATATTGGCCGTGCGCATCGGTTTGGCCGCTGTGTCAGCCATCGTCATCAACCTCATTTGGCATGGCGGACAGGAAACGGCGCAGTACGGTTTTATCGCCGCAAAGAGCACGGCGCCAGACGGCTGGCTGGCAATGCTGGCCGAGGCTTTAATGAAAGCCGGACTTGGTGTTTTGCAGCTGGCGGCAATTGTGATCCCGCTGATGATCATTATTCAGTTTTTAAGAGATTTAGGCTGGCTGCATCGGTTTTCCGGGTGGTTGTCTCCGTTTACGCAGCTGCTTGGCATGAATAAAAATACGTCTATGACGATGGTGGCGGGACTGACAATTGGTCTGGCCTACGGAGCGGGTGTCATGATCAAGGCTGTCGAGGATGACGGTGTGAGCAGACGGGATATGACGTTGGCATTTATTTTTCTCGTTGCCTGCCACGCGGTCGTGGAAGATACATTAGTCTTTATTCCGCTCGGCATACCGGTCTGGCCTCTTCTTCTGATTCGTGTCGCCACAGCAGTACTGCTGACGATGGTCATAGCACATACGTGGAAAAAATGGAAACCTTCACCGGTTGGAAAGGAAGCAGTATGAGTGACAAACAAGTAACGACGATTTTGTTTGATTTAGACGGGACCCTTATTAATACGAATGAATTAATTATCGCGTCCTTTTTGCATACACTGGAGCATTATTACCCAAGCAAGTATAAAAGAGAGGATGTGCTCGCATTTATCGGGCCGTCTCTTTTTGAAACATTCTCTTCGATGGACCCTGATAAATGTGATGATATGATCGCCATGTACAGAGCGTACAATCATGACATGCATGATACACTTGTGACTGAATATGAAACCGTGTATGAAACCTTGGATGCACTGAAAAAATCCGGCTTTAAATTAGGGATTGTGACAACGAAATTAAGAGATACTGTCAATATGGGCCTCAAGCTGACAGGAATCGGCGAATTCTTTGAAACGGTCGTCACTCTTGATGATGTGACAAATGCAAAGCCTGATCCCGAGCCTGTGCTTTTAGCGCTGAAACAGCTTGGAAGCGTGCCGGCGGAAGCCATTATGGTCGGCGATAATTACCACGACGTGCTGGCAGGGAAAAACGCCGGAACAAAAACGGCCGGAGTCGCATGGACGATTAAAGGGCCGGAAATGCTGGCGAAGCATGAGCCTGATTATATGCTTGAGAAAATGAGTGATCTATTACAAATCGTTGGAGTGAAGTAATCTGTGAGAAAAACAGATCGCCATCCGGTCACGGGGGCTAACTCACTATGGCATGTCTATCAAACGGTGCCTTTTGTAAAGGTTGTCAAAAATTTTATTGTCATTCAAATGGCGAGATATACACCGTTTATCGGTATGAAAAACTGGCTGTACCGTACATTTCTGCGGATGAAGGTAGGAAAACAGACATCCTTTGCCCTTATGGTGATGCCGGATATTATGTTTCCGGAAAAGATCTCAGTCGGAACAAATACAATCATCGGGTACAATACGACCATTTTGGCCCATGAGTATTTGATTCATGAATACCGGATCGGCAAAGTCCTGATCGGAGACGAAGTGATGATCGGTGCGAACACGACCATTCTGCCAGGTGTGGAAATAGGGGATGGCGCAATTGTGTCCGCCGGAACGCTTGTCCATAAAGACGTACCTGCCGGGGCATTTGTCGGCGGAAATCCGATGAGGATCATCTATACGAAGGAAGAAATGCAAGAGAGATTCAAAAAGCCCGCTGAATAAACATCAGCAGGCTTTTTTATTGTTAAAATTGAGTATTGTTGTTTTCGTAAATATGCTGAACGCCGATCCATTTTTGGCCGACATTGGAGTAGCGTGTATTTGTCATTTTGACCGTGCTTGTTTTGCTGTCTGTCCGGAATATCGCTTCTTTCATGTTCGTGATGGTGCACTTATCGATGATCACATCAACGTGGAAGGTTGAACCGCCTAGCTGTCTAATGAATTTTCCGCCATTGTCCGCCGTGAAGTTTTTCACTGTGAATGTGCTGGCCTTATTGATCTGGAAAATCTTATCTGACGCTTTTTGGGCAGAGCCGCCGTCAATGGTTACTTTTCCTTCCTTCTTCACCGTTAACGCATCCTCACCAACATCTTCCCACTTTACATTCTGAATGTTAACGTTTCCATAAGTGTGCACGCCATCAGCAGCAGGTGCGCCAAGCACCACATTTTTCAGGGTTGCTCCATCCTCTACGCGAAAAACAGGTTCCTGGTTTTCAGACTGGCTTCCGTCACCTAATTCTTTCCCTGCTACAAACCGCTGTCCTTTCCCGTCATATGTTGTATTTTTTGGTACGATAATTGTTTCGTGAACCACTTTGTCAGCTGCAAATGCAGTTGATGACTGAAACTGGCTGAAACCTATAACCAAACTGAACATAAATAGGATAGACACGATTCTTTTCAATGATAAAATCCTCCCCGGAATATTTAATTTGTAAGAGAAGCTTCAGCGTCTTGCACCGGCTTCTCTCACATAGATCGGGGCAAGGCTGAATCTGCTTTAATCATAAAAACAGACAGCCTGAAAGTAAAGACAATTTTGGATGATAAATGGAAAATGAATCGATATTACCGATTGAAACAAAAAGCATGAATATTGTCGTATTTGCTCAGGGGAGAGCATAGGGCACTGTAAAAACGAACAGTTTTCAGCCGTTTACTTTTGAATAACGATGGCTTGGCTGCCCATTTGTTCCCACGCTTTTTCAAAGCTCGTTCTGTCGGTTTTTCTGTTTTTGTAGCCATACGGATCATTGAGATAGACATACTTTTCGTCATATCCCGTAACGGCGACACTGTGTTCACTGTACGTGATATCTATTGTTCCGTTTGGCGTTTTCCATGTCTGCATGTTGTCCACTGGCGTAAAGTTGGCGGTCGTAATCACCCAAACAGGATTGCCTTTCTCAAGCTGTGCATAAACAGCGGAAATGCTTTTTCCAGTCAGGTCAGACACTTTGTTGCCGGCGTAGGTTTTCGCCAGCTGATAGATCGGCCCGTGATAGACACCGAGACCCGGGCCATTTGCCATATCCCCGACAAATCCGTCATTCGGATCACCCTTTAATCCGCTGCTGTATGTCAAAGGCACTGTGGCAATCTGGTTTGCCAATGTGTTTTTTGTTACGTCGTATCCCGCGTAATTCAGCACCATCGCAAGGCTTGTTACTTCACAGCCGTTATAGAGCCGAGGCGCGTCCATCTGGTTATAAAGGATGACATCCAGCGGTTCGGCGCTTCCCTTCAGCTCCTTTTTGCTGTTCGCAGCTGAGTCTGTATCGCTATCAGAAACCACTTTTTTAAGGCTGTTCAAAAAAGGAATATCTATATCTTTTGCATCTATTTTAAGTCCGAAAAAAATAACGCCTGAAAGAATCATCAGGACACATAGAGTTCGCAGTGTTTTCATCTTTATCTCCTTGTTCTCTATTTGATTTGTATTATAGCATGCTAAACATAAAGAATTTGAGATATTACGCACCTTTAATACATTATTCATGATTTTTTCATAATGAGGAGAAGGATATTTGTACTAAAAAAATCCTGACTGAAGGTAAGCATTGATTTTCGATCTTTCATCTGCTAACATATTATCATATTAGCGAACTAAAGGATTCGGAATTTTCCTTCAAACACTGCAACGGAGGTGCTCGGGTTGATGTTTATGTTTGAAAAACCGCACGGCATGAGAGATACACTGCCCGGTTTATACGAAACGAAAAAAAAGGTGAGACAATCGTTAACCGATTTGATCGATAAATGGGGATATCAATTTATGGAAACGCCGACACTGGAGTTTTACGATACCGTTGGCGTGCAGTCAGCAATTGAAGAGCAGCAGCTGTTTAAGCTTCTTGATCAGGACGGCAAGACATTGGTGCTTCGCCCGGATATGACAGGACCGATTGCAAGGGTAGCGGCATCAAAGCTTCTGAAACACGATCATCCGCTTAGAGTCGGCTATGCGGCAAATGTGTTCAGGGCTCAGGAACGCGAAGGCGGACGTCCCGCCGAATTCGAGCAGGTCGGAGTGGAATTAATCGGTGACGGCACGACAAGCGCGGATGCGGAGGTCATTGCTTTAGTAATCGGTGCGTTAAAAAACGCCGGGCTGGCTTCCTTTAAGATTGCTATCGGCCATGCCGGCATTGCGGATGCCCTGTTTGTTGAGGTGCTTGGAAACGTTGAACGCGCTGATGTGCTGCGGCGGTTTTTATATGAGAAGAACTACGTTGGCTACAGAGAACATGTCAAGTCTCTCCCGCTTTCCTCCATTGATCAAAGCAGGCTGCTTGAGCTTCTTGAACTGAGGGGCGGCATAGAAGTTTGCGGGCGTGCTGAGGAAATCGTCGATTCTGCACAAGGAAAAAGCGTGGTTGATGAGCTGAAGGCGCTGTGGGGCATTCTCGAGGATTATAGATGTACGGAAAATGTCCGTCTTGATCTGAATATGGTCAGTCACATGAGCTATTACACAGGGATTTTATTTGAGGTGTACGCGGAAAATGTCGGCTTTGTCATTGGAAGCGGCGGCCGTTACAACAAGCTTCTGGGCCATTTTGATTCACCCGCACCGGCGACAGGCTTTGGGCTTCGGATCGACCGGCTGATTGAAGCACTTCATTTGAAAGACGAACCTTGTGACATTGACGCTGTTATTTTCAGCAAAGAGCAGCGGGCGCAAGCCATCGCTTATGCGAATGAAGAACGTATGAAAGGGAACAAAGTGGTTCTTCAAGATTTATCTGGAATTAAAAATATCGATCAGATGACAAAATCTTTTGCAAACGTCACCTATTTTATCGGTGCCAGAAAGGAAGAGCAAAATGGGTAAGTTACTCACAATGGCGATGCCGAAGGGCCGGATATTTGAAGAAGCGGCAGGGCTGCTGCGGCAGGCGGGCTACAAGCTCCCAGAGGAGTTTGAAGATTCGAGGAAACTGATCATCGATGTCCCGGAGGAAAATCTCCGTTTCATTTTAGCGAAGCCGATGGATGTGACCACATATGTGGAGCATGGCGTGGCAGACGTCGGAATTGCGGGTAAGGATGTCATGCTTGAGGAGGAGTGCGATGTGTATGAGGTGCTGGATTTGAAAATCAGCAAATGCCACTTGGCAGTCGCCGGACTTCCCAATGCAGACTGGAGCGGCGTAGCGCCGAGAATCGCGACAAAGTATCCGAATGTGGCTTCCAGTTATTTCAGGGAGCAGGGAGAACAAGTCGAAATCATTAAGCTCAACGGGTCAATCGAGCTGGCTCCGCTTATTGGGCTTGCGGACCGAATTGTGGACATCGTTTCCACGGGACAGACGCTGAGAGAAAACGGGCTTGTTGAAACGGAGCACATTTGTGACATTACGTCCCGCTTTATCGTGAATCCGGTAAGCTATCGCATGAAAGACGATGTAATAGACGAAATGGCATCCCGTTTATCTCTTGTTGTGGAAGGAGAAACGGCAAAATGAAGATCAAAACCATCAGCAGTGCAGAACGGCTTTCTCTCAAGCGATCCATTGATGCCGGAACGGAAGAGCAAAGAAAAACGGTCCGGTCCATTATTGAAGATGTTAAAGCAAATGGTGATCAAGCGGTTCGCAGCTACACGGCGACATTTGACGGTATCGAAATCGACAGCCCGCTGGTCACAAAAGAAGAAATTGAGAAAGCATATACCTTGCTGGATTCACAGCTCCTTCAGGTGATTAGGCAGGCAATCAAAAATATTCGGGAATATCACGAGAGACAGATGCAATCCTCCTGGTTTTATCACAGAAAGGACGGCACAATGCTGGGGCAGAAAGTGACGGCGCTTGATTCCGCCGGCGTATATGTGCCGGGGGGAACGGCGGCATACCCTTCCTCTGTTTTGATGAATGTCATTCCGGCACTCGTAGCGGGTGTGGAAAGAATCGTGCTTGTGACGCCTCCGGGAAAAGACGGACAGCTGTCCCCCGGGGTTTTAGTCGCCGCTGCCGAGCTAGGCATAAAAGACATGTACAAAATGGGCGGCGCCCAAGCGATTGCAGCACTTGCATACGGAACCGAAACCATTGAGCCGGTGGATAAAATCACAGGGCCGGGCAATATTTATGTCGCGCTTGCCAAACGAGAGGTGTTCGGTGATGTCGATATCGATATGATTGCCGGACCGAGTGAAATCGTCGTGCTGGCAGATGAAACAGCGATTCCGCGTGAAATTGCGGCCGATCTGCTGTCACAGGCGGAACACGATAAGCTCAGCTCATGTGTGTTGGTCACAGATTCGATGACGCTGGCCGAGGCGGTATCAGCAGAAATAAACGAGCAGCTGAAAACCTTGCCCCGAAGAGAAATAGCAGAAGCTGCAGTGAGCGATTACGGTTGTATCTATGTGGCGGAAACAATGGAAGAAGCCATTGATACGGTCAATACGCTCGCACCGGAGCATTTAGAAATTATCACACAGTCTCCCGAAGCTTTGCTTGGCAGAGTCAAACATGCGGGTGCGGTTTTCTTAGGAAGATATAGCCCTGAGCCTGTCGGCGATTATTTTGCCGGACCGAACCATGTGCTTCCGACTAACGGAACAGCCAGATTTTCAAGTCCATTAAACGTAACGGATTTTCAAAAGAAATCGAGCATTATTTCTTACAGTCAATCAGCCTTTGAAGAACATGCCGAAAGCATTGCGGCATTTGCCAGACTTGAAGGGCTAGAAGCGCATGCCAGATCAATCGAAGCGAGAGAACGGAGGAATTCAAAATGAGAAAAGCGGAGCGCGCCAGAAAAACAAACGAAACAGATATTGAGCTGGCATTCGCCATAGACGGCGAGGGGCAAGCGGATATCAAAACAGACGTGCCGTTTATGACACACATGCTGGATTTATTCACGAAACACGGGCAATTTGATCTTTCCATTAACGCGAAAGGCGATGTTGATATAGATGATCACCACACGACTGAAGATATCGGCATTTGCTTAGGTCAGGCGCTGCTTGAAGCCTTAGGCGATAAAAAAGGAATTAAACGCTACGGATCAGCGTTTGTTCCGATGGATGAGGCGCTTGCTCAGGTTGTGATTGATTTAAGCAACCGGCCGCACTTAGAAATGCGCGCGGACTTCCCGGCAGCTAAAGTCGGAACATTTGATACGGAGCTTGTACATGAATTTTTGTGGAAGCTGGCGCTTGAAGCGCGGATGAACCTGCACGTCATCGTTCATTACGGAACAAACACGCACCACATGATTGAAGCTGTTTTTAAAGCGCTGGGACGTGCGCTTGATGAAGCGACAACGATCGATCCGCGTGTTAAAGGAATCCCGTCAACGAAAGGGATGCTGTAAATGATTGGCGTGATAGATTACGGAATGGGCAATTTATACAGTGTCTCAAAGGCGCTTGAGCGTGTCGGCGTACCGTACTTTGTTTCTGAAAAGCCGGGGGAGCTGAGAAAAGCCGATGCCTTCATTTTGCCGGGGGTCGGTTCATTTGGAGACGCTATGGACAATTTGCGCCATGCGAAGCTGGATCAATTAATTCACGATATGGTCTCAGAGGGAAGGCTGCTTCTCGGGATCTGCCTCGGCATGCAGCTTTTATTTGATAAAAGCGAAGAAAACGGCACCGCGTCAGGACTCGGGCTGTTAAAAGGAAAAGCGGTCAGGCTGAAAGCGGAAGATGAGAAAGGAAACAAGCTGAAGGTTCCGCATATGGGCTGGAACCGACTTTCCTTTCATAATGAATCTCCGCTGCTGGCTGAAACAGAGGAAGGGTACGCTTATTTCGTACATTCTTATTACATTGACGGGATGCAGGAGAACGCACTTTTGGCAAGCGCTGATTATGGTGTGCAAGTGCCTGCTGTAGTCGGAAAAGGGAACGTCTTTGGCGCCCAATTTCACCCGGAAAAAAGCAGCACGGTCGGAATGTCCATCTTAACCCAATTCACGAAAATGGCAGCAGAACAGAAGGTGAAAAAATGAGTGCTTTTACATTATATCCGGCAATAGATATGAGAAACGGCAAATGTGTCCGTCTTGTCCAAGGAGATTATAATAAGGAAACCATTTACGGTGACTCACCGTACGACATGGCCGCATTATTTGCGGGTGAGGGTGCCGAATGGCTCCATCTCGTTGATCTCGACGGAGCCAAAGAAGGGAAAAGAGTAAATGACCGCCATGTGTTTGAGATTGCGCATAAGCTGGATCTGAAAGTTGAGATCGGCGGCGGAATCCGTTCCGAAAAAGACGTCTATGAATACTTATCAGGCGGAGTTGATCGGGTGATCCTGGGGAGCTCAGCTGTCTCTAACCCACCGTTTGTAAAAAAAATGCTGAAACAATATGGCGAGAAAATTGCAATCGGACTGGATGCGAGAAACGGCTTTGTTTCAACAGAGGGATGGCTGGAAACATCAACTCTTAAGGCAACCGAACTAGGCAAAGAGCTTGCCAATGAAGGTGCGGAAGTCTTTATTTTTACTGACATCGCGACAGACGGAATGCTGTCAGGCCCCAATATTGAAAGCACTGTCGAGCTTGCGAAGGAAACGGGGAAATCTGTGATCGCTTCCGGCGGAGTCAGCTCCGTCGTGGACCTCGAAGCCCTCGCCCGCTATCAGGCGGACGGCGTTTCTGGAGCGATCATCGGAAAAGCGCTGTATACCAATCAGTTTACGCTGAGCGAGGCGCTTGAAAGGGTGAAGCGGAAATGATTACAAAACGGATTATTCCATGTCTTGATGTTAAAGAAGGACGCGTTGTCAAAGGAATTCAATTTCTTGAATTGATGGATGCCGGTGACCCAGTTGAACTGGCGGAAGTGTACGACCAGGAAGGCGCGGATGAACTCGTTTTTCTTGATATTTCTGCCTCGCATGAAGGACGCAAAACGATGGTTGACGTTGTGGAGCAGGTTGCCGCGAAGCTCGCGATTCCGTTTACAGTCGGCGGCGGCATCAATCAGCTTAGCGATATGAAAACGATTCTGCGTGCCGGAGCGGACAAAGTGTCGGTGAACACGGCAGCTGTTCTCCGCCCTGAGCTGATTACAGAAGGAGCCGAGTTTTTCGGTTCCCAGTGCATCGTTCTTGCCATCGATGCCAAGTATGACGAAGAATCTGACACATATAAGGTCTACACGCACGGCGGCAGAAAGAAAACAGATTGGGAAGTCACAAGATGGGCAAAAGAAGGCGTCAAACGCGGAGCCGGAGAAATATTGCTGACGAGCATGGACGCTGACGGTGAGAAAAAAGGGTTTGACCACAGGCTGACAAAGCTTATTTCTGAAGCTGTTCCTGTGCCGGTTATTGCCTCAGGAGGCGCGGGTAACGCACAGCATATGCTTGAGGCTTTTACAAAAGGAGAAGCCGACGCCGCACTGGCTGCCTCTATTTTTCATTATAAAGAAACATCAATTAAAGAAGTGAAATCATACTTGAAAGATCACGGGGTGAATGTGAGATGAAGCAGGCGGATGAATTGCGTTTTAACGAGGACGGATTAATTCCTGCCATCGTGCAGGATGCGGCAAACAAAGAAGTGCTGACACTTGCCTATATGAATAAGGAATCGTATGAAAAAACGTTGGAAACGAAAGAAACATGGTTTTACAGCCGCTCGCGCCAAGCGTTATGGCATAAAGGTGAAACGTCAGGCAACACACAAGCCGTCAAGGGTATCCGGTATGACTGCGACCAGGACGCGCTGATTGTGCTCGTAGAACCGTCTGGCCCGGCTTGCCACACTGGCAGTTACAGCTGTTTTACAAAGGACCAAACAGAAGAACAGGCTGCGGGCCGGTTCGACATCATCAACGAACTGGAGCGCGTCATCGCGGAACGCCAAGCGGAAATGCCTGAAGGTGCTTACACCACTTACCTTTTCCGAGAAGGCGTTGATAAGATTTTGAAAAAAGTCGGTGAAGAAGCATCCGAAGTCATCATCGCCGCGAAAAACCGAGACCACGAGGAACTCAAATGGGAAGCGGCAGATCTGCTTTATCACCTGCTTGTCCTGCTCAGGGAGCAAGCTCTGCCGCTGGATGATGTGCTTGACGTATTGAAAAAACGCCATTTTGAAAAGGAAGAGTAAAAGAGCCGGATGATAACGGCTCTTTTTTTTGCGTGAAGATAGTATTGGGTATTTAGAAGTGTATGCGGTGTTTTGCATAATTAGTAAATAAAAGAAGAGTAAAACCAAGTCAGATTTCCTATTTATCCAAATTCCGCCATGTTGCAACATGGAAAAGGATAAATGAATCACACGCTAACCAGGCCAATAGAATTATTTTTAGGATGAAAATAGAATACTATTCTCACAAAACCCATGGAGGTTCGTAATGAAAAAGATCATCTTTATATGCTTCAGCTTATTACTTGCCCTGACAGGAGGATGCAGTATGAACGACAATGAAAAAAACAACACAAATGACAATAAAACAGAAGCCGTAAAACCAAAAGACATGGATCCAAAAGACCTGCCGCAGGTTTCGGCGTTTCAGGACGAGAAAACGAGAGAGTACATGGTGTCAACGAAAGAAGAGGAGCCTGGGTACTATTTGCTTGAGTCTAAGCTGAAGGGGTTTAGGATGTTGTTTCCAGAGGATGGGGAGTATTCCGACTCTGAAACTTCAAAGACAAACGAGTCACTGTTTTTCGACAGTATTAATAATAAAACGAATATAGTAATGAATGCTTCAGTAAAGTTCTATCAAAATGAATCATTTATAAACAACCCGGAGACCATGTTGGATATTGTTAGCGGTAAAAATGATTACAAAGGTAAATTTGAAAAAGTAGAAGCAAAGGATAAGGATATTTATTTTGCTTCAAAACAAGAAAACTTTGACAACAAAGAGAATCCTTCTTATATCTATCTTGGTTATATAAAATCAAAGAAACAAGATTATTTAGGGATGGAATATTCTTTTATGTTTAGCTGCTCAGCAAATGCACAGACATGTAAGTTAAATCCAAAAGGCTATGAAGAAAAGGTTAAAAAAATATTAAACTCTGTTACTTTCCATTTAGAGGAGAGGGAAGATGGGAAATAAAAATATTTTTGAAAATGAAAATATAAAACTGCGTATTATAAATTTAGAATACAGTTATAAACAGAAATTCGCTTCTTCCGATCCCAAAGAAATACAAGAAGCTAAGAAAGACTTTGAAGAAGACATTCGAAGAATTTATGGAAACTCATCAAGAACTCACACAAAATATTGAAATTTATACATCTAAAGAGCTTGTACGCCAGAATGAAGAATCTGGTTATGATGGTACTGCTATTCATATTTTAGATAAAAAGCACGAAGTGAATCAGTTGCAAATTATTTCTGAAGGTAGCGCAGATAATAAAGACTGGACTTATAACTTTTTTGGATTGTTTCTTGGAATGGATGACAGCCAATATAATGCAACAAAAGAGTTTACTAGAGAAGCCAAAAAG
Organism: Bacillus sp. N12A5; assembly: GCF_026790125.1. NCBI lineage: Bacteria > Bacillati > Bacillota > Bacilli > Caryophanales > Bacillaceae > Bacillus > Bacillus sp. N12A5. Next base: position 134,929 of record NZ_JALAMR010000009.1, on the reverse strand, counting down.
AAAGCTGGCAAGGATGAAAGTTTAAAAACGTATAGTATGGGGCATTCACTTGCCAATAATAATCAAGTAATGGTGCAATTAATAGATGGGGAATATGATGAGGTTTATGGAGTGAACGGAGCTCAAATAAGTGTAGATCACTTATTAAAAGCAGATGATTATTTAAGGTACACAATGATTAAGAAGTTCAAAGTGAATACATTTAAAGAGTTAAATTCAATTCCAAAAGATGACCTTAAAAAAGCCATCACCCAATACTACAAAGACAAAGGTGTCACAACAAACATCACTCAGCGAATCTCAAAGGATGACCCGCTGTACGGATCGAGCGGCAAGGCAGATTTTATTACATTCGGTGAAGTGAAGATGGCAGATACAAACACAAGTGTAAAGGGCATCCGTAACATTATGGATGGGATCCCAGATGAAGACGTGAGGTCAATTCAAAAATTCCTTCAAAAGTATAAGGATGACTATGAAAGAGACGGCTTGAACGGTTTTATAAAGGCTGCCAGCGGGATAGACATAGACCTGATTGAAGAAGTGAAAAATACAGACGGCGCTTTAAAGAAAGTAAGTGTCCTATATGAGAATTTTGATGATGTCAAGCAAATGTATGGCCGAATAAAAGAGGAACTCCCATCGTTTTTAGGTTTTCTTCATACCTTGTTGAGAAACAGCGGACCGGTCGTAGATCAGTTAGCCGAAAATGGGTATATTGATGAAACCCAAAAGATAGTGATCAAAAAAGAAGTAACGAATATTAATGCGAGTATGCGAGGCATAGAATCACGGTACGAACATTTCATTGACCATCTAAAGCATGGTCAATTTATGCAAGCTTTAAAAGACGTTGGTGAAATAGTGGACTATGTTAAATCCATCTTGTCCTCGTTGAAAACACTCGACACAGAAACAAAAGACGCATTAAAACTCATCGTTGACGGCCACAGCATCGTTCAAATGCTGAACGCTTTATCAAAGGAAAAAGGCTTTAGCTATAAAGGCTCCGATATTTACTTTACAGGAAAGAGCGGCTCGGGAGAAACGATTCAAGTCAATCTCTCATCCGCTGTGAGAATCTATCAGAACGGTATGAAAATCGTTGAAGATATGGAAGATGCGATTTTTAAGTACCAGAAGGTTTACAGTCAGGAAATCGATGAAGACTTTGTAAATAAAAAACAGGCGATCATCGCGGCTATTCATCATATGGAAGAAAATCCTTCACACTATGCCTTCGATCTTCAATACCGGCTTGCGTCCGGTTTCAGCCACACATTCGATAATTGGAGAAAATCTCAGTTCATGAATCGCTCCACACAGGTGCGCTCCCTGCTAATGATGGAATTGTTGCTGAATTAAAAAAACAGGCAACAGAAAAAAGAGATTTCATCAAAAACATCCGCGAGAGTATTGAAAAGCTGTTTGAAAAAGAAGAAATGATTTCTCAGTTATTTGATTTTCAGCCTTAGGAGGAATATGAAGAGTGACTTCCTTATTTTCAGAAAGTGAAACAGAAATTGTATCAACCACCTATATGTTTCTTACCCAAGACGAAATGAAGGGTAAAGCAGGCGCCCTCAAAAAACCGATCAACGACATTCTCAGCCTGACAAAGAAATTTGAGTCTTCGCTAAAAGAGGAAATCAAAGGGCAAAAAGGGTTGATTGTAAAAAAAATAAAAAAAGAGCTTGAGTCTAATAGCGAAAAACGAAAAGCTGCACTTCAGATGATAAAAGAAGAGCATACTGCGAAAGTTGACCGATATAAAATGATGATTGAAGACCTGCGAAAGCAGGATGTGACATTGACTTACAGAAAAAAGAAGCCTATGAAAGATATCTAAAATAAAAATCTCCTATTTCAAACAATGAGTAGGAGATTTTTATTTTCATCACGGCAAAAATATACTGAAAAAGTCTCTCGCCATTGATATGATTGAGAAAGAGTAAAAATCATCCTTTTGATATGCCATTTTCACCTTTCTGAATGCTGAAACAGGAGGAAAAATATATGCCTACTCAGAAACAAAAATCAAAAAGTAAATGGAAACCTTTTTTTGCATTAGTCAAGCAGACCAATCCTTCTTATGGAAAGCTTGCCTTTGCGCTGATACTCAGTATTGTGACCACACTGGTCAGCCTGCTGATTCCATTATTAACGAAGCAGCTTGTCGATGGATTTTCAATGTCAGCTCTGTCAGGGACACAAATCGGGCTGATTGCGCTTGTTTTTCTCGTTCAAGCGGGTTTAAGCGCCTATGCCACCTATGCGCTTAATTATAATGGACAAAAAATCATCTCCGGGCTGCGGGATTTATTATGGAAGAAATTAATTAAGCTCCCTGTCTCCTATTTCGACACAAACGCTTCGGGAGAAACTGTCAGCCGGATAACGAATGATACGATGGTGGTCAAAGAACTGATTACAACCCATATCAGCGGATTTATTACAGGTATCATTTCTGTCATCGGATCCCTATCTATCTTGTTTATTATGAACTGGAAGCTGACACTGCTTGTTTTGGTGGTCGTACCGCTGGCTGCTCTTATCTTGGTGCCGATTGGACGGAAAATGTTCACCATTTCACGGGAAACGCAAGATGAAACAGCCCGTTTTACTGGCCTGCTGAATCAAATTCTTCCGGAAATCAGACTCGTCAAGGCTTCAAATGCGGAGGATGTTGAATATGGGCGCGGGAAGCTAGGGATTTCTTCATTATTTAAACTTGGAGTTCGTGAAGCAAAGGTTCAGTCACTTGTCGGCCCGCTCATCTCACTAGTATTAATGGCAGCTCTCGTGGCTGTCATCGGATACGGAGGCATGCAGGTCTCATCAGGTGAGCTCACCGCCGGAGCGCTTGTGGCTTTTATTTTATATTTGTTTCAAATTATTATGCCGATGGGCCAAATCACAACGTTCTTCACACAGCTGCAAAAATCAATCGGTGCAACAGAACGGATGATTGAGATTTTGGCAGAGGAAGAGGAAGATACAGTTACAGGAAAACAAATTGAAAACGCACATCTGCCTATTCAGCTTGACCATGTATCTTTTGGCTATAAGTCTGATCAGCTGATCTTGAAAGAGATCAGCGCTGTCATTGAGGCAGGGAAAGTAACAGCCATTGTCGGTCCGAGCGGCGGCGGGAAAACGACGCTGTTTAAGCTGCTTGAACGTTTTTATTCGCCGACTGCAGGGACCATTCGGCTGGGGGACGAGCCGATTGAAACTTATTCACTTGAATCGTGGCGGGAGCACATTGGGTATGTATCACAGGAGAGCCCGTTAATGTCGGGAACGATCAGAGAAAACATTTGCTACGGGTTAGAACGAGATGTAACAGATGCTGAGATCGAAAAAGCCGCGGAGATGGCATATGCGCTCAATTTCATAAAGGAGCTGCCGGATCAGCTTGACACAGAAGTGGGCGAACGCGGCATTATGCTGTCAGGCGGACAGCGGCAAAGAATCGCGATTGCGAGAGCGCTTCTCCGTGATCCGAGCATACTTATGTTGGATGAAGCTACCTCAAGTCTCGACAGCCAATCTGAAAAATCAGTCCAGCAGGCGCTTGAGGTGCTGATGAAGGGACGCACTACGATTGTCATCGCTCATCGCTTATCTACCGTTGTAGACGCGGACCAGCTTTTGTTTGTTGAAAAAGGAGAAATTACCGGACGGGGCACACACCATGAATTAATGGCTTCCCATGATCTTTATAGGGATTTTGCTGAACAGCAGCTGAAAATGAATGCGGATTTAGAAAACAAAGCCGGGTAATTTTTGGTCGAATCAGCCAATAAAAAAAGAGGAGGGATTTTCCCAATCCTTCCTTTTGAACTATTGAGGGGCTTACGATTTATGGTATACTACTGACGGTAATATTGTATAAAACGGAGGGTAGTTGTGGGAAAACACACTTCTGAACATAAAAATCACGCACAAATTGTCCAGCTGCTTCAAGATGGACAATATTTTTTTCATAAAGGCTTGAAAGCGTATAAAGAGCGCAATCTGAAACGGGCAAGCAAACTGATTCAGCGCGCGGTTCATTTGGAGCCGGAAGATTCAGAGATGCTGTCACAGCTTGCGGTCATTTATTCAGAAATGGGCCAGTATCAAGAGTCGAATGATCTTCTTGATTATATTATGGCAAATCTGGAGGCCGAAATGCCGGAGTGCCATTATTTTAAAGCGAATAACTTTGCCCATTTGGGACTCTTTCAAGAAGCTTATAAAGAAGCGGCCGCTTATGCAAATGCGGATCCGGACGGTGAATTCGCTGAAGAAAATGATAGTCTGCTTGAATTGCTCGATCTAGGGGACGGCGGCCTTGAGGATTCGTTGTATGATCAGGATGAATTGCTGATGAAGCAGGATCAGGCAAAGTCACTGCTTGAAAGCGGCCAGCTTGCTGAAGCAGTTGCGGCGCTGGAGGAAATCACAGCCGATTATCCAGAGCTTTGGTCAGCATACAATAATCTGGCGCTTGCCTATTTCTATTCAGGCAACATTGTAAAAGCGAAGCAAACCGCCTACCAAGTGCTCAGTCATAATGAAGGGAATCTTCACGCCTTATGCAATCTTCTCGTTTTCTACTATTATGAAAGAGAAGATGAAAAAGTGGCTGAATTGAGTGATCAGCTGTCTAATGTATATCCGATGCTATTGGAACAGCGCTATAAACTGGGGGCCACTTTGGCTCTTGTCGGCCGTTATGAGATCGGATATAAATGGCTCAAATCACTATATAAAGCCGGCTTTGAAGGCGACGACACATTCTTTTACTGGCTCTCGTGCTCAGCTTATTTTACGGGACATACTGAATTTGCCGAAACAATATGGAGAAAAGTCGAGTCGCAATACCCCGGAGAAGACCGCCCGGCTCCCTGGATTGAGCGCAGGGAAGCACTTCCTTCATCTGTAGAACAGCGTCTCGCCGCTTATTATATCAGCAGCACAAAGGGAGAAACGGAGCATCTTGAAGCGGTGATACGTTCGAAGAGAATTACCGCTCCATTCGAAAATCACTTTGTTAAGCTGCTTTTGAATGGAGATTCCGCGGCTGCAGACGTTTCAGAGGATGCACGTTTCGCCTATCAAACCGTCAAATTATTAGAGCACGCCGAAAAAGAAGAGATGAAAACAGAAGTCATGAGCTGCTGGGTGTTCCATGTCATCCAGCAAATCCGCGCAGCCGCTCCATTGAAAAATGAGAGAGGCTGGGCAGCGGCAATCTGTTATATTTGGAAAGAAGCTCACGGGAAACATGGCACGAAAAAAGAAACAGCGGCCCGATTCGGCATCTCTCCGGCAACTTTGACGAAATATATGAAATATATTGATGATATTCTAGAATAGTATATTTTGAAGGGTCGATTTGTAGAATCGACTCTTTTTTTATTTAGTAGATTATATTAAGAAAATAATATCGACAGTTTTTTTATTGATTTAAGAAAAATGACAAACGGTGCGCGGCTTGACATCTGTTTGAAACACAAATGTAATAAAATTTATCGCTAATTTGTCGAAACTTGATGGTATAATGATTCTCGTACATAAGGAATTAGTGTTTTTTACATATGATGTGAAATAAACGCTATACAACCAGAATAAGAGATGCACAGAATAATTAACCATAAACAACCATCATTCCTCGTAGAGTATGAGGAACGAAACTTGATGTTCAAAATACGATTCCAAATGAGAACAGGTTCACAGTAAAAGGGAGGATATAAAAAGTGAGAAAGAGTTTAATTACACTTGGTTTGGCTTCCGTCATCGGGACAAGCAGTTTTTTGATCCCATTTACAAGTAAAACTGCATCGGCGGAAACATTAGATGAAAAGAAACAAAAAATCGAAAGCAAGCAATCTGAGGTTGCTTCCAGCATTGAAGCGAAAGAGAAAGAATTAACCGAGCTTCAGGCAAATCAATCAAAGATTGAAAAAGAACTGAAAGACATTAACGCTAAGGCGCTTGATACAAGCAACAAGATCGAAGATAAAAAAGAAGAAAACGATAAAACAAAAGAAGAAATCAAAAAACTGAAAAAAGAAATTAAAGAGACTGAAGCCCGCATCGAAAAACGCAACGAAATCCTGAAAAAACGCGTTCGTTCTTTACAGGAAAGCGGCGGATCTCAAGGGTACATAGATGTCCTTTTAGGATCAACAAGCTTTGGTGACTTTATCTCTCGCGCGACTGCGGTTTCATCTATTGTGGATGCAGACAAAGATTTAATCAAGCAGCAAGAGCAGGATAAAGCGAAGCTTGAAGATTCTGAAGCGGATTTAAATGACAAGCTGAAAGAAGTTCAAGCTGCATTAGCTAAATTAGAAACAATGCAAAAAGACCTTGATAAACAGCTTGATGAAAAAGACAAGCTTTTCGACGAAGCAAAAGAAAGCCAGAAGAAAACGGCTGCCGCGATTTCTGAATTAAAATCAGAAGCGTCTGAACTTGCAAATCAAAAAGCGGATACTGAAGCTGAACAAGCACGCATCAAAAAAGAACAAGAAGCAGCGGCTGCTTTGATCAAAAAGCAGGAAGAAGCACAAAAAGCATCTGATGAAACACAAACAGATGACAGCCAAACGGCTACAACTGAAACAGCAAAAGCAAGCTCATCTGATGATGATTCTTCAGGCAACTCTTCTAACGGTTCATCAAACAGTTCGTCTAACGGCTCATCTTCTAAGAAGAGCAGCGGCTCAAACAGCAATTCAGGCGGCACTGTTATCAGCAACTCAGGCGGAATTGAAGGTGCAATCAGCGTTGGTTCAAGCATTGTAGGACAATCTCCATACAAATTTGGCGGCGGACGCACTCAGTCTGATATCAACAACCGTATTTTTGACTGCTCATCATTCGTACGCTGGGCATACGCTTCTGCAGGTGTTAACCTTGGACCTGTTGGCGGTACAACAACTGATACGTTAGTTGGCCGAGGACAAGCTGTCAGCGCATCTGAAATGAAACGCGGAGACTTAGTTTTCTTTGACACATATAAAACTAATGGTCACGTTGGCATTTACTTAGGAAACGGTACGTTCCTAAACGACAATACATCTCATGGTGTATCTGTTGACTCTATGAGCAATCCTTACTGGAAAAAAGCATTTAAAGGCGTTGTAAGACGTGTTGTTCAATAATAAATAAGACAAGGGCCTTCTTTGAACAGAAGGCTCTTTCTTTATTAACATATATACCCTTTTGAAATACATTTAATCGTGATTAGAAAAAAATATGAGCAAAAAAATAGCGAATCACCATGAGATTTTATAGGATATGGGTAAGGAATACGTTTGATGGGGATTCTTATCATATAGGAAAGAGCCCAAACTTGAAAAGATGGTTTAAGGAGTGAATAGTGTGTCAGAAGAAAAAATATATGACGTGATTATAATCGGCGCGGGTCCTGCTGGGATGACGGCCGCAGTATACACATCAAGAGCTAATTTATCGACATTAATGATTGAAAGAGGGATTCCAGGCGGTCAAATGGCCAATACGGAGGATGTAGAAAACTATCCTGGATTTGAAAGCATCCTCGGACCTGAGCTTTCTAACAAAATGTTTGAACACGCGAAAAAATTCGGCGCTGAATACGCTTATGGCGATATTAAAGAAGTCGTTGACGGCAAAGAGTACAAAGTGGTCAAAGCCGGTTCAAAAGAATATAAAGCGCGTGCCGTGATCATTGCGGCAGGTGCTGAGTATAAAAAAATCGGCGTGCCTGGCGAAAAAGAATTGGGCGGCCGCGGTGTGTCTTATTGTGCGGTATGTGACGGCGCTTTCTTTAAAGGCAAAGAGCTTGTTGTTGTCGGGGGCGGAGATTCTGCTGTTGAAGAGGGTGTGTATCTGACACGTTTCGCTTCAAAAGTAACAATTGTTCACAGACGTGATAAACTTCGTGCGCAAAGCATTCTTCAAGCGAGAGCATTTGATAATGAAAAAGTTGACTTCCTATGGAACAAAACCGTGAAGGAAATACATGAGGAAAACGGCAAAGTCGGTAGCGTAACGCTTGTCGATACGGTAACCGGTGAAGAAAGTGAATTCAAAACAGACGGCGTATTCATTTACATCGGCATGCTTCCTCTGTCTAAACCGTTTGAAAATCTGGGCATTACGAATGAAGAAGGCTACATCGAAACAAACGACCGCATGGAAACAAAGGTTGAAGGGATTTTCGCTGCCGGAGACATTCGCGAAAAATCACTGCGCCAAATCGTAACGGCTACAGGAGACGGAAGTATTGCGGCACAAAGCGTTCAGCATTATGTCGAAGAGCTCCAAGAAACGCTGAAAACCTTAAAATAAAAAGGCTGTCATACGAGCTTCACATAACGTTACTGGGTTTTAATTCCGCTGTAACACATGTGTAATGCTTTTCGGTTATGATTAATAAAGTAATTGACCCCCTTTTTATAATGAATACACTTTTTTGGCACGGATTCTCCAGTTATCCGTGTCCTTTTTTTGTCCAAAAATAAAGAGAAATGCCTGTTACAGTAAAACCATCTGAACGGCAGACATGAATATGCTGTAAAATAGAAGAAAAGATTGTCAATGTCTCTTCATTGTGGGAGGCATCTTGAAGCGGTATAATAAAGAGACGATGACAGGACGAGAAGGTTAGGTGACGTACTTGCAAAGAGTGACAAATTGTGTGCTTCAGACGGATGACAAAGTTCTTTTGCTTCAAAAGCCGAGACGCGGCTGGTGGGTCGCGCCGGGAGGCAAGATGGAGAGCGGAGAATCAGTCAGAGACTCCGTCATCAGAGAGTACAGAGAAGAGACTGGTATCTATATCATAAATCCTCAGTTAAAAGGCGTTTTTACCTTTATTATTAAAGACGGTGACCATATTGTCTCTGAGTGGATGATGTTTACGTTTGTCGCTGATTCTTATACCGGACAAAATGTATCAGAATCAGAGGAAGGCAAACTGCAGTGGCACGATGTCAATGACATACAAAACCTGCCTATGGCCCCGGGAGACGGCCATATCCTTGATTTTATGATGAAGGGACAAGGGCTGCTGCACGGCACATTTACGTATACACCGGACTTTGAGCTGCTTAGTTATCGTTTAGATCCGCAGCATATCAAATAGAAAGACAAGTCAGGGGGGAGAAGGATGAGTGTTAGTGAATCACATGATATTCAGCTTGTCATTATAACCGGAATGTCTGGAGCGGGAAAAACTGTCGCCATTCAAAGCTTTGAAGATCTCGGCTATTTCTGCGTCGATAATCTTCCGCCATCATTGCTTCCGAAATTTTTAGAGCTGATGAAGGAATCAAATTCGAAAATGAGCAAGGTTGCGCTCGTAATGGATCTGCGCGGCCGTGAATTTTTTGACCGGCTGATCGAAGCGCTTGATGAAATGGCGGAAAATCCATGGATCACACCGCGAATTTTATTCTTGGACGCGAAGGATTCCATTCTCGTTACAAGATATAAAGAAACGAGACGTTCGCATCCGCTGGCAGCGACTGGCCTGCCGCTTGAAGGCATCGCGCTGGAACGTGAGCTGTTAGAGGAATTAAAAGGCCGCTCTCAAATCATTTACGATACGTCAGACATGAAGCCTCGTGATTTGCGCGAAAAAATCGTCAAGCACTTTGCGACTAACCAAGGAGAGACATTTACCGTAAATGTGATGTCATTTGGTTTTAAATACGGTATCCCGATTGACGCAGACCTCGTCTTTGATGTCAGATTTTTGCCGAATCCTTATTATATTGAAAGCATGCGGCCGCTGACTGGTAAGGATGAAGAGGTTTCCTCTTACGTCATGAAGTGGAATGAAACGCAAAAGTTCAATGAGAAATTAATTGATCTGCTAAGCTTTATGCTTCCCTCTTACAAAAGAGAAGGAAAAAGCCAGGTTGTCATTGCGATCGGCTGCACAGGGGGCCAGCACCGCTCTGTGACATTAGCTGAGAATCTAGCTGATTATTTCAAAAAGGATTACTATACTCATGTTACTCACCGGGACATTGAAAAGAGAAGCCGGAAATAAGATGGGACAAAAGCCGAAAATCGCAATCTTTGGCGGCGGTACGGGCCTTTCTGTATTGCTTCGGGGCCTAAAGCATAAACCTGTTGACATTACGGCCATTGTGACAGTTGCCGATGATGGGGGAAGCTCTGGCCGTCTGCGGGATGAACTGAAAATTCCGCCTCCTGGAGACATCAGAAATGTGCTCGCCGCTTTATCCGATGTGGAGCCGCTTGTTGAAGATCTTTTTCAGCACCGCTTCAATAAGGGGAATGACTTAACAGGCCATTCTCTCGGAAATTTAATTTTGGCAGCGATGACAAATATAACCGGTGATTTTTTTCACGCTGTCACAGAAATGAGCAAGGTGCTGAATGTAAGAGGAAAGGTTTTGCCAGCTGCCAATGCCAGTGTCGTTCTGCATGCTGAGATGGAAGACGGCCGCGTGGTCTCAGGAGAGTCCACGATTCCGGCGTACGGACAGCGCATTAAGCGTGTTTTTCTCACGCCTGAACATATTGATCCGCTGCCGGAAACGATAGACGTGATCAGGGAAGCGGATTTGATTATTATCGGCCCGGGAAGCCTCTACACAAGCATTCTTCCCAATTTGCTTGTGCCAAAGATCGGGGAAGAAGTGGTGAAGGCGCCGGCAAAAAAAGTATACATTTGCAACGTGATGACTCAGCCTGGCGAAACGCTCCATTACACTGCTGCTGATCATGTGAAAGCGCTCAATCAGCACATGGGCTGCGGTTTTATTGACACGATATTAGTGAACAGCGAAGACATTCCTGACGAAATAAAGCGTAAGTACGAAAAGGAATCGGCGCGTCCTGTTGATTTTGATATCGAAGAGCTGAAAGCGATGGGGCTTGAAGTCATCAGAGATCAAATTGTAACGTATAAAAATGACGTAATTCGTCACGATACACATAAAGTGGCCTCTCTTCTTGTCGATTTACTGAAAGAATGAAGCCTTGAAATGAGGTGGCTATATGTCATTTGCATCTGAAACAAAAAAAGAATTAACGAATCTGGAAGTGAAAGACTGCTGCATTAAGGCAGAGCTGTCTGCACTTATCCGGATGAATGGAGCTTTATCATTTACAAACCGCCATCTCGTACTTGATGTTCAAACCGAAAATGCGGCGATTGCCCGACGCATTTATACATTGCTGAAAAAACAATATGATGTGTCGGTCGAGCTGCTGGTCAGAAAGAAAATGCGGCTGAAAAAGAATAACGTCTATATTGTGCGTTTTTCAGAAAATGCAAAAGCAATCTTAGAGGATTTAAAAATACTCGGAGAGAATTTTGTGTTTGAACGAAGTATTTCGGAAGAGCTGGTCAAAAAGAGATGCTGCAAGCGTTCTTATATGAGAGGGGCATTTTTGGCGGGAGGTTCGGTCAATAATCCGGAAACCTCCTCGTATCATTTAGAAATCTTCTCTCTTTATAAGGAGCATAACGATTCATTATGCGACCTGTTAAATGAGTTTCAGCTAAACAGCAAAACGCTCGAACGGAAAAAAGGCTATATCACCTATTTAAAAGAGGCGGAAAAGATTACTGAGTTTCTTAACGTGATCGGCGCCCACAATTCGCTACTGCGATTTGAGGATGTCAGAATCGTCAGGGATATGAGAAATTCGGTCAACCGCCTCGTCAATTGTGAAACAGCCAACTTAAACAAAACGATCGGCGCTTCGCTCAGACAGGTGGAAAATATTAAATACATCGATGAAAGAATCGGCCTGGATGCGCTTCCTGAAAAACTTCGGGAAATTGCGCAGCTGCGGATTGATTATCAGGAAGTGACGCTGAAAGAGCTGGGGGAAATGGTAGCTAGCGGGAAAATCAGCAAATCTGGAATCAATCACAGGCTGAGAAAACTTGACGAAATCGCAGAACAGCTGCGGACAGGGCAATCCGTCACTTTAAAATAACCGTAAAGAAAAGGGGAGATCTTATGGTTCAACAGAAAGTGGAAGTTCGATTAAAGACAGGACTGCAGGCGCGTCCTGCTGCGTTGTTTGTACAAGAAGCAAACCGGTTTACGTCAGATGTGTTTCTTGAGAAGGATGGGAAAAAAGTAAACGCGAAAAGCATCATGGGGCTGATGAGCCTTGCGGTAAGCACTGGCACTGAGGTTACCTTGATTGCCCAGGGGGAAGATGAACAAGAAGCGCTGGAAAAGCTGGCTGCTTATGTTCAAGAAGAAGTTTAGGTGATAAAGATGAATGACTTTCTAAAAGAGTGCTTTCAGAAAATCGGCTGGGAGAAAGACCATGTCAGCTTCGGCGATCTCCCCCTTTTTCTCGAAGCAATAGCATACCGTTTTCCATTTGAAAACCGCGCCGTACTCGCAAAAGAGAATTATAAGGTAACAAAAGAAGAGCTATGGCGCCGTCTGGTCAAGGAACAGCACGGCGGCCTGTGCTACGATTTAAACGGGTTCCTTTATTTTGTCTTGCATGAGGCCGGATTTAATGTAAAGCTTATTCGGGGAACGGTTTATGCAGGAGATCAAGATGAGTGGGCATTAGATGGAACACACGCTGCTGTATGGCTATCTGCGGAAAAAGGTGATTACATTGTTGATATTGGATTCGGCATTAATCTGGCACTCCAGCCGATACCGCTTTCCGGAGATACGGTACAATCACCTGTCGGGTCATTCCGAATCAAAGAGGAAGAGACAGAAAAGGGCAGCCACGTTCTGTTGATGGATAAAGGGAAAGGCTGGCAAATCGGTTACGCCTTTACCCTTGAAGAAAGCGATCCCGGTGATTTAGATGACATGAAGAACCTGATTCATTCTCATGAAAAATCTCCTTTTAACAAATCACTGCTCGCTTCAAAGCTGACACCGAACGGACGGATGGTCATGTCAGACCGCCATTTCACGATTCATGAAAACGGCGGGGAAGGCCAAAAACGTGACATCGCCCCTTCAGAGTTTGAAGAGAAATTAAATCTCCATTTTTTGTAACGTAAAAAGCTTGCAGCATGTCTGCAAGCTTTTTCTTATGAAGAAGTGTAGATTGCTGCATCAAATGCATCTTCAGGGATATACAGTTTTCCCTTTTCATATTGATAAGGAATGTGGTTCTCTTTAAAGCACTCTTTTTCATATTCAGTTAATGAATCCCCAATTTCTATGTATTTCCCGGTATAGTTCGGCTGGCATGCTGAAAGAATTGACGTAATGGTCACGAGCAGCATGATTTTCTTCATAATGACACCTGCTTATCATGAAATTTTTTCCTTTTTTATTCTACCATAATGAACAGAAAAAGACCGATTTACTACTTCGCCGCATGCTATAATAATTTTGGAATCTTCTAGAAAAATCTTCGTGCAGAATATAAGGGGGATAAACGTGTATCGGATTTTGCTCGTGGAAGATGATGAGCGGATTGCTTCTTTGCTGGGCAGTCATCTTCAAAAATACGGATATGAAGTCAAAGTAGCTGAACAGCTGAATGATATAAAATTTGAATTTGCAGAAATGAAGCCGGATCTTGTGCTGCTTGATATCAACCTGCCTTTTTTTGACGGGTTTTATTGGTGCAGGCAAATCCGTACCATTTCCAATGCGCCGATTATCTTTATATCGGCAAGGACCGATGAGCTGAATCAGGTGATGGCAATTGAAAATGGCGGCGATGATTATATCACCAAGCCGTTCCATTTAGAGGTAGTGATGGCCAAAATCAAAAGCGTCCTGCGCCGCACCTATGGTGAATACTCGCCCTCTTTGTCACAGGAATCAAGAATAGTCGAGCTTGGCGGGCTGATGGTTTATCCGGATCAGAATGAGGCCGAGTGGAACAGCACCCGCATCTTGTTTTCACAAAAGGAATTTCAGCTTCTATCGATTTTTGTGAGGGAGCATAAAAAAATCGTCTCCCGTGATGAATTATTAGAGGCGTTATGGGATGACGTCGATTTTGTCGATGATAATACGCTAACGGTCAATGTCAATCGGCTGCGAAAAAAGTTGGAGAATGCCGGACTGAAGGATTGCATTTCAACGATAAGAGGACAAGGCTATCAATTTCAAGTCAATCGGAAGGATGAACCGGAGTGTTAAAGAATTATCTCATCGACCGCTTCGCCATTATTTTATTTTCATTATTAGGAATAGGGTCCGCCATGCTGATAGCGTATTTAAGCATTATAGAGAGCGGGGCAGAACCTCCCGCAGAAAATATGATATACATATGGATTTTGCCCGGTGCTCTTATAGCTGCGGGTTTTGCTGCTGATTACGTTCGGCAGTTTTCCTTTCTCGCATCTGTTAAAAAGCTTGCAGAACAAGCGAATTCACCGAATGACGTCGGACAGATTTTGAGGGCCCGAAAGCCAAGAACACGAGAGCAAGCCCTTTGGACGAAAATGATCAACGCGCTCGGACAGCAATACGAAGGCAGGCTCTCACAATATATCAATCAGCAAAAACAGCATTATACCTTCACCAATCAATGGATACACCATATGAAAACACCGGTATCTGTCATTTCTTTAATGATTCAGGAAGGAAAAAACGGAACCTCTTCTTCTTTTCCGACGTTTTTAGAGGAGCTGGAGGATGAAAATGAGAGATTTCGCCATGGTCTGGATATGATGCTGCAAACGGCCCGGCTGGAGGAATTTGCGTTTGATGTAAGGCCGCAAACCTTTGATTTGGCCGAGCTTGTCCGTTCACTTATCAATCAGGAAAAACGGCAGTTTATCAAACGGCGCCTTTTTCCAAAGCTACATGTGCCGCCTAACGCCGTGCAGGTTTCCAGTGATCAAAAATGGCTTTCCTTTGTTGTTGAGCAAATTCTGTTCAATGCTTTAAAGTATTCAAAGCAAGGGGTGGGAGACCGCATTACAATCCGGATTGAAACGCAGGGACATGAGACGCGGCTGTCGGTTGCGGATGAAGGCATCGGCATACCTCCGCAGGATCTGCCGCGGATTTTTGACGCATTTTTTACCGGGGAAAACGGGCGAAGCATGAAAGAGGCAACGGGAATGGGCCTTTATTTAGCAAAACAGGTGTGCAGCCGGCTTGGCCATAAGCTGTATGCGGAATCAAAAGAAGGGGCTGGCACTGTGATGACCATCGTGTTTTCAAGTGACACCCTAGTGAATGTGACAGCATTGTAAGGTTGGAGAGCAGAATTGAAAGAAAGTTCGATGGGAGGCTGCTGACTTCCTTTTTATAATAAAGAAAAAGGAGGAGCAGAACATGAACGTGTTACAAACAACGAATCTATCGAAAACATACTATTCAAATAAAGGAACAATCTCATTTCAAGCACTCTGCGACTTTGACCTCAGTGTGACGAAAGGGGAATTTGTCGGGATTATGGGGCCGTCTGGAAGCGGAAAAACCACGCTTTTGAACTTGCTGGCTACCATTGATAAGCCGACCCAGGGTGAGATGATGATTAACGGCATCCAGCCGAAAACGTTAAAGGATCAAGAGCTGGCTCTTTTTCGCAGAAGAGAACTCGGTTTCGTCTTTCAGGATTTTAATCTGCTTGATACGCTGACGATTCGTGAAAATATCCTGCTGCCGCTTGCATTGGACAAGGTAAAGCTGAGAGAAATGGAGGCCCGTCTCGATGAACTGGCCGATACGCTTCAAATCAAGCATATTCTTGACCACCGGACATACGAGGTGTCGGGCGGTCAGCAGCAGCGTGCTGCCTGTGCCAGAGCCATTATTCACAATCCGGCGCTCATTCTTGCCGATGAACCGACAGGAAACCTTGATTCAAAATCGGCTAAGCAAGTGATGAACACGCTGGCTCAGCTGAATGAAGAAAAGGAAGCGACGATTTTGTTGGTCACGCACGATGCGACAGCGGCAAGCTTCTGTAAACGGATTGTGTTCATTAAAGATGGCCGTTTCTTTTCAGAGATTCACAGAGGGGCAAACCAGCAGGTGTTTTATCAAAGTATACTGGATACCTTGAGTGTGTTGGGAGGCGATTTTCATGAATTTGAGAACCATCGCCCGTAAAAACATTCTTGGAAATCTGCAACGGTATGTCGCCTACTTTCTAAGCTGTGTATTTGCCGTTTCGGTGTTTTTTGTCTTCACATCTTTTATTTTTCATCCTGATGTCAATGAAGAAAATGTATATGGCGGTAGTCTTGTCAAAACGTGCTTGAGCGCAGCCCTTGTCGTCATCATTGTCTTTTGTATATTTTTTATTTCCTATTCGAATTCGGCATTTTTGCAGGCGAGAAAGAAAGAGTTTGGGCTGCTGACGCTGTTTGGAACATCAAAGCAGCAGCTCCGCAAGATGATTTATTATGAGCAGTCACTCATTTCTCTAGCGGCGATTGCTGCCGGCATTGGTGCAGGGCTGTTATTTTCAAAACTGTTTTTTATGATCATGACTTGGATGCTCAGCGTGAAGGTGCCGATCTCATTTGTCATTGTGCCGAAAGCGTTTGTGATGACAGCTGTGGGCTTTCTCATCCTGTTTCAGACGCTGCTTGTTTTATCGCTGGCACGGATTCGCAAGCTGGAAATCATTGAGCTGATTAAAGCAGCCCAAAAGCCGAAAAGCTTGCCGGCTTATTCAAAGTGGCTCACTGTTTTGTCCTTGCTGTGTCTGGCTGGCGGTTATTATCTGTCTGCCACAGCGAATGCGATTGATATGGTATTTCGCGTTTTTCCGATTTTGATCTTCGTGTTAATCGGGACGTATTTCTTTTTTACACAAAGCAGCGTGGCGTTCTTCCGCATGCTGTACAGGAAGAAACACAGCTTTTATAAAGGTACGAATATCATTGTCCGTTCCAACATGATATTCAGGCTGAAAGATCATGCACGCATGCTGTTTCTAACCTCTGTCATTACAGCGGTCATTTTAACCGCTACAGGTGTTATCTATATGTTTTATGCTGATTTAGAAAGACAGGAGGAGCAAAGCATACCTCAATCTGTTGCCTGGGTGGAAAAAGACGCTTCCCGCTTTCAGGTTATGAAGCCTGATTTAGCTGAGGATACATTGAAAAAAGCTGATGCTGATATCAAGTATAAGGTGGATGCCACAGGGATTCCTGTCACTTTTCAATCAGACTTGCCGTATGGGAATAAGAAAGCGGAAACGGAAGCCTTGCTGATTTCAGAGAAAATCTATAATCAAGTCGCAAAGGAAAAAGGTTTTCCTGTTATTCATTTACAAGAAAATGAAGCGTTTATCAATGTTCCTTTTCAAATGATGGTGAAAGATACATTTGGAGAAGGGGAAACCGCAGCATTTCATATGAAGTCAGGAAAAACATTTTCCTACATCATGAAAAAGCAGCAAAACAAAGGGATACTGATGTCAGTCGATGGAGTCAGCCGTTTATTGGTTGTCAGCGATAAGAGCTTTGACAGCCTGACACATGATGTGCCGCTGAAGGAACAGATGAGAGTGGTAGGGTATGAGCTTGAGCATTGGCAGGAGACGGTGGATGTCTCTGAAAAGCTTGAAAACATGGTGCCGAAGGAACATACATCTGATTTTCAAACACGTGCTCCCAGTTTTCAAATTGTGAAGCAGGGAGTCGCATTCATGCTGTTTATCGGTCTGTTTGTCAGCGTGCTGTTTTTTATCGTGCAAGGAAGCATGCTGTATTTGCGGATGTTTACGGAAATAGAAGATACGAGAGTGCAAGTTTTAGCACTAAAGAGAATGGGCATTACGGACAAAGAGATTCACTCAATCCTCGGAAAGCAAATCGGGTTTTTGTTCTTCATCCCATTTATCGCGGGCACCATTCACGCCGGCTTTGCGTATGCAGCGTTAAGTAATATGCTGAATTCTAACTTATTTCTTGAGGCCGTGATTGTCATCTTCATTTATTTTGTGTTCCAGGCTGTTTATTATATCGTCACCCGCCATATTTATAAGCGTGCTGTTCTTCAGCATATGTAAGATGAAATCCGGTCTGGATCAGACCGGATTTTTGTTTTATTGAAATTCTCTTGTGAGATTTTTCGGCGTCTGCCCTTGGATGGCTGCAAGCATGTTCTCGGCAGCCTGTTTACACATATTAAAGCGTACTTTCGCTGTTGCTGAGCCAATATGCGGCAGTAAAGTAACATTATCTAGCTTCAAGAGGGGGTTGTCTTTTGCGACAGGTTCTTCTTCGTACACGTCTAACCCTGCTCCTCTGATCCAGCCTTCCTGAAGGGCGCGAATCAGTGCTTTTTCATCAACTGTCTTTCCCCGGGAAATATTGACGAAAATTGCTGAATCCTTCATCTTCTTAAATTCGCGTTCC
This sequence comes from Bacillus sp. N12A5, assembly GCF_026790125.1. Taxonomy (NCBI): domain Bacteria; kingdom Bacillati; phylum Bacillota; class Bacilli; order Caryophanales; family Bacillaceae; genus Bacillus; species Bacillus sp. N12A5. The sequence goes on along the minus strand of NZ_JALAMR010000009.1, from coordinate 116,622 downwards.
CCTATCATGTGATACGTTTCATCAGTCAGCGGTGTGATGAGCAGAATAAAATCAGATTGCTCCAGCAATGTATCGAGCTCAGCATACTTAACGCCAATGCTGTCTTCCGTTTCTTGTTTACGATGGCGGTTATGATAAAGCACTTCCATATCAAAACCAAATTTGGCGCGTTTTGCGGCTTGTTCGCCAATTCTGCCCATGCCGATAATGCCTAATGTCTGATGATGAACGTCAATGCCGAACAGCGCTTCTTCATCAACTGTTCCCCATTTTCCGGCTCTGACGAAACGGTCCAGTTCGGCGACACGTCTGGCGGAAGATAGAATCAGAGAAAAGGCCAGATCCGCAACTGTATCATCCAGTGTATAAGGTGTATGAGTGCCGACGACGCCTCGTTCTTTCATGGCTTCTATGTCGAAGTTATCATACCCAACGGATTGATTGCTGACCACTTTGAGCTTAGGCGCATGTTTAAGCAGTTCACGATTGATGGACGGTCCGGACGTTCCTGACGTTAAAAGCCCTTCAGCATCTTTTAGTTTCTCAAATAGCACGTCACTCGGAAGCGTATCCTCCTGCCATATTTCATAACGGCAATGTTCACCGATGAATGCTTCAATCTCTTCAGGAATTGGTTTTGTGACAAATACAAATGGTTTCAACAAGGCTCCCCCTTTATGGCTGTTGTCTATTTCATTATATCGGAAATAAAAAGATGTTAAAAATATAGCTGCGTTGTTTTTAATTTCTGGTTCTTTTGAACTTAAAATGAATATAAAAATCGAATCAACAGCTAATTTTGCTTAAAAAAGTTTTTTAATTATCTGAATTCACCTATATTTTTTGTCAGACAAATCATCAATATGCGAGCTGCAGCCGGATTATAGGATTCATTAAATATAAATTTTATTATCTTTGAAAGATATAAATTTTTATGTTTTGATTCTACAGTCCAATTATAGTGTCTTTTTTTGAAAGCCTTTTCTTGGCTTATTCCTATGCTATAATTCCTTACTGTAAGCTGGGTAAGAAGGCTTGCAAAATCATATGGATGGGAGATGAATCAAATGGTTTCTTTAACGTCAATTTTGGAACACAATCAGCGGTTTGTCAGAGAGAAGAAGTATGAACCGTACAAAACGACAAAGTTTCCTTCTAAAAAGCTCGTCATTGTCACCTGTATGGACACAAGGCTTACAGAACTTCTTCCGCAAGCAATGGGGCTTAAAAACGGCGATGCTAAAATTGTAAAAAACGCGGGAGCCATCGTTTCTCACCCATTTGGAAGCGTGATGCGAAGCATACTGGTAGCGATTTATGAATTGCAGGCTGAAGAGGTGTGCATTGTCGGCCACCATGAATGCGGGATGTCAGGACTGAATGCGTCTTCGATACTCGAAAAAGCGAAGGAGCGCGGAGTGGAAGAAAGCTGCCTGAATTTGCTGTCGAGCGCCGGACTTGATTTGAAATCATGGCTGACCGGTTTTCACAGCGTAGAAGAAAGCGTTTCCCATAGTGTGAACATGATTAAGAACCATCCGCTGCTGCCGAAAAAGGTGCCGGTTCACGGGCTTGTCATTCACCCTGAAACAGGAAAACTTGATGTCGTCATTAACGGTTATGAAACTGAGCTCATAAACACACATTTATAAGGGAGGTTATAACAAAATATGCGATTCTCAGGGAGATTCAAGGGATATAATTTACAGAAATTTCAGAAAGACCTGATTGCAGGTATCGTAGTAGGTGTCGTGGCAATTCCTTTAGGGATGGCGTTTGCCATTGCCTCGGGAGTCGAGCCTGAATACGGGCTGTACACTGTTGTTATAGCGGGGATTTGTATCTCTTTGTTCGGAGGATCTAAATATCAAATTGGCGGTCCGACAGGCGCCTTTGTCCCGATACTGTTCGGCATTATCATGCAGTACGGATTAGAGAATCTGCTGATTGCAGGGTTTATGGCAGGGGTAATGCTGGTGCTGTTTGGGCTGTTTAAGCTCGGGAAAATCATGAAATTCGTGCCCAAACCGGTTATCGTCGGTTTTACAGCCGGAATTGCCGTGCTCATCTTTACGGAACAAATCGCTAATTTTCTCGGATTGAGAAATGTTGAAAAACATGAAAACTTTCATCACAACATGTTTGAAATTGTGCAGCAGCTCGGCACCTTTAACGTGTATGCCATTTTGACTGCTGTGATCGGGCTCATCATTTTGCTAGTATCCGCCAAAGTGATGCCTAAAGTGCCGGGCGCTTTGTTGGCGCTTCTGATTTCCACAGTGGTTGCAGTTGTCTTTTTCCCTGACCGCATGGCAACGATTGGGTCAACCTATGGAGAAATCCCCCGACATTTGCCGGAATTTCAGTTTCCTGAGTTTACTTTGGATAAAATGGTCATGCTGTTTCCGGCAGCGCTTGTCATCGCGCTTCTTGGCGGACTTGAGTCGATTTTGTCCGCAATGGTCGCTGATAACATGAAGGGCTCAAAGCATGACAGCAACAAGGAGCTTGTCGGCCAGGGGATTGCAAATATGGCAGCGCCGCTGTTCGGCGGAATCCCGGCAACAGGAGCGATCGCCAGAACGGCAACCAATATTAAAAACGGAGCTGTGTCGCCTGTTTCCGGCGTCGTTCACGGTGTAGTCGTTCTTCTTGTCCTGCTCGTATTTGCGCCTTATGCGTCCCATGTGCCGCTGGCCAGTATGGCACCGATTCTCATGGTGGTCGCGTGGAATATGAGTGAGCGAAAGGAAGTCGCAAACATGCTGAGATTGAAAAACGCTGATTCCTTTATTTTGGCGGCGACCTTCGCCCTTACGGTTTTGTTTGACTTAATCATCGGTGTGGCAACCGGCTTGCTGCTCGCATTTGTGTTCTTCATCAGAAGAATGAGCGAAGCGACCCGCATCCACAATCAGGAATCGCATCCTGTTCTGGCGAAGAAAGAAGATCCATCTGTCAGCATGTATGCGATAGAAGGGCCGCTGTTTTTCGGATCAATTGATTCACTTGAATCTTCACTGCTGGAGCATGTACAGAAAAAGCCGAAGACCCTCATTCTGCTCATGAATAAGGTGCACTATATGGATACGTCTGCTGAAGCGGTGCTTGGCAACATTATGAACCGAATTAAACGCCACAACGGAAAGCTGATGATTGTAGGACTGCAATCGCAGCCGAAGGAGCTGCTGCATAAAACAGGCTTATTTCACAAAATAGGGAAGCAGCATTTCTTTGATCACCATGATGAAATCACAGGTTAAAAAAGCGGCCATTGCGGCCGCTTTTTTATGCATGCTCAAATCGTTTTGTCAATTTTTCCTGATGGGCCTTCATCACGTCTTCTAAAGAGACTCCGTACATATCAGCAAGAATGGCGATATTTCCGATGACATCTCCCATTTCTTCAATCAATTCCTGTTTTTGCTCAGCTCGTGTCGATTCTTCCTCATCCGGCCGGTCTCTGCCGATTTCATATGCCCTGACAGCCCGGGCCAGTTCTCCGGCTTCCTCCATTAAAAAACCGATTCGAATAAACGGTCCGTATTCTGTCCAGCCTCTTCTTTCGTAAAACTCTTTCATCCATTTTTCAGCATCAGCCAGCTGCACCATTATCACTCGCATTCTTTATGTATTTCATATTGATATTATCACATGAAGGTGGGACAATATATAGTGTATTTTTGAATGTTTAACACGATATATAGATGCGGAGATGACAGAATGAAAACCATTTGTGTATTTGCGGGCTCAAACCCGGGGGGAAATGAAGCGTATAAAAGAAAGGCGGCAGAGCTTGGTGCGTACATGGCTGAGCAGGGAATCGGGCTTGTCTATGGGGGCTCCCGCGTAGGCTTGATGGGCTCGATTGCTGACGCGGTGATGGAAAACGGCGGAACTGCTATCGGGGTCATGCCGAGCGGTTTGTTCAGCGGGGAGGTTGTCCATCAAAACCTGACTGAGCTGATTGAAGTAAATGGGATGCATGAACGAAAGGCTAAAATGAGCGAGCTGGCAGACGGCTTTATCGCCATGCCGGGCGGCTTCGGTACATATGAAGAATTATTTGAAGTGCTTTGCTGGGCGCAGATCGGCATCCACCAAAAGCCAATTGGACTGTACAATGTGAACGGATATTTTGAACCGATGATGAAAATGGTGAAATACAGCATTCAAGAAGGGTTTTCTAACGAATCGCACCTAAAACTGATTCACAGCTCGTCACGGCCAGATGAGTTAATTGAGCAGATGCAAAATTATTCTTATCCGATTTTAGAAAAAAAGTGGACAGAAATCTAAAAAAGCGACTTTCTCGTGTGGATTGCCGGGCGAGAATTCATTAAAAATCAAGTTTTTTCACAATGTGAGGTTTCCTGAAGGAAATCTCTTTTTTATTTCTCTTTTGCCTGCCTCGTATATTTAGCAGTAATAGAGGACTTTTTCACTAGTTTGGATAATAAGCACAGATAAGGAGGGGATGAAAATGGCAACATTGTCAGATGTGGCGAAAAAAGCAAATGTATCGAAAATGACGGTATCACGAGTGATCAACCACCCTGAGACGGTGACAGATGAGTTAAAAAAGCTTGTTCATTCTGCGATGAAAGAGCTGAATTACATCCCTAATTATGCGGCAAGAGCGCTCGTGCAAAACAGAACACAGGTTGTGAAACTGTTGATTCTTGAGGAAATGGATACGACAGAACCATATTACATGAACCTGCTGACCGGAATCAGCAGAGAACTGGATCGCAATCACTATGCACTCCAGCTTGTGACAAGAAATTCTCTCAATATTGGCCAATGCGACGGGATTATTGCAACGGGCTTGAGAAAGGCTGATTTTGAAGGTGTCATAAAAGCGTTTGAGAAGCCGCTCGTCGTATTCGGGCAAAATGAAATGGGCTATGACTTTATCGATGTGAATAACGAGAAAGGCACTTTTATGGCAACCCGCCATGTGATGGGGCTGGGTGAGCGGGAAGTGGTCTTTTTTGGCATTGATTTAGATGAGCCTTTCGAACGTTCAAGAGAACAAGGGTTTATACGGGCAATGAATGAAAGCTTTAAAAAATCGAATTTGTTTCGGATCGACAACAGTTCTAAGAAGAGTGAATGCCTTGCAAGAGAACTGCTGAAATCCATGGACAATCAGGCGGCATTTGTCTGCGCATCTGATCGAATCGCGCTCGGCGTCATTCGTGCGGCACAATCGCTTGGAAAGCGAATTCCAGAAGATGTTGCAGTTACCGGGAATGACGGTGTGTTTCTTGATCGCATCTCCTCTCCACGGTTGACTACGGTCAGACAGCCTGTTGTTGAAATGGGGGAAGCCTGTGCGAAAATGTTACTGAAAAAAATGAATGAAGACGGTGCTGCCCAAGGACATCTATATTTTGAGCCGGAATTAATTGTGCGTGAATCAACGCTGTAAGCGCCTATTCTGTTATCGGTAACAAGGTAAAAAGGATTGTTCCCGCTATTTCATCATGATACTTTCAAACCATGAGCCGGCTTCTATAAAACGGAAATCAAAGGGGGAAACATGATGGAATATGCAGCGATTCACCATCGGCCATTCAGCACTGATGCTTATTCTTATGATGGGCGGACCTGTCATATCAAGATTCGGACGAAAAAAGATGATGCAAACCGCATTCGATTTATTTGGGGTGATCCCTATGAGTACAATGACGGCAGGTGGTCGGCAAACGAGCAGCCGATGAGGAAAATTGCCGCAACAGAATTGCATGACTATTGGTTTGCTGAAGTGGTTCCGCCATTTAGGCGTTTACAATATGCATTTGTTATCACAGACGATCATGAAGACATCTTTTTTGGAAGTTCAGGTGTATGCCCTTATAACGAAAAAACGCTGGAGACGATTCATTATTATTTTAAATTGCCATTTATTCACGAAGCCGATACATTTCAAGCGCCTGAGTGGGTCAAATCAACGGTTTGGTATCAAATTTTCCCGGAGCGTTTTGCAAATGGAAGAGAAGACCTGTCGCCGGAGAATGCATTGCCGTGGGGGAGCAAGGATCCGGGCGTCAATGATTTTTTCGGAGGGGATTTGCAAGGGATTGTTGACAAGCTTGATTATTTAGAGGAGTTAGGGGTGAACGGCATTTATCTGACGCCGATCTTTTCCGCACCTTCTAATCATAAATACGACACGCTTGATTACTATTCCATTGATTCGCACTTTGGGGACCCCGAGCTTTTTCGTACATTGGTCAGCCAGCTTCATCAGCGGGGGATGAGAATTATGCTTGATGCTGTTTTTAATCATATAGGAAGCGCTTCTCCGCAGTGGCAGGATGTCGTGAAGAAAGGAGCTCAATCCCGCTATAAAGACTGGTTCCATATTCACTCTTTTCCTGTCACAGAAGACAAGTATGACAGGTTTGCATTTACACCCAATATGCCAAAGCTAAACACGGCTAACCCTGAGGTACAGAGATATTTGCTTGATATTGCTTTGTATTGGATTCGGGAATTTGACATTGACGGCTGGCGTTTAGATGTGGCAAATGAAGTGGATCACGTTTTTTGGAAGACATTCAGGCAGGCCGTATCAGCAGAAAAGCCTGACATTTATATTGTAGGAGAGATCTGGCATACGGCCGAACCATGGCTTAGAGGAGATGAATTTCATGCGGTGATGAACTATCCTTTTACAGAGCCTATGATGGAATACTTTGCTGACCGGACGATCTCAGCCTCACGTCTGGCCCACCGCGTCAATGCGCATTTGATGAATGGGATGAAGCAGGTCAATGAGGTGATGTTTAATTTACTGGATAGCCATGATACAAAACGCCTGTTGACCAGATGCCACAATGATGAGAAGAAAGCACGCGCGTTGCTTGCTTTTATGTTTGCCCAGACAGGCTCACCCTGCATCTATTACGGAACGGAAATCGGGCTGGACGGCGATAATGATCCATTATGCCGGAAATGTATGGTTTGGGAAAAAGAAAAGCAAAATCAAGAGATGCTCACATTTATGAAACGGTTAATTGCTTTACGCAAACAGGAAAACACTTTATTGACTTATGGAGATCTTGACTGGAATCTGCTGGATGACCAAAACGATTTTATTCGCTTTTCGAGGACTCTCGATGAAAAAAAACTGATTTATTTCTTTAATCAAGGAAATGCGGCTCGACATGTCAGTTTGCGAGATTTGAATATTGAAAGGGATAAGAAAATCTACGATGTATGGACAGAGCAGCCGCTTCATCATAGCGATGTGATTGCCATTCAGCCGGGAGAATTTTTCATTTTAGGTGCTGCCGCCCCTGTTTAAATTCTGTTATCGGTAACAAACCAAAATGTGTTGTAACCGCTTTCTGCAGAACCATACAATTGTGATAGATTCATAAACAGAAGGGGGAAAAGAGATGATACCTTTTAAAAAAGGGTTTGCCTTATTGGCAGCATCAGTCCTGACATTCGGTCTTGCCGCCTGTTCAAACTCAAAAGATCCGGCAAGCTCTGACGGCAAAAAAGTACTGACTGTGTCTGTCGAAGAAACCTATAAAGGTTATATCGAAAGCATAAAGACAAAGTTCGAAAAAGAGAATGATGCCACAATAAAAATCGTTGAAAAGCAAATGTTCGAGCAGTTGGAAGCGCTTCCTCTTGATGGCCCAGCAGGTAATGCACCTGATGTTATGCTTGCAGCTTACGACCGGATCGGCGGTTTGGGCCAACAAGGACATTTACTTGATATTAAGCCATCTAACACAAAAAGTTTTGGAGATAAAGAAATGCAGCAGGTGACGGTTGACGGCAAGGTGTATGGAATGCCGCTAGTCATTGAAACGCTTGTTTTGTATTACAACAAAGATCTCTTACAAACAGCACCAAAAACATTTAAAGATCTTGAAAAATTAACAGAGGATTCCCGGTTTGCGTTTGCTTCGGAAAAAGGAAAATCAACCGGCTTTTTAGCGAAATGGACTGACTTTTACATGTCGTACGGTTTGTTGGCCGGTTACGGCGGATATGTATTTGGAAAAAACGGCACAGATTCCGGAGACATCGGCCTGAACAATAAAGGGGCTGTAGAAGCGGTGAAATATGCGGAGAAATGGTTTAAAACCTATTGGCCAAAAGGCATGCAAGACAATTCAAGCGCTGACGATTTTATTCAGCAGATGTTTTTAGACGGCAAAGCGGGTGCGATCATCGGCGGACCTTGGTCAGCTGCCAACTATAAAGAGGCTAAATTGAACTACGGGGCAGCTCCTATTCCGACATTGCCAAATGGAGAAGAATATGCTCCTTTTGCCGGCGGGAAGGGCTGGGTGGCTTCAAAATATACAAAAGAACCCGAGCTGGCTGAAAAATGGCTTGAGTATGCTGCAAATGATGCCAATGCTTACGCTTTTTATGAGGATACAAACGAAGTTCCAGCCAACACGGATGCAAGGAAAAAAGCTGATGAGCAAAAGAATGAACTGACGTCAGCTGTGATTAAACAATATGAAACAGCGACGCCGACTCCAACTATTCCGGAAATGGCTGAGGTATGGACAGGAGCGGAAAGTTTGATGTTTGATGCAGTTTCAGGAAAAAAAGCGGCACAAACATCAGCGAATGATGCCGTAAACGTCATAAAGGCAAATATCAAAGAAAAGTATGTGAAATAAAACGGCGGGATCGCGTCCGGTAGAATAGAGGGCGAAAAAAATGAATACACACTATACACTTGCAAAGCAAAAACGAAAGGCAGGGCTTTTATCCATCATTCCAGGGCTTGGGCAGGTTGCGAACCAGCAGTTGTCAAAGGGGATCTTGTTTTTTGCCATCACAGGCTTGTTTGCTTTTGAATTATGCGTTTTCGGTTTTCAGGCGCTAATCGGGTTGATGACATTGGGAAGTGTTCCCGGAGAAGATCACTCACTGTTTATGCTGATTGAAGGCACGCTGCAATTGATCGTGACGCTGATTTTCCTCATGTTCTATATCTTTAATATTCATGATGCGCGTAAGACCGCCGCTATGAAAGCGGCGGGTTTGGAGGTCAATACAACGGCTAAGGATATGATCTGTCATGCGGGTGATAAAGGGTTTCCATATTTATTTACACTGCCGGCATATATCATGATGGTGTTTGTGATTATTTTTCCGGTGTTGGTGACTCTGTTTGTTGCATGTACAAACTATGATTTTTATCATATTCCGCCTACTAGTCTGATTGACTGGGTCGGGTTTAAAAATTTCTTGAATATTTTTTTCCTCGGCTCTTATCGTGAAACATTTGTGAATGTACTGGGCTGGACGGTCATCTGGACAATATGTGCAACAACGCTGCAAATTATTTTAGGTATCGTGACAGCACTTTTCGTCAATCAGGATTTTATAAAAGGCAAGCGGATATTTCGAATGATTTTTTTATTTCCATGGGCTATTCCGGCTTTTATTACAATCATGAGTTTTTCCAACATGTTTAACGACAGCGTAGGGGCGATGAATGCACAGGTGATTCCATTATTCAATCACCTGCCGTTTGTCGAGCTGCCTGCGATCGCATGGAAGACCGATCCTTTCTGGACAAAGACAGCCCTCATTATGATTCAGACGTGGCTCGGCTTTCCATATATTTATGTCATGGTAACGGGAGTGCTTCAAGCGATTCCAGATGAATTGTATGAAGCGGCAAAGATTGACGGTGCCACTTTTATTCAGCGTTTTCAACATATTACTTTCCCGATGATTTTATTTGCGACAGCGCCTGTGATGATTACCCAGTATACGTTTAATTTCAATAATTTCTCGATTATCTACTTATTTAATGAGGGAGGACCGGGGAGCGCAGGAGCGGGGGCCGGGTCGACCGATATCTTAATTTCCTGGATTTATAAACTGACAACAGGCACATCACCGCAATATTCCGTTGCGGCCGCTGTTACACTGTTAATTTCTTTCATTGTCATTGGAATTTCCCTGATTGCTTTTAAAAAATCGAATGCTTTTGGCAATGAGGAGGTTATGTAGGTGAATGTGGGAACTGCCAGAATGCTGAATAGAATCTGTACCTATTTATTTTTAACACTATTAAGTATTGTCATTATCTATCCGTTGCTGATTACGGCCTCATCCGCTTTCCGTGTCGGAAATACGGCGGCTTTCCAGCTTGATTTTTCAGGTTCTTGGACTTTGGATCATTTTAAGCGGCTATTTGACGAGACGCTATATCTTCACTGGTACAGCAACACACTTGTCATCGCGCTATCGGTCATGATATTTCAGGTTACGATTGTGACGCTTGCCGGGTATACGTATAGCCGTTATCGGTTTGCAGGCCGAAAAAAGAGCCTGGTATTCTTTTTAATCATTCAAATGGTGCCGACGATGGCAGCGCTGACTGCTTTTTACGTTCTGGCAATGCTGATAGGCGCACTCGATCAATACTGGTTTTTGACAGCGATCTATATCGGCGGGGGAATTCCGATGAACACGTGGCTGATGAAAGGTTATTTTGACACTGTGCCGAGAGAAATTGATGAAGCCGCGCGAATTGATGGAGCGGGACATCTGAGGATTTTCGCTTCCATCGTCCTGCCGCTTGTTAAGCCGATGCTTGCGGTGCAAGCGCTTTGGGCGTTTATGGCACCGTTTGGCGACTACTTGCTGGCGAAGTTTTTGCTTCGCTCACCGGAAAGACTGACCATTGCTGTAGGCTTGCAGTCCTTCATTTCAAATCCGCAGCAGCAAAAAGTCGCCCTGTTTGCGGCCGGAGCTATACTTGCCGCACTGCCGATATGCGTCTTGTTCTTTTTTCTCCAAAAAAACTTTGTGTCCGGGCTGACAGCTGGCGGAACAAAGGGGTAATTCGATGAAAAATCTGCAAAATGAAAGCTTTATCATCCGCTGCCTGAAAGCGGCTGCGTCTCCATCAGGTGTTTGCCGTTACGGGAATACATTCAGCTGGCTGCAGCTCTCCTTTCTCTTTATGTTTTTGACGGCCTCCTTGATGGTCCCGCTGACGGTTTCGTTTATGAAAATGGATCGCTTCAGCGTTTCAACTTTCATGCCATCAGCTATTGAAAAGGTTAATGATACATTTGCTGATCAATTAGAAGGTTTCCAAATCAGAAACGGAAAATTGACAGGCGGGAAGAGCTCTCAGCGGATTGAAGATGGCCAGAATTTGCTGGCGGTTGATATGAAATATGGATATCAGACAAACGGCGAAAATGGGCGATTGAAGGTAACTGGATATGATAACGCCATTGTATTTCAACCTGATCAGCTGGTGATCACTGATCAAAACGGAACGGGGTTTTCCGTTGGTTATGCAAAAATGGACGCTAAGCTCAAGAAACCAAACGTCCATGACGTAGAGGTTTTGATCGATACATTGTGGTTTGCACAGTATAAGCCAATGATCATGTTGCTGGCATATGCGGTGATTTTTATGATCCAGCTTTTGTTAACGGCCGTTCTTGCGGGGGGCATCTGGATCACAAAAATATCAAACATGATCTCTATTGCGTCATGCAAGGAAGCAGCATCTACGGCGATTTGTTCCTCAGCGCTGCCGGCATTTGCAGCAGCAGCTATCGGTATGGTTCATTTTGACTTGATTACTGTATTGATGATCCATTCATGCGGCGTCACTTTGATGATTTCTTTTGCATTTAGACATTTGGCCAAAATGCGCCGTGATAATGGAAACCTACATTCGGGAGGAAATGATGATAAATCAGCGGTTATTTGAGATTGATGAATGGAAAATCAAAACTAGTACATTTCCAAAGGAGCACCCACGGCTGCTCGAAAGCCTCACGTCTCTTGCCAACGGCTACATGGGGGTCAGGGGGAATTTTGAAGAAGGCTATTCAGGTGACAGCCACCAAGGCACATATATTGCAGGCGTGTGGTTTCCAGACAAAACGCGAGTAGGCTGGTGGAAAAACGGGTATCCGGAATATTTCGGAAAAGTGATCAATGCGATGAACTTTATTGGCATAGGCTTATATGTTGACGGTGAAAAAATCGATCTCTATCAACATCCAATCGAATCATTTGAGTTAGAGCTCAATATGAAAGTGGGGATTCTGCGGCGAAGCGCTGTGGTCCGTATTCAGGATAAAACCGTCAGACTCAGATCGGAGCGATTTCTTAGCCTTGCCGTAAAAGAACTCTGTGCGATTCATTATGAAGCGGAGTGTCTGACAGAAGATGCGGTCATTACGCTTGTTCCTTATCTGGATGGAAATGTCGCAAATGAAGATTCCAACTACGAAGAACAGTTTTGGCAGGAAGAAGCGAAAGGGGCTGATCCTCACCGCGGCCATTTAGTGGCAAAAACGATCGAAAACCCATTTGAAACACCGCGCTTTACGGTTTCAGCCGCAATGGCAAACGTGACAGAGGGCTTTGTCAGTGAAAGCTCTCAAACAGCCGGGATGTATGTCGAGAATCGCTACAGTTACCAAACGAAGGCTTCTTTGAAGAAGTTTATTATTGTCACGACTTCCCGTGATTTTCGGGAGAAAGAACTGTTAACGAAAGCGAAGGAGCTTTTGGCAGATGTTGTTGAGAACGGTTATGAAGAAGCCAAACGAAGGCACACCGATCGTTGGCAAGAAAGGTGGGCAAAAGCAGACATAGAGATTAAAGGAGATGAGGAGCTTCAGCAAGGAATCCGCTACAATATCTTTCAATTATTCTCGACATACTACGGGGGCGATGCCCGTTTGAATATCGGGCCGAAAGGATTTACTGGCGAGAAATATGGGGGTGCTGCATATTGGGATACTGAGGCATACGCCGTTCCGATGTATTTGGCGACAGCAGAGCCGGAGGTGACGAAAAACCTGCTTTTGTATCGCTATCATCAATTGGAGGCTGCCAAACGAAACGCCTCAAAATTGGGGATGAAGGGAGCACTTTATCCGATGGTGACGTTTACAGGTGATGAATGCCACAATGAATGGGAGATCACCTTTGAGGAAATTCACCGCAATGGGGCAATCTGTTATGCGATCTGCAATTATATCAATTATACAGGCGACCGTGGCTATATGGAAGAATACGGGATAGACGTTCTTGTGGCAGTCAGCAGATTTTGGGCCGACCGCGTTCACTTCTCGAAACGAAAAAACAAATATATGATCCATGGCGTCACAGGGCCGAATGAATATGAAAACAATGTCAACAACAATTGGTATACAAATCTCATTGCGGCTTGGACGTTGGAGTATACATTAGAAAATCTCGAACGTATTTCAGCGGAAAAACACCGCCTGCTTGATGTGCAGGACGAAGAGCTGAAAGCCTGGAGAAATATTATACAGCACATGTACTATCCGTATAGTGAAGAGCTGAAAGTTTTCATTCAGCATGACACATTCTTGGATAAAGACCTGCAAACAGCGGACGAGTTAAATCCAGCTGAGCGGCCTCTTTATCAGAACTGGTCATGGGACAAGATTCTTCGCTCTAATTTTATTAAGCAGGCAGATGTTCTTCAAGGCATTTACCTATTTAACGACCGTTTTACAATGGAAGAAAAACGGCGGAACTTTGAATTTTATGAACCGATGACCGTTCATGAATCAAGCCTGTCACCCTCTGTCCATGCTGTTCTTGCAGCCGAGCTCAGAAAGGAAAAGAAAGCGCTGGAATTAGTTAAGCGTACAGCTCGGCTCGATCTCGACAATTACAATCATGACACGGAAGAAGGCCTGCACATTACATCGATGACGGGAAGCTGGCTTGCGATCGTTCAGGGTTTTGCAGGCATGCGCATCGCAAATGAGACGCTGACATTTCATCCGTTTTTGCCGAAAGAATGGGACGGATATTCGTTCAAAATCAATTATCGAAACCGATTAATCAATGTTACGGTTGGTGAAACGGCTGCCATCTTTGAGCTTGTAAAAGGCGAGCCGCTGCACATGAAAGTTTATGAAGAACCGGTTGTCTTAAATGGACGATATGAAAGGAGAACGTCTGATGAGTGAATGGTGGAAAGAAGCTGTCGTTTATCAAATTTACCCGCGCAGTTTTTATGATTCCAATGGTGATGGATTCGGGGATTTGCAAGGCGTCATTCAAAAACTGGATTACATCAAAAATCTTGGGGCGGATGTCATCTGGCTCTCCCCGGTGTTTGATTCCCCGCAAGATGACAACGGCTATGACATCAGCGACTACAGAAACATGTACGAAAAATTTGGGACAAATGAAGATATGGTTCAGCTAATTGACGAAGTGCATCAGCGCGGAATGAAAATCATCATGGATTTGGTCGTCAACCACACATCAGATGAGCATGCCTGGTTTGCTGAAAGCCGCAAGTCGAAGGACAATCCTTATCGGGATTATTATTTTTGGAAAGATCCTAAACCGGATGGCTCAGAGCCGAATAATTGGGGATCGATCTTTTCAGGCTCGGCGTGGGAATACGATGAAGGGACAGGACAGTATTATTTGCACTATTTTTCAAAAAAACAGCCTGATTTAAATTGGGAAAATGAAGCGGTTCGCCGGGAAGTGTATGATTTGATGAGATTCTGGATGGATAAAGGCGTTGATGGCTGGCGGATGGATGTGATCGGCTCTATTTCCAAGCACACCGATTTTCCGGACTACGAAACGGATAACACCAGGAGCTATATCGTCGGCCGTTATCACTCTAACGGCCCCCGTCTTCATGAGTTTATTCAAGAGATGAACAGGGAAGTGCTTTCCCATTATGACTGCATGACGGTCGGAGAGGCAAACGGCTCTAATATTGAAGAGGCGAAAAAGTACACAGATGCAAGTAGGCAAGAGCTGAATATGATCTTTACATTTGAACATATGGATATTGATACAGAACATAACTCGCCAAATGGGAAATGGCAGATCAAGCCGTTTGATTTGATTGCTTTAAAAAAGACAATGACAAGGTGGCAGACCGGGTTAATGAATGTCGGCTGGAATACCCTGTATTTTGAAAACCATGATCAGCCGAGGGTTATTTCACGCTGGGGCAATGACGGTAAGCTGCGAAAGCAGTGTGCAAAAGCATTTGCAACGGTTCTCCACGGCATGAAAGGAACGCCGTTTATTTACCAGGGAGAAGAAATCGGCATGGTCAACAGTGATATGCCGCTGGAAATGTATGACGATCTTGAAATAAAGAATGCATATCGTGAACTAGTCGCCGAAAATAAAACGATGTCAGAAAAGGAGTTTCTGAAAGCCGTAACGAAAAAAGGGCGGGATCATGCGAGAACACCGATGCAATGGGATGCCGGAAAACATGCGGGATTCACTGCCGGAGACCCTTGGATAGCGGTAAATTCCCGCTATCCAGATATCAATGTGAAAGAGTCTCTGCAAGATCAAGATTCGATTTTCTATTACTATCAGAAGCTCATTCAATTACGAAAACAATATAAGATCATGATATATGGAGATTATCAGCTGCTGCAGGAGAATGATCCGCAAATCTTTTCTTACCTCCGAGAATATCGAGGGGAAAAGCTTCTCGTCGTTGTGAATTTGTCGGAAGAAAAGGCTCTGTTCGAAGCGCCTCCGGAACTGATTCATGAGCGTTGGAAGGTGCTGATTTCGAACTATCCGCATGAGCGGGCTGACTTGAAGAGCATTTGCCTCAAACCTTATGAAGCTGTGATGGGCATTAGTATATGAAAGCGGTCATTTTTGATTTAGACGGAGTGATAACAGATACTGCTGAATATCATTTTCACGCTTGGAAGCATATCGCAGAACAAATCGATATCTCCTTTGACCGAAGCATAAATGAAAGGCTAAAAGGGATCAGCAGAGAGGAGTCACTTGAAAGCATACTGATCTTTGGCGGTGCGGAAACAAAGTATACAAATGCGGAGAAACGAGAACTTATGCATCAAAAAAATCAATATTATCAAACGCTGATCAGCCAATTGACGCCGGAAAATCTTTTGCCGGGAATCGGCAGGCTTCTTTGTGAATTAAAACGTGAAAATATAAAAATCGGTTTAGCATCTTCAAGCCGCAATGCTCCCGAGATTTTAAGACGTTTGGAGATCATTGATGAATTTCATGCCATTGTTGACCCGACCGCTCTCGCGAAAGGAAAACCTGATCCCGAAATCTTTTTAACAGCTGCAGCGCTGCTCGGCGTTTTCCCGGCTGATTGTGCGGCAATTGAAGACGCTGAAGCAGGCATCTCTGCAATCAAATCTGCTAGGATGTTTGCGGTTGGAGTCGGTCATGAACAGTCAATGCTGGGTGCTGATCTGATTGTGAAGCGAACTGGTGATTTAACGCTTGATCTGTTACATGAGGAATGGGAGCAGCATAGAATCAAAAGTGTTTAAATGAAAAAACCTGCAAGAGACGCGGCTCTTGCAGGTTTTGTTATGACTATTTATCTTCTGTGTGAGTCAAAATTTTGTCAATCAGGCCGTATTCAAGCGCTTCTTCAGCAGACTTGAAGTTATCACGGTCTGTGTCGCGTTCGATTACTTCAAGCGGCTGGCCAGTACGTTCAGCAAGGACTTTGTTTAATTTGTCGCGAAGCAAGAGAATGCGTTTCGCGGCAATTTCAATTTCTGTCGCCTGACCCTGCGCACCGCCAAGAGGCTGGTGAATCATGACTTCACTGTTTGGAAGCGCATAGCGTTTGCCTTTTTCGCCTGCTGCAAGCAGGAATGCGCCCATTGACGCAGCCATACCGATGCAAATTGTAGATACCTTCGGCTTGATAAACTGCATGGTATCATAGATCGCCATACCGGCTGTAATAGAGCCGCCCGGGCTGTTGATATAAAGAGAAATTTCTTTTTCAGGGTCTTCTGCTGCTAAAAATAAAAGCTGTGACACGATGGAGTTTGCAACGTTGTCATCAATCGCAGAGCCAAGCATGATGATACGATCCTTTAATAGACGAGAATAAATGTCATACGCTCTTTCCCCGCGGTTCGTTTGTTCAATGACTGTAGGTATTAAATTCATAATGCTCCTCCTTCACCTTTTAGGTAAGTATGTAGTTACATGATACATTTTTGGTCAATAAAGGTCAAACAAAAAGCTGGCTTGATATGCAAAGTCGTCTCTTTTTCCCATTTTCCCCAAAAATACATGGGTTCAAACCATCTTATGTTAGATTGCCAAATCAGATGTATGTCTGGTTTAAAAAAACGGCTCTTGAAATAGAGGGTTGTTATTTCAATGAAATTATCGTATAATTAGTTGTGCTGACGTTCTCTTAACGCAGTCAATATGCGCTCGTAGCTCAGTTGGATAGAGCGGTGGTTTCCGGTACCACGTCTGTCGGGGGTTCGAATCCCTCCGAGCGCGTCCAATAGAACAACAGGAAAGACAAGGGTTTGGCATTTGCCGCTCTTGTCTTTTTTGTTTTGTTTCATAAATCTTTCTCGCTGTAACATAAATTTTCCTTCTCTCGGGCACGTTATGAAATGTGTGATATTGAATTTGCGAGGAGGATGAATATGGGTATTTTAAGCGGAAACCCGCAGGATGAACCGATGCATTACGGTGAAGTATTCAGTTTGTGGAGTTATGTGATGGCAGGCAATAAAATGGTCGGCAATTACCAGATGTTATTGCATCATGTCGGTGATGACGACCTGAAGAAGCTGCTTCGTGAGTCCATTGAGAAGTGCCAAGATGAAATGAAACAAGTCAGTACGATCCTGAAAGAAAACGGAGTGGCGCTTCCGCCGGCTTCTCCTGAGCCGCCGGCTGCAGATCTGAACGATATTCCGCCAGGGGCACGGTTCCTCGATCCGGATGTGGCGGCTTCTGCTGCAGCACAAAACGCTGCAGGCCTTGTGACATGCAGCAAAATTATGGGACAGTCCATTCGTGAGGATATTGCCATGATGTTTGGGCAATTCCATGTATC
Source organism: Bacillus sp. N12A5 (assembly GCF_026790125.1). Classification (NCBI taxonomy): domain Bacteria; kingdom Bacillati; phylum Bacillota; class Bacilli; order Caryophanales; family Bacillaceae; genus Bacillus; species Bacillus sp. N12A5. Next base: position 98,735 of record NZ_JALAMR010000009.1, on the reverse strand, counting down.
TAAAGCGGCAACCGGCGCAAAATACTTAAGGCTGTTAAAAAACAAAGGCTGGCTCATCCCGCCGCCGCTCCATCTTCACAACCATCAAGACGATTAATGAAAAAAGGGCATATACAGCTGTATATGCCCTTTTTTGCTATTAAGACGTCAGACGCAGGCCGATGACTCCGGCAAGGATCAGGAAAAGAGAAATCAGCTGTGGCAGCTGAAACCGTTCCTTAAACCAGATAAAACCAACCGCCGAAACGCCAATACTGCCAATGCCGGTCCAGACGGCATAAGCAACTCCGGCAGGCAGGGCCATCATCGCTTGCGACAGGCAGAAAAAGGATAAGCCAAATCCAACAGTCATCACAATGATCGGCCATTTTTTTCTAGTGCCGTCAATATATTTCATGGCAACAGCAGCTATAATTTCTTCTATGCCGGCAATCACTAATAAAAACCATGCCATTATTTTTCACCTCCGGGCTGTGTTTTGCTTTCTTTCGTAAATAGCTTCATTCCTAAAATACCGGTCAGCAATAGAGCTAAAAAGAACATTTGCGCTGCTGAGAAGGATTCGCCCAACACAATTCCGGTGATATATGTTCCAACGGTTCCGATTCCGACAAATACAGTATATGCCGCGGCCATCGGAATTTTTTGATAAGAGCGGATCAACAGGATAAAGCTGATTGCGATCAAGATAAATATGATGACCCAATCCAAAAGCGAATCGGCATGTTTAAGGGAAGATGCCCAAACCATTTCTAAAAGACCTGCAATAAAAACAAGCACCCAGTTCATATGAAACACCTCTTTATATTATGAATGAACGTCAGTCATTTTTTAAGGCATTAAAAAATGAGCGGTGTTACCCAGTCATTTTTTAAGCTGTACCTAAGCTTCGTTTTAAGAAAGTAAAGATTTCTTTTTTAAACACTTCAATATTTTCATCCTGTTCAAACCCGATATAGAATCGTTCAGCTGTGTTCTCAACCAAGTTGATAATCGTTCTGGCTGTCCATTTTGCATTGATTCCTTCAGTCACCTCGTGGTTATTAATGGCCTTATGGATGATTTTTTCGAGCCAGGAATAATAAGGCTGATAGATCGTCTCCCATTTTTCCATGGAATGGTCGATCGCAAGCCCGGAGTAACAAAGAACGATAATATCCTTATGGCGTTCTGTAATGAGAAATGTTTCCTCAATTAATATATCTAAAACGGTCCAAAAATCTTCGTCTCCATGCAGTCTTCCTTTGATTTGATCCAGTGTATGGGTGAGAAGATTTTCTGCGATTGCCGGGATCAGAGCATTTTTAGATGAGAAATACAAATAGAACGTTCCTTGTGCAGTGCCGGCCTTTTTGACAATATCAGAAATAGAGGCCTTGTCGAGGCCTTTTTCAGAAATGACTTCAATGGCAGCCTGCAGAATTTTTTCATATTTGCCTGATGTTTGTTTTGGCATAAGGAACACCTCCTGTAATGACTGACTATCATTCACTTTAACGCGGGTATGTTTATTTGTAAAGCAGAAAGAAGCAAGAAAAACTCTTGCTTCTTTATTTATCATAATCAATGGCGGCTTTCGGGAGTCCGGTATACTTTGCCCAGTAGTAAATCGCAAGTGAGCCGATGGCGACTAAAATGAGGTCGACGGGATTGCTGATGATGCCTAAACCGTGTCCGAAAGAACCGATGTAGGAAAAGATCAGCATCATGATATAAAACCCGACAAGCCACCACGCTGATTTCAGCTGCTGGGCAAGGCTGACATCCTCTTGAGGCGCATATTTTCTGAAACAGAGATAGATCAAAAACATCACGAGCTGTGAACCGAGCAGCCAGGAAACGGTTGTCCATCCTGACCAATACACGATGAACGCCGTGAAAATAAAGGAAAGCGGCCCGATGATGCTCATTCCTTTTAAATAAAACGGCCTGTTTAAGTCCTTCGCATTGACCCTCAGCGCTGCTGAACAAATTGGTGCAATTGCATAAGAAAGGATGAGCGCGACAGAACAGACATTGACAAGCGCGTTCCACGAAGGGAAGGGGAGCGTCCAGAAAATCGACATGGCAAACGAAAGCCAGAGTGAAGCTCGGGGTGTTCCCGTTTCTTTATTCACCTTTGAAAATATGCTGAATAGTGTGCCGTTACGCGCCCAGGCGTAAACGAGACGAGACGTCGTATTCATGAAAATATTCCCGTTTCCTCCGGGAGACAGAATGGCGTCTAAAATGACAAGCGTTGCAAGCCAGCCTAAACCGAGCATGACCGCAATATCTTTAAACGGCAATGAGAACTCCCGCCCGATTGCCGGCCAGCCATTTTTCAGCGTTTCTGTCGGGATGGCGCCAATAAAGGTGACCTGCAAAACAGTGTAAATAATGGTTGAAACGATAATGCAAATGATTAAAGCGATTGGGATGTTGCGTTTTGGATTTTGCACTTCACCTGCCACAGACACAATCGGGTGCAGGCCAAGATACGCAAACATCACGCCGCCAGTCGAAATGGCTGCTTGAATACCTGTGAAACCAAACGGCGCAAAGCCTTCGACCGATAAATTCTCCGGCTGAAAATGAAAGATCAGCACGATAATGATGGTAATCGGTACAATATATTTAAAAATCGATATGATGAAATTCGCCTTAGCGAAGGTTTTGACGCTCCAATAATTCAGCAAGAAAAACAAGCATAGCAAGGCGAATTGCAGGATCCAGCCAGCGATGGTCGGCGAATCGGATCCTTTTATGGTCAGGCCTGGAAACCAATAGGCCACGTATTGCCGGACGGCCGTGACTTCAATTGAAATCAGGCTTGTGTAAGCGACAATTGTGACAAATGAAATGAGATAGCCAACAAGATGGCCATGTGAATAAACGGGGTATCGAATGATGCCGCCGGTACGGGGCAGAGCGGCTCCGAGCTCCGCGTATACCAGCCCGATTAACAGAATAATGGCTCCGCCGATGATCCAGGAAAAAGCGCCGGAGGGTCCTGCTTTTGAAGCGACATTACTGACAGCAAACAGCCATGCTGATCCAAAGATGGCTCCCATCCCAATCAAAATCAGATCAAACAGTGACATTGATTTTTGAAAATTTCCTTGTTTAGACATCCGCTTCCTCCTTAAAAACCAGCCTTATATTCCTTACAATGCCCAATATGTAACAGAGAATACCGCTCTAATAAAAAAACAGGTGCAGCCCGCCTGCACCTGTTTTTTATTGATGGATTGCATCAAAATGCTTCACCGTTATATTTTTGAATGAGGCTGTACCTCCATCAGAATAAAGGGTAATGCCCTTATCTTCAGGTTTTGGGAACACTTCATTTGATAAAACGGTTTTCCCGTCGCCGACAAATACTTCTATTGTTGTTTTATCCACGAGAATTTTCAAATGCACCTTCCGTTTGCTTACATCGTAAGGAGCTTTGCTTTCGACATAGGTATTGCTTTTGTCAGGCTGATTTGTGGCCGCCCTGTTGACATACGCATAGTCGCCTTCAGCGAAAATGCCGACATCAATATGGCGTTTTTGGTCTTCTGACTCTCTGAGTCTGACGCCTGCATTTTTTAGCTCTGACCAAGAAAGATCGATATCAAGCTGATACGCATCACCTGTCACCGACAGTGTTTTTGATCCGCTCACTTCCTGATCCTCTATGCCGTCAGTTGAAACCGTCAGCTGCTCCAAAGCGTCAATCGGCTGTGAGACAAGGCTGTATGCTCCGTCCTCTTCCTGCAGCCGGAGTTCGCGTATGACAGAATCTGTGCCATTAAAGCCGTTCTTCATTGTCGGTGTGTTGTTGGCATAATCCCAATTGTTCATCCAGGCAAGCGCATAACGCTTTTCTAATGGATCTGTGCTTTTGCTGTCTTCGAACGTCACACCGCCATACCAATCAAAGCCGTAGTCAAGCCATTGGGCTTCGGTCCGATCCGCTGTAAATTCTTTTCCGTCGAAGCTTCCGGTCCAGTAGGCATACGTATTTGGTTTGCCCCATGGTTTGCCGTTCGCGCTGGCGCCGAGAACCCACTTTTCAGCACCGTCGCTTGCCCGCATCATGTAGAGGTCAGGACATTCCACTATTCCCGCCTGCTCTGGGAAGAATCCGCTTGTGTAATGCCAGTCCTTCAGGTTATCGGATTCATAAAAGCCGATTTTTGATCCTTCTGCCATAACCATGACCCATTTGTTATCCTGGTCATCCCAGATGACTTTCGGATCTCTGAAATCGTCTGTGCCCGGGTTAGGCATAACGGGATTTCCACTGTAGAATTTGAATGATTTACCTTTGTCTGTGCTGTACCACAAATATTGCTCTTGTTTTTTGTCTTTGGCTGAAGGCTGTGTCACAATCGCGACAAGCGCATTTTTCCCGAACCCGGCTGTGTTCTCTTTATCCACCACGACGGAACCGGTCCAAATGTCACCGTCCGGGTTTGTATATTTTGGAATCGCCACGCCTTCATCTGTCCAGTGCACCAAATCTTCTGATACGGCATGCCGCCATTCTGTGCCGTTGCCTTTTGGATAATCCTTGTTATACAGATAGAAATAATGATATTTGCCATCAAAATAGATCGGTTTTTGGGGATCATTTTTCCATTTGTCGGGTGTCGTAAAATGATATGCAGCCCGGTAGTCAGGCTTATGTGTCGATTTTGATTTTTTGACAGGTTCTTCTTTTGGCAATAAATCGATAAACAGCAGTATTCCTGCAAAGGTGAGGAATACGGTTAGCCATTTGCCTGCTTTTTTATAGTTCATAGGGGATTCACCTTTATGATGTTAATTAGAAATAAAAGAAAATGCCAATAGGATATCGGCATTTTCTTTTGCGTTTTTAATTGTTAACTGTTAATTGTCCTTGTTCAAGGATACTGTCTTTGACAACAGATGTTTTCTTGCCTTTGATGTTCAACAGGAAGCTTGGCGCAAACGTTGATTGTTTGTCTGCGTAGAAACCTCTGTTTGTCATGTAGCTTGTAATCACGACATTGTTTCCTTTTGCTTGAGGCACAGCGAAGTGTGAGTAAGTAAAGGTTACGTCGTTAGGGTCAAGATCCATTTTTAACACAAGGCCAGTTTTGTTCAGCGGCTTGTATGGGCCAGTTAATGAATTAGAAACATAACCAAGCATGTAAATATCGTTAGGCGTGATGCCGTCGATCGTCATTTTTGATCCGCGGGAGTCAGTGAACAGATACCATTTGCCATTCATTTTAAAGACGTTCGCGCGTTCGATTTCATCTGTGACTGTGTTGGATGCAATCAGCGGTTTCATCACTTTTTTCAGTGTGTAATCATCGTTTAGCTCAATGATGCCGAGTGCGCCGTTTGCTAATTCAGCCGTGCGTTTTTTATCGCTTTGCAGAAGTTTTTGGCTTTCTTGACGGAAGAATGACGTGCTTTTGCCATAGTATGCTTTGTTAAATAAAGATTCTTCGCCTTGGTAGCCGTCTTCAGTTCCAGTGTTTGCTTCGAATACTAAGTATTTGTGGCCTTTATCTTCTACGTAGTGAGGATCTCTCAGCGTATGGTTATCGCCTGAGCTGTAGTTGCCTTCATCGATAAACTGCTGTACATTTTGATACGTTTTGCCGTCGCCGTCAAAGATTGATTTATAATCTTCGACACCGTTGATGTTCAAAGAGCTGTCTGATGCTGATACGTTAACCTGTGCAGTTGTCAGTGTTTGTTTGCCGTAATGTTTACCGGAGAAATCAGTGTAGAATAAACGGATTTTTCCGTCAGATGTAAATGTTGCTGAACCTGACCATTCTTGCGTTTGGTCTTTTAGGATAGAATCATTTGCATCGAATTTGTCGCTGTCCTTAAAGACGCGGCCAGCGTTTTTCCAGCTGTCAATAGACGTTTCGCCGACTTTTTGATAGAACATGTAAATGGATGTGTCATCCGCATTTTTAGGGTCTCCGGCTAATGCAAAGACGATGTGGTAGCCGTGATAGTTTGCAACTGTGCCGTCAGCGTTTTGCAATGGCCAGCTGTCCCAAACATCCAGGCCTTTTGCAGAAGAGATATTTTTAATTGTGGATGGATCGAATTCGGGCACCTGATATTTTTCATTTTTTTGCTGTTCAGGGATTTGCAGCATATCATGGCGTGTAATATGGGTAATGCCGTATGTTTCTTTATACGGTTTTTGGTTCGTTTCTTTCGCAAATGCTTGAGTTGCGCCTCCTGCCAGCAGTGCAGTAGTAAAGGTTAATACTGTTGCTTGTTTAGCAAACTTTTTGATGTTCATCGTTCATGTCTCCTTTTTTATGTACTGTGTTAGCGGTCTGCTTCTTCCAGCCCTCCTGTTTGAGATGGCAAGTCAGTTACACACAATAAAAAAGACCTAAAATATGTAAGGGGCGACGCCAAAGTATACACTTTGCCCTTTACACATTTTAGGTCTTGCCTGCTTTATCAGTAACAAACCTGCGTGATTTACTTTTCGACATCATTCTATTAGACTCTCGTTTGGATTGCAACTGGTCTATTTTCCTCTTTTGTTTGATAGAAAATCATAAATGAATTTAAAAGTTACAGGTCTAAAGAACTAACGAAGATTCCTATTTCTTTTTATGATCTGCATTCTTAATAACGTCTGATGAATGGGCATAAAGTTACCTTTTGAAGATGATTCAGAAAATGGTCATCCTTGGGGAAGCAAGCCTTGAAATAGCCTTGGATCAAATGCGTTTATCCGTTTTTTTGGAACTTGATGCTGTCATTTCTATGTTTGAGCACTGTGGGGCAGATACCGTTTCAATGCTCGTAACGAACAATATAATAATGTATTGCTAGCTAACAATTGATAGAAGCGTAAGATTGATAAGGAGGAAAATGCCATGCCGCCACGGCCAACTAAATGGATTAAGAGGAACGATCGACCGGAACCTCTTTTATCACCAAGTGTCACAAATGGAAATACCCCATCAGCTCAACAAAACCAGTCCTTCGCACCAATGACGAACCAGCCTATTTCTGCTTTCAGAGCCACCAGCAATATGAATCTGTCAGTTGCTGCAAATGCAGCCAGCGGAGTTCTTTTTCAAAATGTCCAATTTGATTTGGCGAATGAATATAACCCCGGCACATCTACATTTTCACCGAGAACAGCAGGCGTGTATTCTCTTAATGCATCAGTTGAATTTCAAGCGAATGCGAATGTTGGCTTCAACTTAGAAGTCGTATTTCTCGTGAATCAAGATGTGGTAGGCGGCGGAAATAACCAATTTCAAGCAGGGAATCTCCCCGCTGTCGTAGCCATTACCGAAATTCTTCAGTTAAACGCCGGAGATACGGTGACAGTTGCAATGAGAAGTACTGCGGCCGGAGTCATTCAAGCGACTGCGAGAACCCATTTTGCTGCCGCTAGAGTTCCTTCTCCGACTTCGTAAAAAGGGGATCTTTTGAATCGTGCAGATCTAATAGCGATCTATATTAAAGTTGATTTTTCCTGTTTGAGGAATCATCAGCTTTTTTTATTTTCGAAATATTTGAAACGTTACTAGCTGAGTAACGTACGAGATATAGGAGGTGAAGGAATGAAGCAGAATAAAAGGAAGCATTTCAAGAATTTATTTGAGACATTAGGCGAAAAACATCAGTTCAACGGGACGGCTCTGGCTGCGGAGGACGGCGATATCATCTATCATCACTCTTTCGGTTATGCAGAACTGAAGGAAAAACGCCCCTTGCAAACAAACTCTTTGTTTGAGTTAGCATCTCTGTCAAAGCCTTTTACAGCTTTGGGAATCATATTGCTGGAGGAGAAGGGGACTCTTGGATACGAAGATAAAGTGGAGCGCTGGCTGCCCGGTTTTCCGTATCGGGGCGTAACGATTCGGCATTTATTGAACCATACGTCAGGGCTTCCTGATTATATGGAATGGTTTTTTACCAATTGGGATCCACATAAGATCGCGGTGAATCAGGATATTGTGGATATGCTGATGAATGAGGGGCTGCCTGGTTATTTTGAGCCGAATGAAGGCTGGCTGTACAGCAATACGGGGTATGTGCTGCTGGCGGTTATCATTGAAAAAGCATCTGGCATGAACTATACAGACTTTATGAAAACATATATTTTTTCACCGGCCGGCATGAATGAAACGAGAGTGTATAATCGGAGACTTCGGCCTGAACGGATGGATGATTATGCATATGGATATGTGTATGATGTACATTCCGAAACATACGTCCTCCCTGACGATCTTGAGGAAACGAACTACGTTGTGTACCTTGATGGGATACAGGGAGACGGTACAGTTAACTCTGTCACAAGCGATTTGTTTCGATTTGATCAGGCGTTATATCAGGATGAATTGATCAGCAATGCTTCGAAGGAAGCCGTATTTTCACCTGTACGCCTTAACAATGGGGAAATGTTTGATTACGGCTTTGGCTGGGTGCTTCAAAACAGTCCTGAAAAAGGGCGGGTTGTCAGCCACACCGGAGGATGGCCCGGCTATTCAACAACGATGATCCGATATATCGATCATCGTAAAACGCTGATCTATTTGAGCAATAAGGAAGAGGATGCTGAATATGAACAAGCAATTCTGAAGGCGGCGGAACATATTCTATTTGGACAGCCATATGAGATTCCGGAACGCCCCGCTGACAAAAAGAAAAAAGCAATTGATACAGCGATATACAGCCGCTATGTTGGCAGTTACTCGTTTCAAGATGGGACGGCTGCACGGGTGACAGCCGAGAATGAACGGCTTTATTTGGAGATCACCGGGCAGCTGAGACTGGAATTATTCCCTTCCTCGGAAACCCGTTTCTTTCTGCGATCATTGTCTGTTGAAGTCGAATTTATGTTAGGTGAGGATGCTGCGAAAAGCTTTATCCTCTATGAGGATGGCTCAGAAGAAGAAGCGGTCCGCACGAATTAGAAAGGAATGAGCGCGATGATCGGAATATTAGCCGGTATGGGGCCAAAATCGACCTCACCGTTTATCGATAAGGTGATTGACTACTGTCAGAAGCTGTATGGGGCTTCAAACGATATCGACTATCCGCACATGATGATTTATTCATGTCCGACACCCTTCTATGCAGATCGTCCGATTGACCATGCTGAGATGAAAAAAGCGATTATTGGCGGGGCGGTAAAGCTCGAGAAAACAGGCGTTGATTTCATTGCTCTGCCTTGTAATACGGCACATGTCTACTATGAAGAGATTCAGCAGGCATTGTCGGTTCCTTTGTTGCATATCATTGAGGAAACGATAAAAGAGATTCCGCATTCTGCAAAAAAAGCGGCGGTTTTAGGAACAGATTCAACCATCCAATCTGCCATCTATCAAAAAGGGCTGAAGGCAAACGGACAAGAAATTGTTCACAAAGATCATTGGCAGCAGGCTGTGAATCAGTTAATCGCCGCAATTAAACAGCCGAATCAAATGCAGCATACACAAGCATTGTGGCAGAAGCTATATGAAGAAATCAGTCAGCAAGCAGACATCATTATTTCAGCCTGTACGGATTTAAATGCGGTGTTAGATCATATCCAAAGTGAGATTCCGATTATTGATTCCTCTGACTGTCTGGCAAAAAGCACTGTCAGCACATATCTTGCCTATCAAAGCTAACAAGGACTGTCTTCAAACAGTCCTTGTTTTTTTATGTCCTATTGTTTGACAGTTACACTCAATGGTGTTAAAGTAAACATGTAAATAGTTACATGATTTTTTCGAAGGTGAGGTGGTGCTTATGAAGAAGCCGGTTTTAAAACCATTCGCCTCTTTAGAAATCAAGGTTGATCCGCCTATTGCCATTGGTGAGACAGGCCTGGGACTGAGACGACTCATTCCGATTCGTTCGGGAACAATAACCGGAGAAGTAAAGGGACGTATTTTGCCGGGCGGTGCCGATTCACAAATCATTCGCGCTGACGGCAGAACAGATTTATCTGCCAGGTATGTGATTGAAACAGCAGATCATGAACTCATTTACATCGAAAACAATGGAATACGGCAAGTCAGCGAGCCGTTTCGAAAACAAGCCGCGGCCGGGGAAATCATTGATCCGGAGCATGTTTATTTCCGTACGGTGCCGAGATTTGAAACAGGCAGTGAAGCCTATCGATGGCTGCATGACCGTTTGTTTATCGGTTCCGCAGAAAGAAGCCCTGATTACGTTCGACTAGACATTTATGAAGTACAGTAAAGACTAAGGAGAGTGTGAAAGATGGAAAACTTTATCGGAAGCCACATGATTTATACTTATGAAAATGGTTGGGAATACGAAATCTATATTAAAAACGACCATACAATTGATTATAGAATTCATAGCGGAATGGTTGCCGGACGCTGGGTGCGGGATCAGGAAGTTAATATTGTCAAACTGACAGAAGGCGTATATAAGGTGTCTTGGACAGAGCCGACAGGCACAGATGTTTCTTTAAACTTCATGCCGAATGAAAAACGCATGCACGGCATTATTTTCTTCCCGAAATGGGTGCATGAGCATCCTGAAATTACGGTCTGCTACCAAAATGACCACATTGATCTGATGAAAGAATCCCGTGAAAAATATGAAACGTATCCTAAATACGTTGTACCTGAATTTGCCGAAATTACATTCCTGAAAAATGAGGGAATTGACAATGAAGAAGTGATTTCAAAAGCTCCTTATGAAGGAATGACAGACGATATCCGTGCGGGAAAATTGTAAGAAACGAAAAACCCGGAAAAGAGAGTTACTCCTCTTTCCCGGGTTTTCTTTTTGCTGAGTAGGCGGGAACCATCACAATTCCTGCGAAAAACAATATGATGCCAGTCCAGCGCATAGGCTGGTTATAGGCTGTGTCCCGTAAACATATTACAGCTGATAAAATGATGATACAGGCTGCCACAACGATGACAGCGCCTGTATCCTGTTTTCCCCATGTTTATACTCCTTTTGAAGGGAATAGTTTTTGCCTTTTTTCAGATTCAGGATCGTTTTCGATCGAAATCTTTGAATCTAAAATCAGCGTCTCTCTTGTATCTTCTTGATATGCCGGCCATGTAACATTTTCGGTGCTTGGGTTTCCTGTTTTGGCGAACGAGTTCCACGCCGATTGTATTTTAAGAGAAAGCTGTTTCACCTCATCGGTAACCTCCGCTTTTGCCATCCGTTCTAGCGCGTCCAGATTTCCGAAAACAAAAGGAAGCTCTAATGCGTGAAACGCCTTATTGTACGGCGGCTGATCCGGGTGCCAGTCAAACCGGTACATCCAGACAGGCGCATATTGGGACTGGGCAGAGGCGCAGGCAACAGCCGGGCGCCAAAATAACAAATCCGTCATCATATGAATTTGACTTTCCAGAGAACGCGGATACAGATCGGCGGCTTTCTCGGCCAGCAGCTGCCCTAATAAATACTCGAGCGCGGAATCAAACGTTTCCTGAGAATGAACCTCTGAGTCCGGTGTGAAAAATAAATATCCTTCATCGCGGTTTGTTCCGATTAACAGCGGAATGCCGGCAGCAGCCCCTTCTGCGATCGCTTTTTCTGGTTCAGCAGGCAGCGTTTTCGGATCAAGGGCGGGCTGGAAGAACAGCTGAAAAATATTTTCATTTTCTGCTTTCCGAAGCTGATCCGCCGCTTTAAGCAAATCTTCTGCAGATACAGTATGCAATCTGTCCAGCTGGCTCTCGTTAATCCCAAGTATCTGTAAAAAGGCAGCCGCAGTGCTCGCCGCTTTTTCTTTCGTCATCGTTCGGGAAGCGCCGCTTTCCATGATCGCTTTCTGGAACAGGCCTTTTGCCGCAGGCATAGCAAGCAGCGCGGCAATGCTCATGCCGCCTGCTGATTCTCCAAATACCGTTACGTTATCCGGATCACCGCCAAACGCTGAGATATTGTCTCGGACCCATTTCAGCGCTGCGGCTTGATCAAGCAGTCCGAGGTTATCGGAATACGCTTCATCAAATGAAGACAAATGTAAAAATCCAAACGGACCCAGCCGGTAGTTCAGTGTAACAACAATGACTTCTCCTTGTACTGCAAGTCTTGACCCATCATATAATGGCTCACTGCCTGCACCGAGATAAAAAGCGCCGCCGTGAATCCACACCATAACAGGAAGGTGTTGACTTGAAGTGTCGGGCGCGAATACATTGAGATACAGGCAATCCTCGGACTGGCGGGGCAGCTCAGCGTATGAAAGTGACAGCAAATCAGACGGCTGCGGGCAAATCGGGCCGTACGCTGTTGCGTCCAGTTCGTTCTCCCACGCTTTCGGAGCTTCCGGTGCTTTAAAACGCAATTGCCCAACAGGCGGCTTGGCATAGGGGATGCCTTTCCATATATGTACGCCATTTTCTGTTGTGCCTTTCACTCTGCCGTATTGAGTCGTTACTGTTTTATGAGACATTGCTTCCTCTCCCTTTTTCCCCCATTATAAACAGATTTCCCCTGAGAATGCGAACGTCAGCCCTTAGTCGACATTATCTTCCCATCGTTTTGAAAAATGATTTGACCTCCTGGACGGTCAGGCCGATTTCTCTTGCTTCTGCCATCAGCGCTTTCCATTCTTCTATATTGGACTCCGTCAGTTTTCGGTTGCGGTAGGAAGCGGTTTCGGGCCGTTCTTTCTTTAATCTGTTCGTAAAAGTGAACAGCTCTTCCTTTTCCATTCCGGCTTGAACAGCTTGCACAAGATGGACGCGCCATTCGTCCTCACCGCCGCTGATTTTTTCATACATCATCGTTTCAGCGTCGAATAATTCTGTTAATTCAACATCCAGTGTGGCAGAAACTTTTTTTAAAAATTGAACGGACGGATTCGTATGAACGCCTCTTTCAATCTTGCTTAAATAGGATTTAGATACACCTGACTCGACAGCCAGCTGATTTATAGAATAACCTTTTCTTTTACGGTACAAACGGATAGTTCTCCCAATCATAATATGAAATTCTCCTCTATTCCTGTCGTTATTTCGTTCATTATAAGGAATTTTTCGTTCTTTATAAAATTTAAAATAATAAGGGAAGTGCAGTAAATTAGAGGAAAATCATGATTTTGTTCTCTAAAGAGAACTTATTGGCTTATTTTGCAATTTTTAAATAATAACATTTTCTTTTATAATCCAATCATTAACAGAAAGGGGCGCGGGAAGCCAGCCGCGGGAAGGCTGAAGGCTATGAATACATGAATGAGAATATGAGTTTTAAAGAATTATATGCGATTGTCAAACACAGATTCGTGCTGATTCTGCTCATCACAATCGGCGTCACCCTTATTACGGGTTTTGTGCAATATAAGGTCATTTCACCGACCTACCAGGCGTCGACACAGGTGCTGGTTCATGAATCAGACGGTGAAGAAAACTCGAATCTCAGTGACATCCAGCGAAATCTTCAGTACAGCAGCACGTTCCAATCGATAATGAAAAGCACTGCCTTGATGGAAGAGGTCAAGGCGGAATTGCATCTTTCTGAATCGGCTTCCTCTCTGAAAGGAAAAGTGATGACCAGCAGTGAGAATGAATCAGAAATTATTAATGTTGCCGTCCAGGATCACGATCCGGCGAGAGCGGCTGAGATTGCGAACACGTTAGTGAACAAGTTTGAAAAAGAAGTAGATGAAAGAATGAATGTACAAGGCGTACATATCTTATCAGAGGCGAAGGCTTCTGAAAGTCAAATGATCAAGCCTGACAGGCTGCGAAATATGGTCATGGCTTTTGGCGCAGCTGTCATGGGCGGCATTACACTGGCATTTTTTCTGCATTTTCTCGATGATACGTGCAAAAGCGCACGTCAGCTCAGCGAGAGAACCGGATTGCCATGCTTAGGCTCCGTTCCTGATGTCCAAAAAGGGCGGAATCGCGGGATAAAACATTTCGGGGAGTGAAGCGAGTGATCTTTAGAAAAAAGAAAGCAAGGCGAGGTTTGGCTCAAATATCCGTTTTACACAATAAATCAATTGTTGCGGAACAATACCGCACCATTCGGACAAACATTGAGTTTTCATCCGTCCAGACCAACTTGCGGTCTATCCTCGTTACCTCCTCTGTGCCTGGTGAAGGTAAATCGTTCAGTGCAGCGAATCTTGCGGCTGTATTTGCACAGCAGCAGGAAAAGAAAGTGCTGCTGGTGGATGCCGATTTAAGAAAACCGACCATCAACCAGACGTTTCAGGTTGAGAATGTAACCGGGCTGACAAATGTACTGGTCGGTAATGCTTCACTCAGTGAGACGGTGCAAAAGACGCCGATCGACAACTTATATGTGCTGACAAGCGGGCCGACCCCGCCGAATCCGGCTGAACTCTTGTCTTCAAAAGCTATGGGAGATTTAATCTCTGACATCTATGAACAATTCAGCCTCGTCATCTTTGACTCCCCTCCGCTTTTGTCTGTTGCAGATGCCCAGATTTTAGCCAATCAGACAGACGGCAGCGTGCTCGTCGTTTTAAGCGGAAAAACGAAAACCGATACCGTCTTGAAAGCGAAGGACGCACTGGAGCAATCCAATGCAAAGCTGTTAGGCGCTCTTTTAAACAAAAAGAAAATGAAAAAATCGGAACACTATTCCTACTAAATAGATTATAAGGTGATGTCTCCTGACCTGTATCAATGGAGGCACTCGGCTCTGCTGTGGGCAGCTGATATTGCTGCCTTAGATGCTGGTCGTCGCTGGCGGGGCGTGAGGACGGGTTAAATGCCCACTTATCTGATATATACATAGGATGTGTTGTCGGTTTAGCTGCTGCCGATTTTTTTAGACGAAAACCGCCGCAGCTAAACCGATAAAAGAATTAGGGGGGAAAAGGTTGAGTTACCGGAGAAGATTGTCAATGATTATTGCGCTGGATACGTACCTCGTTTTAAATTCAGTTATTGCAGGATATCAATTTTTAAAAGATTCCTATCAATTTTATGACTCCGGAGCATTATTGCTTACCGCTGTCAGCTTGCTCCTCAGCTATCATGTATGTGCTTTCCTGTTCCGTCAGTATAAACAGGTGTGGACATACACCGGACTCGGAGAGCTGATCGTCTTGCTTAAGGGCATTACGCTTTCGGCCGCTGTGACCGGCGTGATTCAGTATGCGGTGTATCATACGATGTTCTTCCGTCTGTTAACCGCGTGCTGGGTGCTTCAGTTTTTGTCTATTGGAGGAACCCGTGTTTTATCAAGAGTGTTAAAAGAAAGCATCAGAAAAAAACGCAGCGCCTCGTCCCGCGCGCTGATTATCGGGGCGGGATCAGGAGGAACTCTGATGGTCAGGCAGCTGCTGTCGAAAGATGATCCTGACATCATACCTGTCGCTTTTATTGATGACGACCAAACGAAGCATAGATTAGAAATTATGGGACTGCCCGTTATTGGCGGAAAAGAAAGTATCATGCCTGCGGTGCAAAAGCTCAAAATTAACTATATTATTATTGCCATTCCTTCGCTCCGCACCCATGAGCTTCAGGTGTTATATAAAGAATGTGTGCGAACAGGGGTAAACATCAAAATTATGCCTCATTTTGATGAAATGCTGCTCGGCACACGAACTGCCGGGCAAATCAGAGATGTAAAAGCTGAGGACTTGCTCGGCAGAAAGCCGGTCACCCTCGACACAAGCGAAATTTCAAACCGCATCAAAGGAAAAACAGTTCTCGTCACGGGAGCGGGCGGATCAATCGGTTCGGAAATCTGCCGGCAGATCAGCATGTTCCGGCCTAAGGAAATCATTCTTCTCGGCCATGGAGAAAACAGCATTCATTCGATTTATACAGAATTAAATGGAAGGTTCGGCAAACAGATTGTGTTCCATACGGAAATTGCGGATGTGCAGGACCGCGATAAAATGTTTACCTTAATGAAAAAGTACGAGCCGCACGTGGTCTACCATGCAGCTGCCCATAAGCATGTGCCTTTAATGGAACACAATCCTGAAGAGGCTGTCAAAAACAACATTATCGGGACAAAAAATGTCGCGGAAGCAGCCGATATGGCAGGGACAGAAACGTTCGTGCTGATTTCATCGGATAAAGCAGTAAACCCGGCCAACGTGATGGGGGCAACAAAACGATTCGCCGAGATGATTATTATGAATCTCGGAAAATTCAGCAGCACCAAATTTGTGGCTGTCCGCTTCGGCAATGTGCTCGGGAGCCGCGGCAGCGTCATTCCGATTTTCAAAAAACAGATTGAAAAAGGCGGCCCAGTGACGGTCACACATCCGGCGATGACCCGCTATTTCATGACAATTCCCGAGGCCTCAAGGCTTGTCATTCAGGCGGGGGCACTGGCAAAAGGACGTCAGATTTTTGTGCTCGATATGGGAGAACCCGTAAAGATTGTGGATCTTGCCAAAAACCTCATTCATTTGTCCGGCTACACGACTGAGCAGATCCCAATCGAATTCACAGGCATTCGTCCCGGTGAAAAAATGTATGAGGAATTGCTGAACAAAAATGAAGTACACGCTGAACAAATCTTTCCGAAAATTCATATCGGCAAAGCGGTGGACGGCGATTGGCCGGTGCTGATGCGCTTTATCGAGGATTTTCATGACCTGCCGGAAGCTGACCTGAGAGAGAGGCTGTTTGCGGCCATCAATACATCAGACAAAATGACGGCTGCCAGTGTTCATTAGGGGGAGTGAAGATGACGAAAAAAATCTTGTTTTGCGCGACCGTTGATTATCATTTTAAGGCCTTTCACCTCCCTTACTTTCAATGGTTTAAACGAATGGGCTGGGAGGTTCATGTCGCCGCGAGCGGACAAACCAAGCTGCCGTATGTGGATGAGAAAATTTCCATTCCGATTCGCAGGTCGCCCTTTCATCCTCAGAATCTGGCCGTTTACAGACAGCTGAAGGACGTGATCGACAACAACCAATATGACATTGTCCATTGCCATACGCCGGTCGGCGGCGTGCTTGCCAGACTAGCGGCGAGGCAAGCAAGGCGGCACGGAACAAAGGTGCTGTACACAGCGCACGGCTTTCACTTCTGCAGCGGAGCGCCGATAAAAAATTGGCTTCTTTACTATCCGGTTGAGAAATGGCTTTCGGCATATACTGACTGCCTGATTACGATTAATGAAGAGGATTACACACGGGCGAAAGGACTTCAAAGGCCGGGCGGAAAGACGCAGAAAATTCACGGCATCGGCGTCAATACCGAGCGGTTCCGGCCTGTCAGCCTGGAAGAACAGCAAAAACTCAGAAAAAAACATGGATTCCAGGAAGACGATTTTATATTGGTTTATCCGGCTGAGCTTAATTTGAACAAAAATCAGAAGCTGCTAATTGAAGCCGCTGCCTTGCTGAAAGATAAAATTCCGTCGCTCCGCCTTGTATTTGCTGGAGAAGGGGCGATGGAACAAACATATCGAACGCTGGCTGAAAAGCTTGGCGCTTCCAGCAATATCCGCTTTTACGGCTTTTGCCGCGACATTCACGAGCTGATTCAGCTTGCAGATGTATCTGTCGCCTCCAGCATCAGAGAGGGCCTCGGCATGAATGTGCTGGAGGGGATGGCGGCAGAAAAACCGGCAATTGCCACAGATAACCGCGGACACCGGGAAATCATCCGGGACGGAGAGAACGGTTTTCTGATCAAAATCGGTGACAGTGCTGCTTTTGCTGGCCGGATTGAAGAGCTTTATCATAAGCCGGAACTCTGCAAAAAGCTGGGCCAGGAAGGCCGAAAAACAGCCTTGCGTTTTTCCGAGGCGCGAACGGTAGAAGAAATGGCAGATATTTATTCCGCGTACATGGATATAAAGGAGAAAAGCGTATGAACTCAGGACCAAAAGTTTCTGTCATTATGGGCATTTATAATTGTGAACGCACTTTGGCAGAAAGCGTTGAATCCATTCTCAGCCAATCCTATAAAAACTGGGAGCTGATTATGTGTGATGATGCGTCAACTGACGGCACGCTCCGCATCGCGAAGCAGTATGCCGCTCATTACAGCGACCGCATCAAGCTGATTCAAAACAAAACAAATAAGCGGCTGGCTGCTTCATTAAATCATTGTCTTTCGCACGCAACAGGCCAGTATATCGCCCGCCAGGACGGAGACGACCTCTCGTACCCGCGCCGTCTGGAAAAGCAGGTCGCGTTTTTAGAAAAGCATCGGCATTACCAGGTGGTGGGGACCGGCATGCTAGTATTTGATGAATGCGGCGTAAGAGGCACACGTATCCTGCCTTCTGTACCGGAGCCGGGCATCATGGCAAAGGGGACCCCGTTTTGCCACGGAACGATTATGATGAGAGCGAGTGCCTACCGCACGCTGAAAGGCTACCGTTCGGTGCGGCGGACGAGACGAATGGAGGATATTGATTTGTGGCTTCGCTTTTTTGAAGAGGGCTTCAGGGGCTATAATCTCCAGGAAGCCTTGTATAAAGTAAGGGAAGACAGCGATGCATTCAAACGGCGGTCATTTACGTATTCCATTGATAACGCCATCCTTGTCTATCAGGCATGCAGACGATTGAAGCTTCCTTTATCTGATTACATATATATCGCAAAACCGTTAATCCGCGCCTTTATGCCTGCAGCCGTAATGAATCGCTATCACAAAAAAAGAGTGATGAACCAAAAGGAAGGGCTTGTTAAGCATGAATAGCGGCCAAAAGCGTGTGCTCCATGTTCTCAGCGGCATGAACAGGGGCGGTGCGGAAACTATGGTGATGAATTTATATCGGAAAACGGACAGAAGCAAAGTGCAATTTGATTTTTTAACATATCGGAATGATCCGTGCGCTTATGATGAAGAAATTTTATCTTTAGGCGGGCGGCTTTTTTATGTTCCGAGCATTGGACAAAGCAATCCCCTTACATTTGTAAGGAATGTAAAAAACACGATAAAAGAAAACGGGCCGTTCAGTGCGGTTCATGCGCACACAGATTTCCAAACGGGCTTTATCGCCCTTGCAGCACGGCTTGCCGGAGTGCCGGTCAGGGTATGCCATTCCCACAATACGTCGTGGAAGACGGGCTTCAATTGGAAGGACCGCCTGCAGCTGATGGTGTTTAGACGGCTTATTTTGGCCAATGCGACAGCACTGTGTGCCTGCGGAGAGGATGCGGGCAGGTTTTTATTCGGACAGTCAAGCATGGAGCGGGAGCGTGTTCATCTTCTTCCAAACGGAATTGATCTTGATTTATTCGCCCCAAATGGGCAGGCGGCTGTTAAAGAAAAAGCAACTCGCGGCATTGCAGGTGACCGTCTCATTATTGGACATGTGGCCCGGTTTCATGAAGTGAAAAACCACGCGTTTCTGCTGAAGCTTGCCGCGCATCTCAAAGAACGAGGGGTTCGCTTTCAGCTCGTTCTTGCAGGAGACGGACCGCTGCGCGAGAAAATGGAGGAGGAGGCGCGGCGGCAGAACCTGCTGCCAGACGTGCTCTTTTTGGGCATCGAAGAACACATTCATGAATTGATGCGTACATTTGATGTGTTTGTCATGCCGTCTCTGTATGAAGGCTTGCCGGTTGTGCTTGTGGAAGCGCAGGCATCAGGACTTCCATGCATCATATCAGATACCATTACAGAAAAAGTCGATGCCGGTCTCGGACTTGTGACGAGATTAAGTCTTTCCGAGCCGATTGGCATCTGGGCTGAAACCATTGCAAGAGCAGCCGCCGCAGGCCGGCCGAAGCGTGAGCTCATCAAAGAAACCCTCGCCGAACTTGGCTACGATGCACAGCAAAATGTTGGAGCGCTGCTGAATGTATATAACATCAGCTGCGGAAAAGGACAATAAACGATGATTGTGTATGCTGTCAATATGGGAATTGTATATATTTGGTCTTGGTTCGCCAAAATGTGCGGCGGACGTGACGATTCGCTCGCCACGGGGTATCGGCCGAATAAGCTTCTGATCTGGATTCCGCTCACGTCACTAGTGCTCGTGTCGGGTCTTCGCTACAAAGTCGGTACGGATTTTCAGACGTACACGCTGCTGTACGAATTGGCGGGCGATTACCAAAACGTATGGCAGATATTCGGTTTCGGTACTGCGAAAACGGCGACAGATCCGGGTTTTACCGCGCTGCTTTGGCTGATGAATTTCATCACGAAGGATCCGCAAATCATGTATATAACGGTTGCGGCTGTGACCTACAGCTTTATTATGAAGACACTCGCCGACTACGGAAGGCCGTTTGAGCTGAGTGTCTTTTTATTTTTGGGAACCTTTCATTATTACGCGTCTTTCAACGGCATCAGGCAATACATGGTGGCAGCCGTTTTGTTTTGGGCGATCCGCTATATCATCAGCGGGAACTGGAAACGATATTTTCTAATCGTGCTGATCAGCTCGCTCTTTCATTCCTCGGCGCTGATTATGATTCCCGTGTATTTTGTTGTCAGAAGAAAAGCCTGGTCACCGGCGATATTCGTCTTATCCGCTTTATTTCTCGGCATGACGTTTTTATACCAGAAATTTATTTCTGTGTTTGTCGTTGTGCTGGAAAACAGCTCGTACAGCCATTATGAAAAATGGCTCATGTCCAACACGAACGGAATGAATGTCATTAAAATCGCTGTCTTGATTCTGCCGCTGTTTCTCGCCTTTTGCTACAGAGCGCGTTTGCGGAAGCTGTGGCCGCAAATCGATATCGTCGTCAATTTGTGCCTGCTCGGATTTTTGTTTGGGCTTTTGGCCACTAAGGACGTGATCTTTGCCAGGTTCAACATTTATTTCGGCCTGTATCAAATGATTCTAGTCCCTTATTTCGTCAGGATATTTGATAAAAAATCGAATGCCCTGATCTATATCGCTATCATTGTTTGTTATTTTCTTTACAGTTATTTGCTTATGCCGGTTGATTCGTCCGTTCTGCCCTACAGAACGATTTTTTCCCGGTAATTTATGCAAGAGGAGCCGGTCATTATGGAAACACCTGCGGTTAGTCTGTTAGTCGCTGTTTATAACACGGAAACATATATCAAAACGTGTCTCGAGTCGCTGCGGAATCAGACGGTAGACAATATTGAAATCATCGTCGTCAATGACGGTTCAGCAGACGCCAGCCCGGATATTGCAGAGGAATACGCCAAAATCGATAACAGGTTCAAGGTGATTCATCAGGAGAACCAGGGTCTCGGCGCGGTTCGAAACAAGGGCATTGAGGCAGCCCGCGGCGAGTTTATTGCGTTTATAGATTCAGACGATTGGATCGAGCCTGATTATTGCGAGCAGATGCTTCAGGCGGCAGGCGATGAAACTGATCTTGTCATTTGCAATTACGCCGCGGAGTTTGAGGACACTGGGAAAACCATGGTCTCTGACATTGCGGAAACCTATCAAGGGCAGCCGAAGGAGCACTATATCAAGGCGTTATTCGAAGGGAAGGTCAGAGGGTTTTCATGGAACAAACTGTACAGAAGAAGCATGGTTGAAGCACATCGGCTGTCGTTTCCGCTCCGAGGAGAGCTGGAGCATGTCGAGGATCAGTTTTTCAGCTTCCGGGCTCATTTTTTCGCCCGCTCGGTATCCTATGTAAAAGCGCCGCTCTATCATTACCGAATTCACCTTTCCTCCATCGTGCAGCGCTATCAGAAAAAACTGTTTGAATCAGGACTTGCGTTATATGAAGCTAACGCGACGTTTTTACAGGAGAACAACAAACTGAAGGAGTATCAGAAAGAGCTTGATACCTTTATCGTGCTTCACAGCAGCATCTGTATGCTGAATGAATGGAAAACAAGCGGCAGCCGCCGGCTGTTTGAAAGGTTTAGAAATGTCGGTATGATTTGCGCGGACCAGGTGTTTCAGGAGAGCCTCTCAAAAACGGGTACTGCGCCTTTTGACGCAAAACGGTCATGCCTGCTTCTGATGGCGAAATACAGAATGACGCCGTTGGTCGCTATGGCGTCAGCCGTGTATCAGCGGGTAATCGAGTACAAAATGAGAAACAGAGGGTGAGGACATGTCGTTACAATCGTTGAAAATCAATCTTGCAGAATGGCTGCTGCTTAAGCTCAAATACCCGTCCCAATATTGGCTGGGTGCCCCCGATCAGCCGGTAAAGGCCGCAGCACATCAGAAAAAAATCATTCTGACCCTGCTGCCGTCCCATGACAATTTGGGGGATCACGCGATTGCTTATGCCAGCAAGGCGTTTCTTGAGCGGGAGTACCCCGATTTCGACATCATCGAGGTCGATATGAAGGACATTTATAAATCAGCAAAAGCGCTGCTTCGTTCGCGCCATCCGGAGGATATGGTCTTTATCATCGGCGGCGGAAACATGGGGGATTTATACCGTTATGAGGAGTGGACGCGCCGTTTCATCATTAAAACATTTCACGACTATCGAGTTGTCCAGCTTCCGGCAACGGCTCATTTTTCTGATACGAAAAAGGGGCGCAAAGAGCTGAAACGGGCACAGAAAATTTATAACGCGCATCCCGGCCTGTTGCTGATGGCGCGCGATGAAACAACATATCAATTTATGAAGCAGCATTTTCAGGAAAAAACGATTTTGAAGCAGCCGGACATGGTGCTGTATTTAGATAGAAGCAAGACCCCCGCAGAGCGCGAAGGGGTTTATATGTGTTTGCGTGAGGATCAGGAAAGCGTGCTGCAGGAGGGCCAGAGAAATCGGGTGAAGGCGGCGCTTATTGAAGCATTTGGCGAGATCAAATCCTTTACGACAACGATCGGGCGCCGGGTCAGCCGCGACTCCCGGGAGCAGGAGCTTGAAGCGCTGTGGTCTAAGCTGCAAAGGGCAGAAGCTGTTGTTACTGACAGGCTTCATGGCATGATCTTTTGCGCGCTGACAGGAACGCCGTGTGTCGTCATCCGCTCCTTTGACCACAAGGTGATGGAAGGCTATCAATGGCTCAAAGACATCCCATCGATGGTACTGATTGAACACCCCGACCCCGAGTGCGTGACAGCCGCAGTGAAAGAGCTGTTAACAAAAGAAACACCTCGTGCCGGCTTTCCGAGAGATGTGTATTTTAAAGGGCTGCGGGATAAAATCAGCGGTGAAGCGCAATGACCCCGCTCGTCAGCATTATTGTCCCGATGTATAACGTTGAACCATATATAGAGGAGTGTATTGATTCTCTGCTTCGCCAAACGCTTTCTGATATTGAAATCATCCTCGTGAATGACGGAACGCCGGATCGTTCAGGCGAAATTGCAGACGACTATGCAAAGCAGGATGCGAGAATTCAGGTCATTCATCAGACAAACGGCGGACTGAGCTCAGCGCGAAATGCGGGAATAAAGGCAGCACGGGGCACGTATGTCGGCTTTGTCGATGGAGACGATTATGTATCTTCCGCTATGTTCCAGAGGCTGGTTGAAGAGGCGGAGGAGAATCGGCTCGACATCGCTGGATGCGGTTTTTACAAGCTGTCAGCGGACAGTCGGATGTATGTGCCGCCGCAGCTTGACACTAACCGCGTGCTGACAAAAACGGAAATCGCTGAACGGCTCAAGCATGCTCACGAAACGAGGTTTATCTGGTATGTATGGCGTTATCTTTATCGCCGTGAGCTTTTGGAAAGGGCAAACCTGATGTTCGATGAAGACATCCGTTTTGCGGAAGACTCTCCCTTCAATTTGTCCGCTTTTTTTGAAGCGGAGCGTGTGAAAATGCTGGATGAAGGCTTGTACGTCTATCGTGAAAACCCGAACAGCCTGACGGAAATGCCTTATAAGCCTGCGATGGATGAACAGATTCAAAAGCAATATCAGGCGAAAATTGCATTCTACAATCATTACGGCTTAGCAGGTGCATGCAAGGAAGATTTGAATGTGTACATTTGCAGGCACCAGCTTCCGATGCTTCTGGCAAACGCTTGTGCTTCTCCAAATCCGCCGAAAGCCATTAAAAAGCAGATCAGACAGATTTTATCCTATGACATGGTGCGGCAGGCTGTCAGACATACACCGTTTCAGCATGAGAAATTATTAAGAGGCGAGCGTTTGGTATTAGGGCTGTGCAAACTGCGGCTCATATTTCTCATTAAGCTGTTTTTTGAGCAGCGGGGGACGATGAAAGGCAGTGCGAAGCAGGCATGAAATTCACGATAAACTTCAGCGCTAATCTCACGGCTTTTCTCTTGTCCGTTTTCCTGTCGGTCTGGATGACGCCTTTCATTGTCAAAACACTTGGTGTTGAAGCGTTCGGCTTTGTTCATTTGACACAAAATGTGATTAATTACTTTTCGATTATTACTGTAGCGCTCAGCTCGGTTGTTGTCCGGTTCTTTTCTGTCGCCGCCCATAGGGGAGAGCGGGAGAAAGCCAATGCGTATATCAGCAACTATTTGGCAGCGTCTGTTCTGATATCATTGCTACTTTTGCTGCCGCTTGCCGGCTCGGCTTTTTTTATTGACCGTGTGATGAACGTGCCACAGGCGCTTTTGTCAGATGTGCGTTTATCGATTTTGATCGGCAGTCTGCTGTTTATTTTAACGTTTCTGATGGCGGGTTTCGGCGCTGCTCCATTTTATGCGAATCGCCTTTATATCACCAGCTCAATTCAGGCGGTGCAAATGCTTGTGCGCGTGCTGTCTGTGCTTCTCTTGTTTGCATGCTTTACGCCGAAAATATGGCAGATTCAGCTTGCTGCTTTAGCTGGTGCTGTCATCGCGTCTGCGCTGTCTTTCTATTTCTTCAAAAAGCTGATTCCGTGGTTTTCGTTTCGTATGAAAGATCTTTCATTCCGCACAAGCAGGGAGCTGTTTCAGGCGGGCACATGGAGCTCCGTCAATCAAATCGGCGTGCTGCTTTTTTTGCAGATTGATCTATTAACCGCCAACTTGGTGCTGGGGGCGGCTGCCTCCGGGAAATACGCGGCGATCATCCAGTTCCCGCTGCTGCTGCGCAGCTTGGCTGGTACGGTCGCCTCCCTGTTTGCGCCTCTGATCACTTCTTATTATTCAAAAGGCGATATGGACGGGTTGGTGAATTACGCCAACAAAGCAGTGAGGCTGAACGGTCTTCTTCTGGCGCTTCCTGCTGCACTATTGGGCGGATTGGCGGGACCATTTCTGACGATCTGGCTCGGTCCGTCTTTTTCATCTATAGCGCCGCTTTTATACATTCATGCCGGATACTTGGTGGTCAGCCTCGCCTTTATGCCGCTGTTTTATATTTGGACCGCCTTTAATCAGCAAAAAACACCGGCGATTGTTACCCTGCTGTTAGGCGCGGTGAATGTGGTGCTGGCCGTCACTCTGAGCGGACCGGCTCATCTTGGCTTGTACGGCATTACATTGGCCGGGGCGATTTCCTTGATGTTGAAAAATGCCATCTTTACACCGCTGTACGTATCCCGCATTACCGGCTACAAAAAGCACGTGTTTTTTAAAGGCATATTTGGGCCTCTTTCAGCAGCTGTGTTTGCCTGGGCGGTTTGTGAGGCAATCCAGTTATTTATCGAGATTGACGGCTGGACGTCACTGATTGCGACGGGAATGGCAGTCAGCTGCTGCTACGCCGTTTTCGCATTTACACTTGTTTGCACGAAAGAAGAAAGACAGCTGGTACTGAAACGGTTTCGAAAAACGAAAGGAGCTGTGAATCTTTGATCCTGAAACGACTTTTTGATCTGACGGCCGCCATTTTGTTGTTGTGCTGTACGAGTGTGATCATTCTGTTTACCATCGCTGTTGTCAGGCTGAAAATAGGATCCCCTGTTTTTTTTAAGCAAGTGAGGCCGGGCCTGCACGGCAAACCATTCACCCTTTATAAATTCCGAACGATGACGGATGAAAGGGACAGTGAAGGAAACCTGCTGCCCGATGAAGTCCGGCTGACCAAAACGGGGAGGCTGATCAGAAAGCTGAGCATCGATGAGCTTCCGCAGCTGCTGAATGTCCTAAAAGGCGATCTCAGCCTTGTCGGCCCGCGCCCGCTCCTAATGGACTATCTGCCGCTTTATACAGAAAAACAGGCACGGCGCCATGAGGTAAAGCCGGGCATCACAGGCTGGGCGCAAATCAACGGCAGAAACGCGATTTCCTGGGAAAAGAAATTTGAATTAGATGTTTGGTACGTTGATAACCGATCATTTTTTCTCGATTTGAAAATTTTGTGTTTGACGGTGCGAAAGGTCCTTGTTTCAGAAGGGATTCAGCAAACCAATCATGTGACTGCGGAACGCTTTACAGGAAGCGGAGATGTATCCTCATGAGAAACGTGGCCATTGTAGGTGACGGCGGACACGGAAAGGTGATCAGAGAGCTGATAAACGCCCGGTCAGACACGCGTTTAGCGGCGGTGCTGGATGATAAATTCAGAACGTTTGAAGCTGGAGAAGAGTGGTTCACAGGCCCGCCGGAAGCCGTTTCTGAGGTGCGCAGGCTGGTCCCCGATGTGTTGTTTCTGATCGCGATCGGGAACAACCGTGTCAGAAAACAGGTGGCTGAACGCCTGGACCTGAAGAAAGAAGATTTTATTACATTGATTCACCCGTCAGCCATCGTCAGCAAGTCGGCTGTCATCGGGGAAGGGACCGTGATTATGGCGGGCGCGATCATTCAGGCGGATGCGCGTATCGGCGCTCACTGCATCATCAATACAGGCGCCGTGGCAGAGCACGACAATCAAATCGGCGATTATGTCCATCTCTCTCCGCGTGTCACGCTGTCAGGAGCGGTCGCCGTTCAGGAAGGCGCCCACGTCGGAACCGGCGCGGCCGTCATCCCGCAGCTCACAATCGGATCGTGGAGCATTGTCGGCGCCGGCTCCGCGGTGATCCGTTCTATACCGGACAGGGTAACGGTGGCCGGTGCGCCAGCGCGCATTATTTCTTCCATTCAAACATAAAACAAAGGATGATTATATGCATAAAAGAATCTACTTATCTCCCCCTCATATGAGCGGAAGAGAGCAGCATTATATTTCAGAAGCCTTTCACTCTAACTGGATTGCACCGCTTGGGCCTCTCGTGAATTCATTTGAAGAACAGCTGGCTGAACGCGTCGGTGTTAAAGGGGCCGCTGCAGTCAGCTCAGGAACGGCAGCGATCCACCTGGCGCTGCGTTTGCTTGAAGTAAAAGAAGGGGACAACGTGTTTTGCCAGTCCTTTACATTTGTAGCAACCGCCAACCCGATTTTATATGAAAAAGCGGTGCCTGTCTTTATTGATTCTGAGCCTGATACGTGGAATATGTCGCCAAAAGCCCTTGAAAGAGCGCTGGAAGAAGCAAAAAGAAAGGGAACGCTGCCAAAAGCGGTGATTGCTGTCAATCTATATGGACAGAGCGCGAAAATGGATGAAATCGTAAGCCTTTGTGATGCATACGGAGTTCCTGTCATTGAAGACGCAGCCGAGTCTCTCGGTACAGTTTATAAAGGGAAGCAAAGCGGGACATTCGGGCGCTTCGGCATTTTTTCATTTAACGGGAACAAAATCATCACCACATCAGGCGGAGGGATGCTCGTTTCAAATGATGAAGCCGCCATTGAAAAAGCAAGATTTCTCGCTTCACAGGCCCGTGATGCGGCTGTTCATTATCAGCACAGCGAAATCGGGCACAATTACAGGCTGAGCAATATCTTAGCCGGTGTAGGCATTGCCCAGCTTGAGGTGCTGGATGAGCGGGTGGAGAAAAGAAGGGCCATTTTTACGAGATATAAACATGCACTCGGTCACATAGATGGTGTCCGCTTTATGCCGGAGTATGCAGCAGGCGTATCCAATCGCTGGCTTACCACACTCACACTTGAGAACGGACTCAGTCCATATGACGTAGTGGAACGCCTTGCTGAAGAAAACATTGAAGCGCGTCCGCTGTGGAAGCCGCTTCATACACAGCCGCTGTTTCAGCCGGCTTTGTTTTATTCTCATGAAGGGACAGGAAGCATATGCGAAGATCTTTTTAAGCGCGGGATCTGTCTCCCATCTGGATCCAATATGACGGAAGAAGAACAAAACCGGGTCATTGATGTGCTAGTAAACTTATTCCAAACAGCCGAGGTGAAGAAATGGACAGCAAGTATTCGATGATCAGCCTGAAACAGAAATTGTCCGGGCTGCTCGACGTCATTCCGAAACAATCCGAGATCATATACGCCGACTATCCTCTATATGGAAATGTAGGGGATTTATTTATTATGAAGGGAACAGAAGCCTTCTTTAAAGAACATGGGATCCGTGTCAGAAAACGCTGGAATCCTGACAATTTTCCTGTCGGACGGAAGCTGGATCCGAATCTCATCATCGTCTGCCAGGGAGGCGGAAACTTTGGGGATTTGTATCCGTATTATCAAGGTTTTAGAGAGAAAATCGTCCAAACCTATCCGAACCACAAAATCGTGATTCTGCCGCAATCGATTTACTTTCAACAAAAAGACAATCTCAAACGGACAGCTGAGATATTTTCTAAACATTCGAATCTCCACATCATCGCAAGGGAAAAAGCCTCCTATGAAACGGCGCAGGCTTACTTTACAAGCAATCATATTAAGCTTCTGCCTGATATGGCTCATCAGCTTTTTCCCATCGCTCCGACGCAGCAGCCGTTCAATCAAAAGCTGAAATTTATCAGGACAGATCATGAAGCAAACGAGGAGCTTCAGGAACACGCAAGAGCGGAGAGCTACGACTGGCGCACAGTGCTGTCAGCTTCAGACCGCCGGACGATCGCTTTTCTGCAAACGCTGAACGTCCTGAACAAAAAAGCGGGCAACCCTCTGCCGATCGCGTTTATATGGGAAAAATACTCGGATTATATCGTCAAAAAAGCGATCCAGTTCTTCAGCCGTTACGAAATGGTCGAAACGTCAAGGCTGCACGGACACATCTTGTCCTCTCTTCTCCAAAAAGAAAACACGGTCATCGATAATTCCTACGGGAAAAACGCCAATTACTATCACACCTGGATGGAAGGAGTGCCGTACACCCGGCTCATCCAGAACGCTTCTAAGAAGGAAAACCTTCCTGCTCACATGTGAGCGGAAGGTTTATTTTGATTCTCCCCGTTTGACTTTGTTGTACGCTTCATCTAAATGCTGAATCCGTTTCAAAACGACTGCGTTTTTCGTCAGCTGGTCCTGCACAAGCGTTGAGACGACGGAACGGTAATAGCTGTTCATCGCGTGGATTTTATCCTCTGATTGATTCATTTCGATATGCTGTTTTAAATTCTCAATAAAATAAGGGACGGAAAAAAGTTCAGACATTTCTTTGGCAGCTCCTTTTTCATAAATGTATACGGTGTGATCTCAATCATGTACAATGAAGAAAGGGGAGTGAGCAAGATGGATATGAAACTTCAGCAAGTACAAGTATTAAAGCCTCAACTGACACAGGAGCTCAGGCAGGCCATCACGCTGCTTGGCTATCATTCGGCAGAACTCGCCGAATACATTGATGAGCTCTCACTGGAAAACCCTCTTATTGAACGAAAGGAATTAGACACACCGCCACTATCTTACCATAAAACAAATAAAAACAGGATGAATGCACAGGAAGCAGGCCTTCAATTAAGTGATCCGCAAAAAACACTGCAGGATGTGTTAAAACAGCAGTCACTCGATATGAATTTGACAAACTCTGAAAAAAAGATTTTTAATTATCTGATTCATTCGCTTGATTCGAATGGGTACTTGGAAGAAGATATGGAGGAGGCAGCACGGCGATTATCTGTTTCGACTAAGGAAGCGGAGGCTGTTTTGGCAAAACTCCAGTCGTTAGAGCCAGCTGGAATCGGCGCAAGATCTCTGCAGGAATGCATTCTTCTCCAA
This sequence comes from Bacillus sp. N12A5, assembly GCF_026790125.1. Taxonomy (NCBI): domain Bacteria; kingdom Bacillati; phylum Bacillota; class Bacilli; order Caryophanales; family Bacillaceae; genus Bacillus; species Bacillus sp. N12A5. The sequence continues at coordinate 69,047 of NZ_JALAMR010000009.1, read as the reverse complement.
TTACAGCGGCTGCCGAATAGAAATGAACAAGCGGAAATGCTTGTTTCTGCTCATTTTGATGCTTTTGCGCAAAAGAACTGGAAAGCGCTTTCAAAGGAGACGGGAATTCCGCTTCATACGATTCAAGATATCTCTGATGACATCGCAGCTCTTCACCCAAGACCGGGCCTTCTGTTTGCCCGGCCGGAGCAAGATGTGTATATCGAGCCTGACATTTTTATTACCGTGAAAAACGGGCACATTGCTGCGGAGCTGAATACCCGCTCGTTTCCAGAGATAGACCTGCATCCGCAGTACAGGCCGCTTTTATCGTCGGGCTCCTGTCAGGATACCGCTTCATATTTATCGGCAAAGTATCAGGAATGGCGCTGGCTGAGCCGCGCGCTGCAGCAGCGAAAACAGACGATCACGAGAATTGTTAATGAGCTGATCACACGGCAAAAGGATTTCTTTCTGAAAGGGCGAAGCGCAATGAAGCCGCTGACTCTTAGAGAGGTAGCGGACTGCCTAAGCCTTCATGAATCAACTGTGAGCCGGGCAATTAAAGGGAAAACGATACAAACGCCGTACGGGCTGTTTGAGATGAAACTCTTTTTCTCAGCAAAAGCTGAGGCTTCAGGAGATGGAGATACGTCTAACTATGCAGTCAAAACGCATCTTGAAGACCTGATTAATCAAGAGGACAAAACAAAACCGCTCTCAGATCAAAAGCTTGCCGATTTGCTATATGAACAGAACGGCATCCAAATCTCCAGACGCACAGTCGCCAAATACCGCGACCAAATGAACATTCCGTCGTCGGCAGCAAGAAAACGGTATAAATAAAATCCTCCCGTGATGGGAGGATTTTTTAAGGAATCATCCAGCTGAATACATGATGCTGCAAAAAGGTGATGATACAAACGAGCAGCAGCAAAAACAAGCTGTGCTTAATGGTAAAGCGGAAAAGATCTGACTCTTTTCCGCCAAGTCCTACCGCGGCGCATGCCACCGCAATTGACTGCGGCGAAATCATTTTTCCTGTGACACCGCCTGATGAGTTGGCGGCGACTGACAGAACAGGGTCCATGCCGACTGATAACGCGGTGACTTTCTGCAGGTTGCCGAACAGCAGGTTGGCAGAAGTATCCGAGCCGGTAATGAAGACGCCGAGCCAGCCGAGAACAGGCGAAAAGAAGGTAAACATCGAACCCGTCAGCGCGAGTGTCATCCCGAGTGTCGTACTCATTCCCGAGGAATTGGTGACATAGGCAAAACCGACGACAGATGCGATGGTCAAAATCGGAAACTTCAACTCTTGGATTGTTTCTTTAAAAACGGCTCCCCAGTCTTTCCACGAAATCGCCGTGATGAACTTTGACAGCAAAGCGGCAATCAAGATCGCGGTGCCGGCCGAACCAAGCACCTCAAGCTTGTAAACCGCTTCAATCGGCGTGCCGTCAGCATTGATAATTTGATTGTTCAAAAAAGGCACACCAGGGGCAAAAGTCAGTTTTTGCCCAACGGCATTCAGCCACTGCAAGAAAACAGCGGAGCCTTCATAATGGCCGGTCAGCGCCGATTTGACAGATGGGATGCCCCATACAGAAATCATGACTGTCAGCAGCAGAAATGGCGACCAGGCCATGAAAATCTGTCCGCCGCTGTACGCAGGCGCTGCCTGATTCGTTTTCGCCGTTTCAATCGCGGCGGCCGATTCCTGTTCACTGGCAAACCGGAATGTTGTTTTCGGCTTCCACCATTTTAAAAACACTGCAAGCGCAGCCATCGAAACAAGTGCCGACAAAACATCCGGCAGCTCAGGCCCTAAAAAATTGGAGCTGAGATATTGAACAACAGCAAAGGAAACACCGGAAACGAGAATTGCCGGCCAAACCTCCAAGGCTTTCTTGAACCCGCTCATGATGATGATTAGATAAAGAGGAATAAATACGGATAGAAACGGCAGCTGCCGCCCGACCATTTGTGAAATCTCCATCGCCGGAATCCCTGTCGGCCCTTCTACGGCTGTAATCGGAATCCCAATCGCCCCAAAGGCCACAGGGGCCGTATTGGCGATCAAACAGATTCCCGCCGCATAAAGAGGGTTAAAGCCGAGTCCGACCAGCAGAGCGGCAGAAATGGCAACCGGTGCTCCGAAGCCCGCCGCTCCTTCTAAAAAAGCACCGAATGAGAAAGCGATCAAGAGTGCCTGAAGCCGGCGGTCATCAGTTATCGAGAGGACAGAGCTGCGAATGATATCAAACTGTCCCGTTTTCACAGTGATTTTATACAAAAAAACAGACGTCACAATAATCCAGCCGATCGGCAACATTCCGTATACGGCTCCTTGTGTAGCGGACATCAGCGCTTTTTCCGCAGGCATCCGATAAACCAATACAGCAATGACAAGTGCGATCCCCAAGGTGGACAAGCCCGCTGTATACCCCTTCATGCGTTTAATCGCGAGCGCCCAGAAAAAGAAAATAATCGGTACCAGTGCGGCGAGCGCTGATAAAAGCAAATTTCCCCCTATAGGCGTAAATGCCTGTGTCCATTGCATCCCAAACCCCTCCTTGAAACATAAACTGGCGTTATATGTAAGCGGTTTCTAAAGATGATATGATCATCTGATGACTGGGTAATAAGACCAGTTACCTAGCATTATATTTTGAAAAAAATCAAAGTACAAGACTTTTTGACAAAATTGTCTAAATCTTTTGGCGGCCCCGAAAACAGAGTATAATAGATCGTAACCAGCCAGACCTACAAGTTACGGGGTGAATTGCATTGAAATACAAACAGATTAAAACAAAGAAAATATATGAAGAAGTGGCGGATGCACTATTAGATATGATCAAAAACGGCGAATTGAAGCCGGGAGATAAATTAGACTCCGTTCAGGCGCTCTCTGAAAGCTTTCAAGTCAGCCGCTCAGCGGTCCGTGAAGCACTTTCTGCATTAAAAGCGATGGGGCTAGTCGAAATGAAACAGGGAGAAGGCACATACTTGAAGGAATTTGAACCGAATCAAATTTCTCAGCCGCTCTCAGCCGCGCTTCTCATGAAAAAAGAGGACGTTAAGCAGCTGCTTGAGGTCAGAAAATTGCTTGAAATCGGCGTTGTATCATTAGCTGCTGAAAAAAGGACAGAAGAGGACCTCGAAAGAATTCATGCTGCGTTAAAGGAAATGGGCAGCATTGAAGGGGACGGAGAGCTGGGTGAGAAAGCAGACTTCGCATTTCATCTGGCGCTGGCTGACGCTTCCCAAAATGATCTTCTTAAACATCTGATGAATCACGTGTCATCATTGCTGCTGGAAACAATGAGGGAAACACGGAAAATCTGGCTGTTTTCCAAGAAGACCTCAGTTCAGCGGCTTTATGAGGAGCATGAGCGGATTTACAACGCCGTGGCTGCACAGGATGGAGTGCAGGCGGAGGCTGCTATGCTGGCGCATTTAACGAATGTGGAAGCTGTGCTTTCGGGATATTTCGAGGAAAATGTGCAATAATCAACTCATTTCCCGGGCAATTCCGCCGGTGCTGCATGATACAAACAACTGAGACTGAGCCGCAAAGGGTTCAGTCTTTTTACATGAAGCAGCAGGGGCTTTGTACACTTGACATTTGCGGGAAAGAAAGTAAAATGTTTTACTAAAATGAACGGCAAGCTGAATAATGGAGGCAGATGCAATGGCGACAATTAAAGATATCGCACAGGAAGCGGGATTTTCGATCTCAACCGTTTCCCGTGTTTTAAATAACGATGAAAGCCTTTCTGTTCCTGATGAGACACGGGAGAAAATCTATGAAGCAGCGGAAAAGCTCAATTACCGCAAGAAAACAGTAAGGCCGCTGGTGAAACATATTGCTTTTTTATATTGGCTGACAGATAAAGAGGAGTTAGAAGATGTCTATTTTAAAACAATGAGATTAGAAGTAGAAAAACTGGCGAAAGCATTCAATGTCGACATGACAACGTATAAAATATCGGATGGAATCGAACGCATCCCTGAACATACCGAAGGGTTTATTGCCGTCGGCACATTTTCTGATCAAGAGCTGGCTTTCCTCAGAAATCTCACTGAAAACGGCGTGTTTATCGATTCAACGCCTGATCCCGATCATTTTGACTCAGTAAGGCCTGATTTAGCCCAAATGACAAGAAAAACGATAAACATGCTGAGCGAAAAGGGACATAAGAACATCGGTTTTATCGGCGGCACATACAAAAATCCAAACACCAATCAAGATGAAATGGACATCCGTGAACAAACCTTCAGATCCTATATGAAGGAAAAAGGCATGCTGGACGAGCGGTATATTTTCTGTCATCGCGGGTTCTCTGTAGAAAACGGCTACCGCCTGATGACAGCAGCAATTGACACATTAGGCAATCAGCTCCCGACCGCTTTTATGATCGCGGCGGACCCGATTGCAGTAGGCTGTCTGCAAGCCCTGAACGAAAATGGTATTGCCATACCGAACAGGGTCAGCGTTGTTAGCATCAACAACATCAGCTTCGCAAAGTATGTCTCGCCCCCTTTGACAACATTTCACATTGATATATATGAATTATGTAAAAATGCTGTTCAGTTGCTGCTTGAACAAGTGCAGGACAAGAGAAGAACGGTAAAAACATTGTATATTGGCGGGGAATTGATCGTCAGAAAGAGTATGAATTGAGAATGGCTTAGGAGACTAAGCCATTTTTTGTTTAAGTAAAAAAATTTACTGTTAGAAGTAAATAGTTTGTTTACACATTTTCTCAGTCGTGCTATATTATTTTAAAAGCGCTTTCATTTATGCCGAAAGGGTGACAATCGATGAAAATGATAAAAAAGTGTACCGTATTCATGCTATGCGCGGCTGTCAGTTTATCTTTGGCGGCCTGCGGCCCAAAGGAAAGCAGCAGTGCCAAATCAAGTTCAAAAGGATCAGAGCTTGTCGTATGGGAGGATAAAGAAAAAAGCATCGGCATCAAAGACGCTGTTGCTGCATTTGAAAAAGAGCATGATATAAAGGTTAAAGTCGTGGAAAAACCGTATGCCCAGCAGATTGAAGATTTGCGAATGGACGGACCGGCCGGTACAGGTCCTGACGTGCTAACAATGCCCGGTGACCAAATCGGAACAGCTGTCACGGAGGGATTACTCAAGGAATTACATGTCAAAAAGGACGTTCAATCGCTTTATACTGACGCCTCTATTCAGTCTCAAATGGTAGACAAAAAGCTTTATGGTCTGCCTAAAGCAGTGGAAACGACAGTGCTTTTTTACAACAAAGATCTCATCTCAGAGAAGGAATTGCCGCAAACACTGGAAGAGTGGTACGACTATTCTAAAAAGACAGCTGACGGAAGAAAGTTTGGATTTTTAGCCCTGTTCGATCAAATTTATTACGCGGAAAGTGTGATGAGCGGATATGGCGGATACATTTTCGGAAAGGATCAAGACGGCAGCTATAACCCGTCTGACATCGGGATCAATCATGAAGGCGCTGTCAAAGGTGCGGCGCTGATTCAAAAGTTTTATAAAGAGGGTTTATTCCCGGCAGGCATTATTGGAGAGCAAGGGATTAATGTGCTGGAATCGCTGTTCACTGAAGGAAAAGCCGCCGCGATTATCTCAGGCCCGTGGAATGTAGAAGCTTTTTCGAAGGCAGGAATCAATTTTGGCATAACGAAGCTGCCGAAGCTGGACAATGGGAAAAACATGAGTTCCTTTATCGGCGTCAAAAGCTACAACGTCAGTGCATTTTCAAAGAATGCGGAGCTGGCGCAAGAATTAGCTGTTTATTTGGCAAACGAAAAAAATTCTAAAACACGATATGAACAAACGAAAGAAGTCCCTGCTGTGAAATCCTTAGCCAATGATCCGGCAATTATGAAAAGCGAGGCGGCACGGACGGTTACTGAACAATCCCGCTACTCAGAGCTGACGCCAAATATCCCGGAAATGAATGAAATATGGACGCCGGCTGATTCAGCATTACAAACAATTGCAACCGGAAAAGCGGACCCAAAACAAGCATTGGATCAAGCTGCTGAAACGGCCAAAGGACAAATCAAGGCAAAGCACAGCGGAAAATAAAGAGAAACCTAGATTTGTATTGTAAGAGAGGTGAAAACGGTGCAGCATCGTCAAATCGCTTTGTTGCTGTCAATTATTCCGGGGCTGGGGCAATTTTATAACAAGCAATGGATCAAAGGTTTTGTCTTTCTTCTCTTAGGCGCATCGTTTTTTGCAGTCTTTGGAGATCTGCTTAATATGGGGTTTTGGGGAATCTTTACGTTGGGAACAGAGGTGCCGCGGGATAATTCCGTGTTTCTGCTGGCAGAAGGGATTATCGCTGTGATTGTGACCTGCTTTGGCCTTGCGGTGTATTATGTGAATCTTCGCGATGCGTTTCAAAGCGGAAAACAGCGTGATGAAAACAAGCCATTAAGTTCCTTAAAGGAACAATACCAGCATATCATTTCTGAGGGCTATCCTTATGTCGTCAGCGGCCCATCTTTGTTTATTTTAATTTTCGCCGTGATATTCCCTATCTTATTCAGCTTTGCATTAGCCTTCACAAACTATGATTTGTATCATTCTCCTCCTGCAAAATTAATCGATTGGGTCGGTTTTCAAACCTTCTCAAATATCTTCACAGTTGATATATGGAGGTCGACTTTTTTTGATGTGCTGGCTTGGACGGTGGTTTGGACACTTGCTGCATCCACACTGCAAGTCAGCCTTGGGATTTTTCTCGCGATCATCGTCAATCAGAAAGACATTCGTTTTAAACGCTTTTTCCGGACGATTCTGATTTTGCCATGGGCCGTTCCCGGATTTGTAACGATTTTAATTTTTGCAGGGCTGTTTAATGACAGCTTCGGCGCGATGAATCACGACATCTTGGCTTTCTTCGGGATAGATCCGCTTCCGTGGATGACAGATGCCAATTGGTCGAGGCTTGCGCTGATTCTCATGCAGGGCTGGCTCGGGTTTCCATACATCTTTCTCGTCTCAACAGGCGTATTGCAATCCATACCGGACGATCTGTATGAAGCGGCAACGATTGATGGCGCTTCTGTCTTATCAAAGCTGAGGTACATTACGCTTCCGATGGTGTTCATTGCTATGGCTCCGATTATCATTACCCAGTTTACGTTTAATTTTAATAACTTTAATATTATCTATCTATTTAATGGCGGAGGTCCGGCTGTAACCGGATCAACAGCCGGCGGGACAGATATTCTCGTTTCATGGATTTATAAATTGACAATGCAGTCCAGCCAATATTCACTTGCCGCTGCTTTAACAATTCTATTATCTGTGTTTGTCATTTCCATCGCATTGTGGCAGTTCAGACGGACAAAGTCTTTTAAAGAGGAGGCATGAGGCATGCTGGCAGATATGAAGGTCAGAAAATATATCCGTCTCCTTTTCTCTTACTTGCTGTTAGCCTGTATGGCAGTCATCATTGTGTATCCTCTCCTTTGGACAGCAGGCGCAAGCTTTAACCCCGGCAACAGCTTGGTCAGTACATCCATCATTCCGAAGCATCCGACTCTCGACCATTACAAGGAATTATTTGCGGGCAAAGAAAGCCTTCAATATGTGCAGTGGTATATCAACTCAATGAAGATCAGCCTGTTTACGATGGCAGGGTCTTTGATCTGTGTGACATTTACCGCCTATGCGTTTTCGCGGTTTCGATTTAAAGGGAGGAAATACGCTTTAACTCTCTTTTTATTGCTGCAAATGATTCCCCAGTTTTCAGCGTTAATTGCCCTGTTTGTATTGGCGCAAATCTTGGGGATGATCAATAGCCACTGGCTGTTAATCTTGCTTTATATCGGCGGCCTGATCCCGATGAATACGTATTTGATGAAAGGATACATGGATTCCATTCCGATGGATTTAGATGAAAGCGCCAAGATTGATGGAGCCAGCAGCACAAGAATCTTCTTCCAGATCATTCTGCCTCTATCAAAACCGATGGCGGCAGTGGTCGCCATGAACGGTTTTACCGGCCCGCTCGGAGATTTTGTGCTGTCCTCAACCATATTGAGAACGCCTGAATCCTATACATTGCCCGTCGGTCTATTCAATTTAGTAAATGATGTCATGGGGGCCAGCTATACGACATTTGCAGCCGGAGCTCTCCTCATCAGCATACCGGTTGCTGTCATCTTTATCATGCTGCAAAAGAATTTTGTGTCCGGTTTAACCGCAGGGGGAACGAAAGGCTAAGAGAATAAGGAGGAGAATGTGATGTCAAAGCTTGAAAAAACGCTCGTAACAGAAGCAAAATTTATGCTCCACGGAGGAGACTACAATCCCGATCAGTGGCTCGATCGGCCCGATATTTTAGCCGATGATATCAAGCTGATGAAGCTTTCTCATACGAATACGTTTTCTGTCGGCATTTTTGCATGGAGCGCACTTGAGCCGGAGGAGGGCGTATATCAATTTGAATGGCTGGATGATATTTTTGAACAGATTCACAGCATAGGCGGCAGAGTCATCTTAGCAACGCCAAGCGGGGCGCGTCCTGCCTGGCTTTCGCAAACCTATCCTGAGGTTTTGCGTGTCAATGCCTCCCGTGTCAAACAGCTGCACGGCGGAAGGCACAACCACTGCCTCACATCTAAAGTCTACCGAGAAAAAACACGTCACATCAACCGCTTATTAGCAGAACGATACGGCAATCACCCGGCGCTGTTATTGTGGCATATTTCAAACGAATACGGGGGAGATTGCCACTGTGATCTATGCCAGCATGCCTTCAGGGAGTGGCTGAAATCGAAATATGACAACAGCCTCAAGGCGCTGAACCATGCATGGTGGACTCATTTTTGGAGCCACACATTCAATGATTGGTCACAAATTGAAAGCCCTTCGCCGATCGGTGAAAATGGCTTGCACGGCTTGAACTTAGACTGGCGCCGGTTCGTCACAGATCAGACGATTTCGTTTTATGAAAACGAAATCGTTCCGCTGAAGGAATTGACGCCTGATATTCCGATCACAACGAACTTTATGGCAGACACGCCGGATTTGATTCCGTATCAGGGCCTCGACTACAGCAAATTTGCGAAGCATGTCGATGTGATTAGCTGGGACGCTTATCCAGTCTGGCACAATGACTGGGAAAGCACAGCCGATTTGGCGATGAAGGTGGGCTTCATCAATGACCTATACCGGAGCTTGAAGCAGCAGCCTTTCTTATTAATGGAATGTACGCCAAGCGCAGTCAATTGGCATCACGTCAACAAAGCAAAGCGCCCGGGCATGAATCTGCTGTCGTCCATGCAAATGATTGCCCACGGCTCGGACAGCGTTCTCTATTTCCAATACCGGAAATCACGCGGATCATCAGAAAAGTTGCACGGGGCGGTTGTGGATCATGACAATAGCCCGAAGAACCGCGTCTTTCAAGAAGTGGCCAAAGTCGGCGAGACACTGGAACGGCTGTCCGAGGTTGTCGGGACGAAGCGTCCGGCTGAAACCGCTATTTTATATGACTGGGAAAATCACTGGGCGCTCGAGGATGCTCAGGGATTTGCGAAGGCGACAAAACGTTATCCGCAAACGCTTCAGCAGCATTACCGCACGTTCTGGGAGCATGATATCCCTGTTGACGTCATTACGAAAGAACAAGATTTTTCACCATACAAACTGCTGATCGTCCCGATGCTGTATTTAATCAGCGAGGACACTATTTCCCGTTTAAAAGCGTTTACGGCTGATGGCGGCACTTTAGTTATGACGTATATCAGCGGGATTGTAAATGAGCATGACTTAACGTACACAGGCGGATGGCATCCGGATTTGCAGGCTATTTTCGGGATTGAGCCTCTTGAAACTGACACGCTGTATCCGAAGGATCGAAATGCTGTCAGCTACCGCAGCCAAACCTATGAAATGAAGGATTATGCAACGGTGATCAATGTAAAGACCGCTTCAGCAGAAGCGGTGTATCAAGAAGATTTTTATGCGCGTACGCCAGCAGTGACAAGCCATCAATACCAGCAGGGCAAGGCGTATTTTATCGGTGCGCGTTTGGAAGATCAATTTCATCGTGATTTCTATGAAGGGCTGATTACAGATCTGTCTCTTTCTCCTGTTTTTCCGGTTCTGCACGGAAAAGGCGTGTCCGTACAAGCGAGGCAGGATCAGGACAATGATTATATATTTGTCATGAATTTTACGGAAGAAAAGCAGCTGGTCACGTTTGACCAGAGTGTGAAGGATATGATGACAGGAGACATATTGTCAGGCGACCTGACGATGGAAAAGTATGAAGTGAGAATTGTTGTAAACACACATTAGGCTGTTGCTCCGCTCGGTATGGGCGGATTCTTTTTTCTACGGAATGAAGACGCTTACTAAATCGGGGGATGAAATCATGAAAAGCAAAGTGAAAATGTTCTTTGTGGCTGCCATCGTGTGGAGTGCATGTAGTTCATCAGGATATGCTGCGGCCATTGAGGCAGAGAAACATGTGCCAGAGCTTCGGACAAATGACCTTTTCGTTAAAAAGGTAGCGGGCATGAACAAGAACTTTATCAAAGGAGTAGATGTGTCCAGCATTATTGCTTTGGAAAACAGCGGTGTCACCTTTTACGATACAAGCGGGAAACGCCAGGACATTTTTACAACTTTAAAGCAGGCTGGAGTCAACTATGTTCGCGTCCGCATCTGGAATCACCCATATGATTCAAGTGGCAATGGGTATGGCGGGGGAAACAATGATGTTCAAAAAGCCATCGTTATCGGAAAAAGAGCGACAGCGAACGGAATGAAGGTGCTGGCTGATTTTCATTATTCTGATTTCTGGGCTGATCCTGGGAAACAGAAGGTGCCCAAAGCTTGGGCCAATCTCAGCTTTGAAGCTAAAAAAGCAAAGCTCTATGAATATACGAAGCAAAGCCTTCAAAAGATGATCAAGGAAGGCGTAGACATCGGCATGGTTCAGGTCGGAAATGAAACCACAGGGGCTTTTGCCGGCGAAACGGATTGGGCGAAGATGAGCCAATTGTTTAATGAAGGAAGCCGAGCGGTCAGGGAAACAGACCGCAGCATCTTGGTCGCCCTGCATTTTACCAATCCTGAAACAACTGGAAGGTATTCATTTATTGCGGAAACCCTCAGCAAAAACAAAGTGGATTATGATGTATTTGCGAGTTCCTATTATCCTTTCTGGCACGGCACATTACAAAATTTGACCTCCGTACTGAAGGCAGTCGCTGATACGTACGGCAAAAAAGTCATGGTGGCAGAAACGTCATACACCTATACCGCTGAGGATGGCGACGGGCATGAAAATACAGCGCCTAAAAGCGGGCAGACGCTGCCATACCCGATTTCCGTTCAAGGCCAGGCAGATGCGGTAAGAGATGTGATGGAAGCCGTAGCAAATACGGGTACGGCAGGACTTGGCGTTTTCTATTGGGAGCCGGCGTGGATTCCAGTCGGGCCGAAAACGCAGATAGAGAAAAACAAACTGTTATGGGAAACATACGGTTCAGGGTGGGCCTCCAGCTATGCTGCTGAATATGACCCTGAAGATGCCGGAAAGTGGTTTGGGGGAAGTGCTGTAGATAACCAAGCTTTGTTTGATTTTACCGGACACCCGTTGCCTTCCTTGCAGGTATTTCGATATGCAGAGACAGGCCATAACCTGAAGAAACGCTGAAAGAGAAAATCCATGAGATGCAACAAATCATTGTTATGTCTCATGGATCATTTTAGGTCAATTAATATAAAACATTCATCATCACTTTGATGCTGGGCTTCCTTATGTTGATCAAGTGATGTAAGGATGTTTTCTTTCAGGTCAGCAATAGGCAAATCGGGATGAGCCTTTAATAAATCAAATAAATAACATGAAGCCGTAGGATCCATCACACCATCTGTATAAAGAAGAAGCCTTCCGCCCTTCGTGTATGGAAGGCTCTTTGACTGGAACACCGCGTCTTCAAACATCCCGATCGGAGGTGAGGTTGCTTGCAGCAGATGTTGAGTTCCATCGGCGTCCTGCCATAATGCGGGAGGATGCCCTGCGTTGACATAATCAATTTTTTGCCGCGCAGTATCAACGACGAGATAAATGGCAGTACAATAATGTCTGGCTTCCTCATCATTTTGAAACAAGCTATGAAGGTGGCGGTCTAATTCCTTCATGACTTTGACAGGACCGAGGCCTTGCGTGATCTGGCGCTGAAACAAAGGATGAAGTGACATTGTAATCAGAGCGGATGAAATCCCGTGCCCCATCACATCAAGGATAATAATGCCGTAACGATGTTCATCGATTTGATAAAATCCGTAAAGATCACCCGATAAGTCACTGGATGCTTTGTAATAAGAATCAATCTGAATTTGACCGTTTACAATCGGCTCAGTTAACGAGTTTTCCTGAATTCTTCTGGCGAGCTCAAGCTCTCTTTTGGTGTTTAATTTAAATTGCTGATTTTGCTTGTTGCTCTCAAGGAGTTCTTCTTGTTTTGCCTTCAGCGTCTCCAACGCAATCTCTAACTCCGCATTGGCTTTCTGTTTGGCATGCAAAGCTTCCTGGGCCGCGTTTTTGGCCATCAACAGTTCATTTTCATATTCATTTCGCTTCCGCATTGGAATCAGAACACACTCGGTAATAGAATCTCCGCGATCTGCTCTTACCACGGCATTGACAAGGACGGGAATGTCTTCTCCATCTCTTGTTTTTAGGGAAATGTACATTTCTTCAATGTGCTTCTCCAGTTTCAGAAGCGGAACAAAATAGAGCTGGTAGAAAAGCTGTGCGGAAACAGTCAAGATTGTATCCATATGCTGGCCGATTACCTGTTCCTGATCGTATTTTAGAATGTTGAGCAGAGTACGGTTGACCGCTATTATTGAACCCTCTTCTGACAAAGTGAGGAAACCGCATGGTGCATTATTCAATTGTTTGTCCATTCAGAGGGTCACCTCAATCCCTTTCGTTCCTATATTACACGTGTACTTTCAAATAATCGCTGATCAGCTGTATTGTTTCCTCCGGATGGCTCATGTGGGGGCAATGACCGCGAGCCTCCATTTGTTTTAGCCTGCTATAAGGCAGATGTTTATGCATATACTCACCTACTGTTGCAGGGGCAATGATATCATCTGCGCATTGGAGAATAAAAGAGGGAACCGTTACCTTCGAAAGATCTTCCCGATGATCAGAAAAAAATGCGGCTTTTGCGAATTGACGGGCAATCACAGGGTCAGTCGAACAAAAACGGCTTTCGAGTTCTTCCCTGACTTCAGGGCGATCTGGCTGATTCAGAACAGTAGCCGCAAATACAGTTGCCCAGCCTATGTAATTTTTCTCCATCATCTCCAGCAAGCCAAGGAGCTGCTCCTCCTCAAAACCTCCGTAATACTCAGGCGGATCATTCAAATAGCATGGGGAAGGGCCTACCATGACCAGGTGGGAAAACAGCGCCGGACGGCGGATGGAAGCGAGCATCCCAATCACAGCTCCGACAGAGTGACCTACAAATACGGTTTCTTCCAGTTCTAAAGCTTCACAAACATCAAGAACATCTTGGGCATAGCCGTCAAGTGTTCCGTAACGATTCGGATCATATGCGCGTAAATCCGAATTCCCGGAACCGACGTAATCAAATAAAATAACCCGATACTCTTCTTCGAAGGCTGGCGCGACGGCATTCCACACACTTTGATCGCAGCCAAAACCAGGAGCGAAAATGATAGATGCTTTGCCGCTACCACTCACCTTCACATCATTTCGAGACAAAATCGCTTTGTTCATGATTGGCTCCTTTCAGCCGGAAAATAAAGTTCAATATGTATATCATACCACTCATAGGTTGCAATAGTGTGTTTTTCAATAAAAGTTAGTTTAAAAGAAAAAGGCGGCATAGGCAAGCTAGTTGAATTAGAAGATGTAGAGAGGATGGATTGTCTAGAACTCTGCGGTTAGAAAGAATATGACATATGTCACTTTGATATCATGACACCCCATACTAACGTCATCTTCTCCGTCATTTTACAATCAATGTAAGCGATCAGGAGGTGCTCATGTGATGAATGAGGCAGTATCAGTAAGCAATGTGACAAAACATTTTCAGCAAAAAACAGCTGTACACAACATCAGCTTCAGCATTGAAAAAGGAGAAATTGCAGCTATTCTCGGGCCGAATGGGGCAGGGAAGACGACTGTCATCTCTATGATATTAGGATTGCTGAAACCAAGTGAGGGAGATATCAAACTATTTAATCGGGTTCCCGATGATCAACAGGTGCGGGAAAAGATGGGGGCGATGCTTCAGGACGTGAGTGTCATGCCGGGTTTAAAGGTGATTGAAATCCTCGAGCTCTTTCAAAGCTATTATCCGCATCCATTGTCTATGAAAGAACTCGTTGCGTTAACAGCACTCACAAAAGAAGATTTGAAAACAAGAGCAGAAAAATTATCCGGCGGACAAAAACGCCGTTTGAACTTTGCTTTGGCTCTTGCCGGGAACCCGGAGCTGCTTATATTCGATGAACCGACCGTCGGAATGGACACATCATCAAGACATCGGTTCTGGCAGACCATTCATGGACTGGCGGACCAAGGAAAAACAATTATTTTTTCAACTCATTATTTACAGGAAGCAGATGATGCCGCACAGCGAATCCTATTTTTTGCTGAAGGGCGGCTTGTGGCAGACGGCTCACCAATGCAGCTCCGCTCTAGAATTCAAAAACAGTCTGTTTCCTTTACGCTCCATTCAGATGAATCATTGGAAAAGCTGTCTCGACACCCGGAAGTAGAGCGAGTGATCCAAAAGCATCAAAGAACCATCATCCAAACATCAAGTACAGACAAAGTGTTAGCACTGATCTTTCAAGAAAACATACAGGCGCGCGATATCCGGATTGAGCAAGGAACGCTCGATGAGGCATTTCGCCAACTGGCTGACGGAAACAGGGAGGGAATGTGAGTGAACATGCTGCAGAAGCAAAGCATCGCTGAAATAAAAAGGGTTCTTAGGAATAAGTACTTTGTGCTTTGGTCGCTGATCATGCCGATTGCTTTTTATTATCTATTTACAAATGTAGTCAATACCAACGTTCCTGACCAGCGTGCATGGGACGCTCATTACTTAATGTCGATGACAGTCTTCAGCGTGATGGGCTCCTCTATCATGACGCTTGGCATCCGTATGGTTCAAGAACGGTCACAAGGCTGGACTTCCTTTCTCCGCATTACGCCTCTTCCGGGTTATATCTATTTATCAGCTCAGATGATCGGCCAAAGTGTCATTCACGTTTTATCGATTGCCGTCATTTTTCTGTTCGGCGCAATCATCAATGACATTGCCTTGCCGCCGTTTGAATGGATCATGAGCGGACTGTGGATTTTGTTTGGCGCATTCCCGTTTTTAGCATTAGGCACACTAATCGGTCTCATGAGAAAGGTAGAAACAGCGGCCGGAATCAGTAATGTGCTTTACATGCTGCTGGCTTTAGGCGGCGGCATGTGGATGCCGTTTGAGGTCATGCCTGACATGATGCAGAACATTGGCCGGTGGCTTCCGTCTTATCATTTCGGGAGCGGAGCGTGGGAACTTGTCCAAGGCGGGAGCCCGTCCGGGAAACATATTCTAATATTAATCGCTTATTTGATGTTCTTCATGCTACTATTTAAGTATATGAGAAGAAAACAAGAAGCGGTGTAATACATGAAAAAGGCAATAGCAATCTTCCCGAAGGAATTCGGGTTTTTCCCTTATATCTTTCTGGTGTACACGGTTATGCCGTTCCTATCTTTATTGAAAGAATCAGGCATCAAACAGGTGATTGGCTATGGCATGCTGCTTCTTTTTGTTGCGGCATATCGCCAGCTGTTTTGCAGCGTGGGCAAAATCTCATTTACGTATTGGCTTATCGTGCAAATGGCAGTGATTTTGGTATACAGTCTGTTTTACCATATTACCTATATCTATTTAGGTTTTTTTCCGGCAAACTTTGTTGGTTATTACAAAGAGAAAACAAAGTTTAACCGTGCGTTCTGCGGTTTACTCTTTATGCTGCTTTTTCCCTGTTTTTATCAATTTTTCGCGAACTCAGTCTCGCTCCGAGAGCTTTTTTCTGTTCTCCCGTTTCTCGTCATCATGCTCATTTCTCCATTCGGAATTCGTTCAATGTTTCGGAGAATTGAGCTTGAAACGAAGCTTGACCAAGCAAATGAACAGATAAAGGAACTCTCCAAAAGGCAGGAGCGCGTGCGAATCGCCCGTGATCTTCACGATACCCTCGGCCATACCCTGTCGCTCCTTACATTAAAAAGCCAGCTGATTCAGCGGCTGGCAACATCTGATTCAGATCGGACCCGGCTTGAGGCAAAAGAAATGGAAATAAGCTCTCGAGCCGCACTCAAGCAAGTTCGTGAGCTTGTTTCTGACATGAGAACGGTCACAATGACAGAGGAGCTCGCCAACATCCAGCACATATTAAAAACAGGGAACATTACCTTTCAATACGAAGGGGACGAAGACTTTTCAGCAATATCTCCCGTTACTCAAAATATTATCAGTATGTGTATGCGGGAAGCCGTGACCAATATCATCAAGCACAGCAAAGCAACCCACTGCGCCATCACCATTTCACAGTTTGCTGACAAAATGAAAGTTGTGATACGGGATGACGGAAAGGGAGCAAAGGAGAAAACGTTTGGAAATGGGCTGAGCGGAATGGAAGAACGGCTGATGCTCATTGAAGGGGGATTAACGCTTTCAGATCATAACGGAACGGTTGTGACATTGACGATTCCGCTGATTAAAAAAGCCGAATGATAGGAGGACGAAAAGAATGATTCGTCTGTTTATTGCTGAGGACCAGCGAATGCTGTTGGGCGCTTTAGGATCTCTGCTTGATTTAGAAGAGGATATGACAGTCATCGGACAAGCACTAAATGGGGAAGAGGCGTTACAAGCTGTATTGAAGTTGGAGCCGGATGTATGCATTATGGACATTGAAATGCCGGTTCGAAGCGGACTGGATGTAGCAGAGGAATTGGTGCAAAAAGGCTGCGGCAGCAAGGTCATTATTTTAACCACCTTTGCCCGCCCCGGCTATTTTGAACGCGCCGTTAAAGCAGGCGTACATGGCTATCTGCTGAAAGACGGAGAAATTGACGACCTGGCCGATGCCATCCGAAAGTGTGTAAAGGGAAAAAGGGTGTTCAGCCCCGAGCTGACATTTAATATGATGCGAGACGAAAATCCGCTAACCGTTAGAGAGCAAGAAATTCTGAGGCTTGCGGCTTTAGGCAAAACAACAAAAGACATTACGCTGGAGCTCTATTTATCTCAAGGCACAGTCCGAAACTATATATCAGAAATCATCCAAAAGCTTCATGCGAAAAATCGGACAGAAGCCGCCAGCATTGCTGAGGAAAAAGGCTGGATCTAACCATAAACTTTTCACTATTTACTGCACTCTGGAAGATCAGGAGTGTTTTTTATATGCCTGCAAATGAAAATATCCCCAGAAAACCCTTTCCTTCTATTGTCAGAATAGTGTACGATATTGATATAGTTATTTTAACTCAGGTCATCTGATGACCAGATCATATATTGGGGATGAGAGAGGGGTTCATCATGAAAGTCTCACTTTTTGTCACTTGTCTTGTTGATATGTTTCAAACAAACGTCGGAAAAGCAACGGTTCAGCTGCTGGAGCGGCTTGGATGTGAGGTTGATTTTCCGGAGGGGCAGATCTGCTGCGGGCAGCCGGCTTACAACAGCGGCTATGTAAATGACGCCAAAAAAGCAATGAAACGGATGATTGAAACGTTTCAGGATTCCGAATATGTTGTCAGTCCTTCCGGCTCTTGCACGACGATGTTCCGGGAGTATCCGCATCTGTTTCAGGATGATCCGAAATGGGCTGACAAAGCGCAAAAGCTTGCGGATAAAACGTATGAACTGACGGATTTTATCGTAAACGTCCTTGGGGTAGAGGATGTCGGCGCGACCCTTCATACAAAAGCGACTTTACATACGTCGTGCCATATGACAAGGCTGCTTGGGGTTCGGGAGGAGCCGATGAAGCTTCTGAGCCATGTAAAGGGCCTGGAATTCACAGCGCTTCCGGGCAAACATAACTGCTGCGGATTCGGGGGAACGTTTTCCGTCAAAATGGCGCAGATCTCTGAGCAGATGGTCGATGAAAAAGTCGCATGTGTCGAAGAAACAGGAGCAGAGGTGCTGATCGGTGCTGACTGCGGCTGTTTGATGAATATCGGGGGACGGCTTGACAGAAAAGACAAGAATGTCAAAGTGATGCACATCGCCGAAGTGCTCAACAGCAGATAAAACTGGATTCAGAGGGGGAAAGGATCATGGCGATGAAAATCGGTACTGACGCTTTTAAAGAGCGGGTATCACAGGGGATAGATAATGAGTTTATGAGAGGCGCTGTTTCAGGTGCGCAGGAACGTCTCCGGACACGGCGCCTTGAAGCAGCCGAAGAGCTGGGAAACTGGGAAGAGTGGCGCTCGCTGTCAGAGGAAATCAGGCAGCATGTCCTTGAAAACCTCGATTTCTATCTCGGCCAGCTTGCTGAAAATGTAACGAAAAGAGGCGGGCATGTTTATTTCGCGGAAACATCGGAAGAGGCATCTTCTTATATTCGCGACGTCATTCAAAAGAAGAACGGGAAGAAAATCGTGAAATCAAAATCAATGGTCACAGAGGAAATCAATCTGAACGAGGTGCTGGAGAAGGAAGGCTGTGAAGTCATCGAAACCGACCTCGGCGAGTATATTTTACAGATTGATGATCATGATCCGCCATCACATATCGTAGCGCCCGCCCTTCATAAAAATAAAGAGCAGATACGCGATGTGTTTAAAGAAAGGCTGGACTATCAACATACAGAAAAACCGGAAGAGCTTGTCATGCATGCGCGCGCCATTCTCCGTGAAAAATTTCTGGAAGCGGATATCGGCATTACCGGCTGTAACTTCGCCATCGCTGACACGGGGTCTGTCAGCCTTGTAACCAATGAAGGAAACGGACGGCTTGTGAGCACCTTGCCGAAAACGCAAATCACCGTGATGGGAATGGAGCGGATTGTTCCATCATTTTCTGAATTTGAAGTCCTTGTCAGCATGCTGACAAGAAGCGCTGTCGGACAGCGGCTGACGAGCTATATTACGGCTTTGACAGGCCCGAAGCTGGAAGGGGAAGTGGACGGGCCGGAGGAATTCCATCTGGTCATTGTTGACAATGGCCGGTCCAATATTCTCGGTACGGAATTTCAGTCTGTGCTGCAATGTATTCGCTGTGCTGCCTGTATCAATGTCTGTCCTGTGTACCGCCATGTCGGCGGACACTCATACGGCTCAATTTATTCGGGGCCGATCGGAGCGGTTTTATCGCCGCTGCTCGGCGGTTATGACGATTATAAGGAGCTGCCGTACGCGTCCACATTGTGCGCGGCTTGCTCAGAAGCCTGCCCTGTCAAAATTCCGCTTCATGAGCTGCTTCTCAAGCATCGCCAGAACATCGTCGAAAAAGAAGGCAGAGCGCCGATCAGTGAAAAGCTTGCGATGAAAGCGTTCGGACTTGGCGCGTCCTCTTTGTCGCTTTATAAAGTGGGATCAAAATGGGCGCCAGCCGCCATGACACCTTTTACAGAAGATGAAAAAATTTCGAAAGGGCCTGGCCCGCTCAAAAACTGGACCCAGATCCGCGATTTCCCGGCTCCGCACAAATCAAGGTTTAGAGACTGGTTTACAGACAGAGAATCACGTGAACACACGAAGGAGGAGCAGTGATGATGAAGGGAACCGTTCAGAATCAAGAGAGCTTTCTAAACCGGATCGCTTCTCGCCTGGGCCGTGAAAGAAGAACAGGAGGCGTGGCAGTCCCTGAGTGGACGCATCAGCCGCAATATAAAACACTTGAGGGATATTCAGTCGATGACTTAGTCACAGTGCTCAAAAACCATTGTGTCAAAATCCATACAGAGCTGATTGAAACCGATTCAACCGGCCTTTACGATGCTCTTCGCGAGCAGGTCAGCCGCTTTTCCGGAGGCCCTGTCATCATTCCGAAGGACCCCCGCTTTGAAGCATACGGATTAAAAAGCCTGCTCACCAAGGACTGGCCGAACGAAGGAACGCCGGTCTGGGAGTGGGATGCTGACAAAGGCGAAGAAAATATCAAAAAAGCGGAGCAAGCCAATGTAGGGATCACATTCAGTGAAATCACGCTGGCTGAGTCGGGAACGGTTGTCCTCTTTTCTTCAAAAGATATCGGCCGGTCTGTCAGCCTTCTGCCAACGACCTATATTGCGATTGTGCCCAAATCAAGTATCGTGCCTAGAATGACACAAGCCAGTGAAATCATCCGCCAAAACATTGCGGACGGCTTCACTGTTCCTTCATGCGTCAACTATATTACCGGACCGAGCAACTCAGCCGACATCGAAATGGATTTGGTCGTCGGGGTGCACGGACCTGTAAAAGCTGCATATATTCTCGTATCTGACCGCTGATCACAGGAAGCCCGGCTTATACAGCCGGGCTTTTTGCTTGAAAAACCTTCAACTTCCATTTTTTTGTCCGATGAGAAGAGTATGACTTGAAAAAAGGAGGAAATGCGATGAAAAAATGGCTGATCGCAGCTATTTCACTGGCGATTGCGATCGTTCTGTTTATGTATTCAAATGCAGAAGCAAAAGCGGCTGGCATAACATTGGGCTACACGACTGGGAATACGGCCTCATACAATTCTCTTGAGAAATATCATACATACATGAATTCCATCGCCACAGATACGTTTGCGTTTGAAAAAAACGGACACGTCATTGGCGAAGCCCCGGGCAGGCAGCTGACATATGCGAAAAAGAAAAAAATCAAGACATGGGCTGTCATTTCAAACTATAATGACGCCATTTACGATTTTGACGGAGATTTAGCGAGTCGAGTCATGAGTAATCAAACAGCGAAAAAACGATTCACAAACGAGCTAATAGCATTGGCCAAAAAGCACTCATACTACGGGATCAATATTGATTTTGAAGCTGTGAATCCAGAAGACCGATCCAAATATTCAAGCTTTATTCAATATGTTTCTCAGGCTCTAAAAAAGAAACAGATCAAAACAATGGTATCCATTCCAGCCAAAAGCGCCGATGATCAAAACGATGACTGGAGCTGGCCGTATGATTATGCGAAAATCGGTAAATATGCCGACTACGTACAGGTCATGACTTACGACGAACACGGCATATGGGGCGAGCCGGGATCAGTGGCAAGCACAAGCTGGATTAAAAGCTCTCTGCAGTTTTCAGTCAAAAAAATCAAAGCCAATAAAGTCATCATGGGCATTCCCGCGTACGGTTATGACTGGGATGTAAAAGACGGAAGCGGCAGCGCAGCGAGAGAATGGAATGAGCTAAAGTCCCTCATCAAGAAGCAGAAAGCAAAGCCGGCATTCAACAAAAAATCAGGTTCGATGACGTTTTCTTACGTTGACAAAAAGAAGCATAAACATGTCGTGTGGTATGAAAACGAAAAAACAATTCAAACGAAAAGCCATCTGGCAAAGCAATATAAAATAGCAGGCGTCTCAGTCTATGCATTAGGAAACGAGTCTGAATCCTTTTGGAAAGCCATTCAAAAAGGGACAAAATAACAGTTTCTTTTTTTTCTCTGAAGTTATTGACAGGGAAAAGAGAAGCACGTATATTATGTTAATATATTCAGATCATAAAATTTAAGTTTTTCAGAAAACTACAACACATAGAATGGGAGCAGTAAAAGAAAGTGATCAGAAAAGAGAGCTGCGGGGTGGTGCGACGCAGCCTGATTCTTCTTTGAACTCGCCCGGGAGTGGTAAGACGGAACGGAATAGATTGAATATTCCCTATGTTTTAACGGCTAACCTTCGTTACAGGTCAAAAGCTGGATTCTTTATGAAGAATCAACAAGAGTGGTACCGCGGTCAGCCAAAGGCTCGTCGTCTCTTTATCTATTAGATAGGAGACGGCGGGCTTTTTTGTTTTTGTAAACGAGAAGGAGAGGTAGAAGAGGATGGAAAAGGACAATCAGACGTTAAAACGCACGATGACGTCCCGCCATATTATGATGATGGCGCTGGGCGGAGCCATCGGCGCAGGTTTATTTAAAGGGAGCAGCTCAGCGATCGATGTGGCAGGTCCATCTGTCATTATCGCATACCTGCTCGGCGGAATTATTTTGCTGTTTATTATGCAGGGGCTCGCGGAAATGGCTGTGCGCAACCGAAACGCCAGAACCTTCCGGGATCTTGTCCAGCAGGTGTTAGGAAATTACGCTGCTTACTTCTTGGATTGGATATACTGGAAAATGTGGGTGCTTAACATAGCGGCTGAAGCTGTTGTCGCTGCGATCTTTATTCAATATTGGCTGCCGGGCTGCCCGATCTGGGTGCTGGCATTAGGAATCTCGCTTGTCGTCACGATTGTGAACTTGCTTTCTGTTAAAATCTTTGCTGAAACCGAATATTGGCTGGCCATGATCAAGATTACCGTTATTATTGTCTTTATTATATTAGGATTGCTGCTCTTATTTGTATCATTCGGTGATCATACAGCCTCTGGGTTTTCAAACCTGACAGAGCACGGCGGATTTTTCCCGCATGGCGGCACAGGGCTGATTACGGCAATGCTTGTTGTGATTTACTCGTATGGCGGGACAGAAATTATTGGTGTAACGCTTGCTGAGACAAAGAATCCTGAAAAAGTTGTCCCGAAAGCTGTCCGCAGCACATTGACACGGATTGTCGCGTTCTACCTGCTGCCGTTTTTCATCATCGTCAGCCTGATCCCATGGAATCAGGTCAATTCCGTTCCGGAAAGTCCTTTTGTGATGGTCTTTAAAATGGTTGGCATTCCGGGCGCCGATCATATCATGAACGCAGTGATTCTGCTGGCAATCATTTCCTCAATGAATTCAGGTTTATACGGATCATCACGCATTTTGTATACACAGGCAACTGACGGAAGGCTTCCGAAGATCTTTTCGAAGCTTTCATCAAAAAATGTACCAATGTTTGCGATTCTGATGTGCACTTCCTCACTCTATATTGGCGTATTGATTTCTCTGTTCGCTGGAAGCCAAACGTTTAATTACCTAATGGGTTCATTGGGATATACCGTTTTATTCATTTGGCTGATCATCGGATTCGCCCATTTGAAATCGAGAAAACAGCAAACAGAAACACCGGCCTATTATGTAAAATGGTTCCCTTACACGACATGGTTTGCGGTTTTGGCGTTACTTGCCATTCTGGTCGGGGTTATCATGACAACATCAATTGTCATAACCCTTATCACGGCGGCGATTTATCTTTTGATTACAATTGCGTATTGGATCAATGGCCGCAAACATCAGTAAATGAGAAACCTCTTGTCACATCGACAAGAGGTTTTTTTATTATTGTGCAGCTTTCTCATTTACACCAATCGCTGCGGCTTTCTGTGCTTTTGATTTTGAATTTACGAGGCAGATGCTCGTCACAATCAGCAGCAGACCTGCCAAGAGGCTCAAGGTGAGCGGTTCATGCAGGAATATGGAGCTGGCCACGATCGAAATGAGCGGAATCAAAAAGGTGTAGGATGCGACCTTGCTTGCTTCTCCTGAGCCGACAAGTGTAAAAAAGACAAGCCATCCAAGCGCGATAACGAAGACAGAGATGAACAACAGGCTCGCAATAAACGGAACCGTCCATTGGATCGCAGAAAAGCTTTCTGTCCAAAAGCCGGATATAAGCAGAAACGCGCTTCCGATCGTCAGCTGCAAAGCGACCATCCAGATGGAATCGACGCGGCTGCCTGTCTTTTTCATATATACTGTCCCGAGCGCCCAGCTGAGTGCGGAGCCGAGAGCCAGCAGAACTCCAATGACAGAAATATGCCCGCCAAAGCCTGCGGCACTGATGACGGCCACTCCGGCAAAGCCGAGGATCAGCCCGATTACTTTCAGAACAAACATGGATTCGCCGAGCCACAGCCAAGAAAACACGCCCATCAGCACCGGCTGAAAGAAGACGATCGCGGAAAACAGGCCGGCAGGAAGGTAATTCAGCCCGATCGTTTGCAGGCCGTAGAACAACGTAATATTTAAAAGTGCAGAAACAAGATAAATCGGCCACGTTTCTTTTAAGCGTAATTTATGAATACGCGGCAATGCGACAATGACTAATAAAAGTCCGCCGATCAGCGTCCGGATGCCCGCGAATAATAATGGCGGGGAATAAGCGAGTGCTGCCTTCGACAGCGGCCAGTTGATGCCCCACATGATGACGAGAAAGGCGAGAAGAAGAGCTGTCCGCGTTTTTGAGAGCTGCTTCACTGTTCAATCACTCCTTGTAGTACGTTTCCATCATATGATACGGTAGAACATAAGATAAATAAAATGAATCTTTTTTATAAGGAGTATAAGTAAATTGTTATGACCATTACACAATTAAGGGTTTTCGTAAAAATAGCTGAAACGGGAAGCTTTACAAAAGCGGGGCAGGCGCTGAACATGACACAGCCGGCTGTCAGCCATGCGATTTCTGCGATCGAAGCAGAGCTTGATGTGAAGCTGATCATTCGTGACCGGCGCAATGGCCTGATGCTGACGGATACAGGAAAAAAGATTTTAGTCCACATCAGGGAAGTCCTAAAAGGCATTGAAAAAGTTGAGCAAGTCGCAGCCGCGGAAAAAGGGCTTGAACTGGGAACAATCCATATCGGCACATTCTCAACTGCTTCGGCTTATTTTATGCCAAAGCTGATCAGTGAGTTTAAACAAAAATATCCGAAATTGGAGCTTGTGCTGCACGAGGGAACTGTAAATGAAGTCAAGGAGTGGCTTCACACGCGAATGATAGATGTCGGCATCCTTCTATATCCAACAGAGGAGATGGAGTACATTCATTTGAAAAAAGATAAAATGGCTGTCGTGCTCAGGGACGATCACCCGCTTGCCAGTCACGCGTCCATTACGCTGAAAGAGCTTGACCATGAACCGATGATCGTCTGTGACGGCGGCTATGAATCACCTTTTATCGATATGTTCCGGCAGGCGGGTGCTACGCTGAACGCCGCTTTCACAGTCTATAACATGAATACCTCGATCAGTATGATCAGAGAAGGACTGGGCCTGGCGATTTTATCAGAAATGTCCATGTCGGGCATGCCGCTGCCTGAGCATGTGGTGACACGGGATTTGGACCCGCAGGTATACCGTGATGTGCAGCTTGCTGTTCCGTCGATGAAGGAAGCTTCTCTGGCGGCTAAACTCTTTATTGAGATGGCGCAGGATCTGTTTGGGACAGAATAATGGTGCCCAACTGTTCGTTTTATATTGTTCGAATTTCATCGAATCAAATTCTTTTATTCCTGAATGCAGTTGTGTTATGGTGTGATAGAAGTCCTTTCGATCATGACTTGACAGCTTGAGGCTGTTTATTGATATCACAATTGCAAAGGAGAAAAACATGTCTACTCAACAACGCAAAGATACCTTGCTTTCTGTCTTGAATTTATCTCCGGTTGTTCAGGGAGGAACGATCGCAGAATCATTCCGAAACAGCATGGACTTGGCGCGCCGTGCGGAGGAATGGGGCTATCACCGCTACTGGCTCGCTGAGCATCATAATATAGAAGGTGTCGCAAGCTCTGCCACCGCGGTCCTGATCGGCCATATTGCCGGCGGCACAAAGAAAATCCGCGTCGGCTCCGGCGGCATTATGCTCCCGAACCACTCTTCACTGGTAATTGCTGAGCAATTCGGCACACTGGAAACACTGTATCCCGGACGGATTGATCTGGGGCTCGGACGTGCTCCTGGAACGGACCAATTGACAGCACGAGCGCTGCGCAGAAATATCAACAGCGGTGAAGATTTCCCAGAGCAATTAGAGGAACTGCGTAATTACTTTAAACCGACCGGGAATGTGCGCAATCAAGTCCGCGCCATTCCGGGAGAGGGCATAGATGTACCGATTTGGCTGCTGGGATCAAGCGGCTTCAGCGCCCGACTGGCGGGCGAACTCGGTCTTCCATTTGCGTTTGCCGCCCATTTCTCACCGGCGAATACGGTTCCCGCATTGGAGCTGTACCGCAATTCCTTCACGCCGTCAGAAGTGCTCGACGAACCTTATGCGATGGTCGGTGTTACCATTATCGCGGCAGATACAAACGAGAAAGCGCAGCACCTTGCGACGTCGCATTATCAAAGATTTCTTGATCTTGTCCGCGGCACGCCGAACCAGCTAAAGCCGCCTGTTGAAGATATGGACCAAATCTGGAGCCCGTATGAAAAAGCAATGGTCAATGAGCAGCTGAGTTCGACGATTGTCGGCGGTCCAGAAGAAGTGAAAGCGAAGCTCGAAGACTTTGTCAAAACGACGCAGGCTGATGAAATTATGGTCAACTCAGAAACCTTTGAACACGCAGACAGAATGCGCTCGTTTGAAATCATCGCAGATGTTTGGAAAAACAGATAACAGCTATAAAAAAAGCAATGTAGCGGGGAGATCCCATACATTGCTTTTTTTATTCATTCAGTTCTCTGGCCGACTGGCGAATAATTAGCTCAGGCTCAAATATAACATCCTCTTGCTTCGGCTTTTTATGCTCTAAGCAGTCAATAACATATTTGGCCGCTGCTTGTCCGAGCACGGATTTCGGGTGCTTGACAGAGGTTAATTTGACCTCGGAGATTTGCGCGAAATGCGAATCGTCATATCCGACGATAGACATATCCTCTGGCACTTTAAGATCCATCTCTCTTAGCATATCAATCACCTTCAGCGCAATTTCATCGTTATAACAAAGAATGGCTGTCGGCATATGCTTGCTGTTTTTCTCCAATGTGGACTTTACTTTCTCCAGCAGTCTTGATTCTTTTTCTTCCGTTGTAAACGTTACAATCATATCTGGGGAAGGGAATAACTCACGGTCCCGGTGTGCCTGAATAAACCCATTCATCCGTTTGACGCCCTGCGTGTCATCTGCTTTGAAAATGCCCATCATATGCGTGTGGCCGAGAGAAAGCAAATGCTCCGCTGCCATCATCCCGCCTTTCACATCATCTAAGGTAAAACTCGGTGCGGCAAGCTCGGCATATGATGCGTTAATCATCGCGAAAGGAATGCCGTTTTTCTCCAAATTCAGATAGTAGCCGATATTTGGTGTTTGCAGGGCGCTTTTAGTCGGCTCTACGATGAGTCCGTCAATATGCTGGGACAGCAGGTTTTCTAACCCTCTTCTTTCATTGTCGGGGTTGTTGTTTGTGCTTGTCAAAAGCATCGAATACCCCTGCTCGCTTAAATAAGACTCGATTCCTCTGATGATGCTCGGGAAAATATAGTCTGATATGTAGGTTGTCAGAACACCGATCGTTTTATTGGAATGCAGCGCTGACTTAGCAGAGCGTGAAGCGACAAAGGTGCCCCCGCCTTGTACGCTGTACAGCAGGCCTTGTGATACGAGGTCTCCGATCGCCTTGCGAATGGTATGCCGGCTGACGCCGAATTGCTGCATTAATTCGTTTTCTGTAGGGATCTTTTGATCAGGCAGTATTTTGCCTTGGTTAATCCATGAACTGATTTCTTCTTTTACTTGCGCGTATTTTGGTAACATATCCATTCCTCCAAAATGTATACGGACAAATTTCAGTATATCACAGCGTTCTTTGTAAGAAAACATTGACAGAAAATGCAAAGACGATTATTCTATATTTGTACGTACTAATTAGATGTAATTTTCGTTAAATTTTAATATAAGTACGTACAAACACAAAGAGAAATGTAAACGCTTTACTCAACATTCGGGAGGGCAGGGAAATGAAGAATACTCCAACGCAATTAGAACCAAATGCTCCTGTAACAAGAAGCCATTCAATGGGATTTGTCATTTTGATTTCATGCGCGGCGGGTCTTGGCGGCCTATTGTATGGCTATGACACGGCAGTGATTTCCGGCGCCATCGGATTTCTGAAAGATTTATACAGCCTGAGTCCGTTTATGGAAGGTCTTGTGATTTCCAGCATTATGATTGGAGGAGTGGCGGGCGTCGGGATATCCGGATTTCTAAGTGACAGATTCGGCCGGAGAAAAATTTTAATGACAGCGGCCTTGTTATTTGCGGTATCCGCAATCGTTTCAGCGCTTTCTCAAGACGTGTCCACTTTAATCATTGCAAGAATTATCGGCGGCCTCGGGATTGGGATGGGCTCATCACTATCTGTTACGTATATTACGGAAGCAGCGCCGCCTGCCATACGGGGAAGCCTTTCTTCCTTATATCAGCTCTTTACGATATTGGGTATATCCGCAACGTACTTTATTAATCTCGCTGTGCAGCGGTCCGGAACATATGAATGGGGCGTCCACACCGGCTGGAGATGGATGCTCGCTTATGGGATGGTGCCGTCTGTGATCTTTTTCCTCGTCCTGCTTGTCGTGCCGGAAAGTCCGAGATGGCTGGCGAAAGCGGGCAAAACAAATGAAGCGTTAAAGATCCTGACACGTATTAATGGAGAAACTGTTGCAAAAGAAGAATTAAAGAACATTGAGAACTCTTTAAAAATAGAACAAATGGGGTCGCTCTCCCAGCTGTTTAAGCCAGGTCTCAGAAAGGCGCTTATCATTGGCATCCTGCTTGCGCTCTTTAACCAAGTCATTGGCATGAACGCCATTACTTACTACGGGCCGGAAATCTTCAAAATGATGGGTTTCGGTCAAAATGCCGGATTTGTGACAACCTGTATCGTTGGGGTTGTAGAAGTCATTTTTACTGTTATTGCGGTTTTGCTGATTGATAGAGTCGGACGAAAAAAATTGATGTCCATCGGTTCTGCTTTTATGGCTATTTTTATGATCTTAATCGGGACGTCGTTCTACTTTCAGTTAACAAGCGGATTTATGCTGATCTTCTTTATTTTAGGTTTTGTGGCTGCCTTCTGTGTATCAGTCGGACCGATCACATGGATAATGATTTCTGAAATCTTTCCGAACCATCTGCGTGCGCGTGCTGCGGGCATTGCGACCATCTTTTTATGGGGGGCAAACTGGGCGATCGGGCAGTTTGTGCCAATGATGATCGACTCATTCGGGCTCGCCTATACATTCTGGATCTTTGCAGTGATTAACATCCTTTGCTTCCTGTTTGTCGTTACGATCTGCCCGGAAACGAAGAACAAATCGCTCGAAGAGATTGAAAAGCTTTGGATAAAATGAAAACGCTTTAAAAGAGCAGGCCCTTTCTATTGGAAGGGCTGTTTTTGTTGGGATGCACCTTTTGGCGTTTTCTGTATAAGATAAAGATATATAGGAAAAAATAATGCTGGATAATCGCCGCGGCATGAAAACTCTGCGAATATTGTCGATGAATTGGCTCTTAACAGTTGAATAAACAATTCCACCCTGTTAAAATAATTAAAGAAAGCAGAAATAATTTTTTTTGGCTATGATGGGACGTTTTTTGTCATAGCGGGACGTTTAATGTCCAGCAAAAAAAGGAAGGAACGTTTGAGTCATGAACCAGTTAATACAAGCTCAAAAAAAATTATTGCCTGATCTTCTGGTCGTTATGCAAAAGAGGTTTGAAATCTTGCAGTATATCAGGCTGACAGAACCCATCGGGCGAAGAAGCCTGTCTGCCAGTCTCGGAATCAGTGAGCGTGTGCTGAGGGGCGAGGTTCAGTTTTTAAAGGAACAGAACCTGGTCGATATTAAAACAAACGGCATGACATTGACAGAAGAGGGCTATGAACTGCTTTCCGTTCTGGAAGATACGATGAAAGATGTTTTAGGTTTGACGCTTTTGGAAAAGACATTAAAAGAACGGTTAAATCTAAAGGATGCCATTATCGTATCCGGAGACAGCGATCACTCCCCATGGGTCAAAAAAGAAATGGGAAGAGCGGCTGTCGCATGTATGAAAAAAAGATTTTCAGGCAAAAATATCGTCGCTGTAACTGGCGGTACGACAATTGAAGCTGTCGCCGAAATGATGACGCCGGATTCTAAAAACCGCGAGCTTTTGTTTGTGCCTGCAAGAGGCGGTTTAGGCGAAGACGTGAAAAACCAGGCGAACACCATATGTGCGCATATGGCGGAGAAGGCTTCAGGCACTTACCGGCTTTTGTTTGTTCCGGGACAGCTGTCACAAGGCGCCTATTCATCTATTATTGAAGAGCCTTCTGTCAAAGAGGTGCTGAAGACGATTAAATCAGCGAGTATGCTGGTTCACGGAATCGGCGAAGCTAAAACCATGGCTGAGCGAAGAAACACACCTTTAGAAGACTTAAAGAAAATAGATGATAACAACGCGGTGACAGAAGCGTTCGGCTACTATTTTAACGCGGATGGCGAAGTGGTCCACAAAGTGCATTCTGTCGGAATGCAGCTGGATGACATAGACGACATCCCCGATATTATTGCAGTAGCGGGCGGATCATCAAAAGCCGAGGCGATCGAGGCTTACTTTAAAAAGCCCCGCAACACGGTTCTCGTCACAGACGAAGGAGCCGCAAAGAAGTTATTAAGGGATGAATAATCCCTCAATATAAATATCTCTCACTTATTTAAAGGAGGAAACAATCATGGCAGTAAAAGTCGGTATTAACGGTTTTGGTCGTATTGGACGTAACGTATTCCGCGCAGCATTAAACAATCCTGAAGTTGAGGTAGTAGCGGTTAACGATTTAACAGATGCTAACATGCTGGCTCACCTTTTACAATATGATTCTGTACACGGAAAATTAGACGCTGAAGTTTCAGTTGACGGTAACAACCTTGTTGTTAACGGCAAAACAATTGAAGTTTCTGCAGAACGCGACCCTGCTAAACTTAGCTGGGGCAAACAAGGCGTTGAAATCGTAGTTGAATCTACTGGTTTCTTCACAAAACGCGCAGACGCTGCGAAACACTTAGAAGCTGGCGCAAAAAAAGTAATCATCTCTGCTCCTGCTAACGAAGAAGATATCACAATCGTTATGGGTGTTAACGAAGATAAATATGATGCGGCTAACCACCATGTTATTTCTAACGCATCTTGCACAACAAACTGCCTTGCGCCGTTTGCAAAAGTACTTAACGATAAATTCGGCATCAAACGCGGTATGATGACAACTGTTCACTCTTACACTAACGATCAGCAAATCCTTGATCTTCCGCACAAAGACTACCGTCGTGCGCGTGCAGCAGCTGAAAACATCATCCCAACATCAACTGGTGCTGCTAAAGCAGTTTCTCTAGTTCTTCCTGAACTAAAAGGCAAACTGAACGGTGGAGCAATGCGTGTTCCAACTCCAAACGTTTCTCTAGTTGACTTGGTTGCAGAACTGAACCAAGAAGTAACAGCTGAAGAAGTAAACGCAGCTCTTAAAGAAGCGGCTGAAGGAGATCTTAAAGGAATCCTTGGCTACAGCGAAGAGCCATTAGTTTCTGGCGACTACAACGGAAACAAAAACTCTTCTACTATCGATGCTCTTTCTACAATGGTTATGGAAGGCAGCATGGTAAAAGTAATCTCTTGGTACGATAACGAAAGCGGCTACTCTAACCGCGTTGTTGACCTTGCAGCTTACATCGCAAAAAAAGGTCTTTAATTTATAGCTGAAAAAAGGACCTGACTTGGTTCTTTTGAATAGAAGCGCTATAATGAAAGCGGACAAGGGATGGGGACGGACTCCCTTTCCCTTTTTCCATGAAGACCGGCTTTCATAAAACGCTCTGTGATAGAGAAACGACCGCGTTATTGCAGCTTTGCCGGCGCTTTCGCCTGAGGCCGCTGCCCTGGCTTCAGGTGAACTGCCCTGTGCCGAAAAAGACTGCGATCTGCCCTAGCGGAGTTATCGCTTGACCAGGCGGTTTCACGTTTTTCGTGCTGTATGCAAACCATTTTGAAGGAGGATCTCCTAGGCATGAATAAGAAAACTCTCAAAGACATCGACGTAAAAGGCAAAGTTGTATTCTGCCGCGTTGACTTTAACGTTCCAATGAAAGACGGGGAAGTAACAGACGATACACGTATCCGTGCTGCGCTTCCAACAATCAAACACCTTGCAGACCAAGGCGCGAAAGTCCTTCTTGCGAGCCACTTAGGCCGCCCGAAAGGCGAAGTGGTTGAGGAGCTTCGTTTAACTCCTGTCGCTGCACGTCTCGGCGAACTGCTTGGCAAAGAAGTGAAAAAAGCAGATGAAGCTTACGGCGATGCTGTTAAAGCACAAATTTCTGACATGAAAGACGGAGACGTTCTTGTATTGGAAAACGTACGCTTCTACCCTGGTGAAGAGAAAAATGATCCTGAGCTTGCAAAAGCATTTGCTGAGCTTGCAGATGTATATGTAAATGACGCATTTGGTGCTGCCCACCGTGCTCATGCATCTACAGCTGGAATTGCCGAGCATCTGCCAGCAGTTGCAGGTTTCTTAATGGAAAAAGAGCTTGACGTGCTAGGAAAAGCAATTTCTAACCCTGAGCGCCCGTTCACAGCAATCATCGGCGGAGCGAAAGTAAAAGACAAAATCGGTGTAATCGAAAGTCTTCTTGATAAAGTAGACAACCTGATCATCGGCGGAGGTCTTGCTTATACTTTCGTTAAAGCGCTAGGCTATGAAATCGGTAAATCTCTTCTTGAAGAAGATAAAATCGAGCTTGCGAAGTCATTTATGGACCGCGCGAAAGAAAAAGGCGTTAACTTCTACATGCCTGAAGATGTACTCGTTGCAGATGATTTCTCTAACGATGCAAACGTGAAAATTGTGCCGATCTCTGAAATCCCTAGTGATTTAGAAGCAATCGACATTGGTACGAAAACACGCGAAACGTATGCTGACGTCATCAAAAACAGCAAACTTGTCGTGTGGAACGGACCGATGGGCGTATTCGAAATCGACTTGTTCGCTCAAGGAACAAAAGCGGTTGCGGAAGCATTGGCAGAGGCGAAAGATACATACTCTGTCATCGGCGGAGGAGACTCTGCGGCAGCGGTTGAAAAATTCGGCCTTGCTGACAAAATGAGCCACATCTCAACAGGCGGCGGCGCATCCCTTGAGTTTATGGAAGGCAAAGAGCTTCCAGGGGTAGCTGCACTGAACGATAAATAATCTCAAAACTGCTATAAGGAAGTGGAACAGATGAGAAAACCAATTATCGCCGGTAACTGGAAAATGAACAAAACACTCGGCGAAGCTGTCAGCTTCGTTGAAGAAGTAAAGTCTTCCATTCCAGCAGCAGACAAAGCGGAAGCTGTTGTTTGCGCGCCAGCGCTTTTCTTAGAAAAGCTTACTTCTACTGTTAAAGGCACTGACCTTAAAGTCGGCGCTCAAAACATGCACTTTGAAGAAAGCGGCGCGTTCACAGGCGAAATCAGCCCGGTTGCTTTGAAAGACCTTGGCGTTGACTATTGCGTCATCGGCCACTCTGAGCGCCGTGAAATGTTCGCTGAAACTGATGAAACAGTCAACAAAAAAGCACATGCTGCTTTCAAACACGGCATTGTGCCGATCATCTGTGTAGGTGAAACGCTTGAAGAGCGCGAAGCCGGCAAAACAAATGATCTTGTCGCTGACCAAGTGAAAAAAGGCCTGGCTGGTCTTTCTGAAGAACAAGTTGCTGCTTCTGTTATTGCGTATGAGCCAATCTGGGCAATCGGAACAGGCAAATCTTCTACAGCGAAAGATGCGAACGACGTGTGTGCGCATATCCGTAAAACCGTCGCTGAAAGCTTCGGCCAAGAAGCTGCAGACAAGCTTCGCATCCAATATGGCGGAAGCGTAAAGCCTGCAAACATTAAAGAATATATGGCAGAGTCCGATATTGACGGTGCTTTGGTCGGCGGCGCGAGCCTTGAGCCACAGTCATTCGTTCAATTATTGGAGGAAGGTCAATATGAGTAAAAAACCAGCTGCACTCATCATTCTTGATGGGTTCGGATTACGAAACGAAACAGTAGGGAACGCAGTCGCTTTAGCGAAAAAACCGAATTTTGACCGCTACTGGAACCAGTATCCTCATCAAACATTGACTGCTTCTGGAGAGGCTGTGGGCCTTCCTGAAGGGCAAATGGGGAACTCTGAAGTAGGACATTTAAATATCGGGGCAGGGCGTATTGTGTACCAAAGCCTTACACGTGTAAACATTGCGATCCGCGAAGGAGAGTTTGAACGCAACCAAACATTCCTGGACGCCATGAAGCACGCGAAAGAAAACAACAAAGCCTTGCACCTGTTCGGTCTTTTATCGGACGGAGGCGTGCACAGCCATATCAACCATTTATTCGCGCTCTTAAAGCTTGCGAAAAATGAAGGGCTGACAAAGGTATATATCCATGGCTTCCTTGACGGCCGTGATGTAGGTCCGCAAACGGCGAAAACGTACATCAACCAGCTGAACGAACAAATCAAGGAAATCGGTGTGGGTGAAATCGCCAGCATTTCCGGACGTTACTACTCTATGGACCGCGACAAACGCTGGGACCGTGTAGAAAAAGCGTACCGCGCAATGGCATACGGCGAAGGCCCGACATACCGCAGCGCACTGGATGTTGTAGATGATTCCTATGCGAACGGAATTTATGATGAATTCGTGATTCCATCTGTCATCACAAAAGAAAACGGTGAGCCTGTTGCGAAAATCCACGACGGCGATTCTGTCATTTTCTATAATTTCAGACCTGACCGTGCGATTCAGATTTCTAACACGTTCACAAACAAAGACTTCCGTGACTTTGATCGCGGCGAGAATTATCCGAAGAACCTGCACTTCGTCTGCCTGACTCACTTCAGTGAATCAGTTGACGGCTATGTAGCGTTTAAACCGATGAATCTTGATAACACAGTCGGAGAAGTATTATCCCAGCACGGATTAAAACAGCTTCGAATTGCAGAAACTGAAAAGTATCCGCACGTCACGTTCTTTATGAGCGGCGGCCGTGAAGCTGAATTCCCGGGTGAAGAGCGTATTCTCATCAACTCGCCGAAAGTTGCAACATATGACTTGAAGCCTGAAATGAGTGCGTATGAAGTGAAGGACGCGCTTGTCAAAGAAATTGAAGCAGACAAGCATGACGCGATCATTCTTAACTTCGCAAACCCTGATATGGTCGGCCACTCCGGAATGGTTGAACCAACAATTAAAGCAATTGAAGCAGTGGACGAATGCTTGGGCGAAGTCGTTGACGCGATTCTCGCTAAAGGCGGACACGCTATCATTACCGCTGATCACGGTAATGCTGATATTCTGATTACAGAATCAGGCGAACCGCACACTGCACATACAACAAACCCAGTCCCTGTGATTGTTACGAAAGAAGGCATCACGCTGCGTGAAGGCGGAATCCTAGGCGACCTTGCACCAACGTTATTAGACCTTCTCGGTGTTGAAAAACCGAAAGAAATGACAGGAACATCTTTAATTCAAAAATAATTTGAAAATCAAAGGAGAGACAAAACTCATGCCATACATTGTTGATGTTTATGCACGCGAAGTATTAGACTCCCGCGGCAACCCAACAGTTGAAGTTGAAGTATACACAGAAACAGGAGCTTTCGGCCGCGCATTAGTGCCAAGCGGAGCTTCTACAGGTGAATACGAAGCGGTTGAGCTTCGTGACGGCGACAAAGACCGTTACCTTGGAAAAGGCGTGTTAACAGCTGTTAACAACGTTAACGAAATCATTGCTCCAGAGCTTCTTGGCTTTGATGTAACTGAACAAAACGCAATCGATCAGCTTTTAATCGAGCTTGACGGTACTGAAAACAAAGGCAAACTTGGTGCGAACGCAATCCTTGGCGTATCTATGGCTTGTGCGCGTGCTGCTGCTGATTTCTTACAGATTCCTCTTTACCAATACCTTGGAGGATTCAACTCAAAAACGCTTCCTGTACCGATGATGAACATCGTCAACGGCGGAGAGCATGCTGATAACAACGTGGATATTCAAGAATTCATGATCATGCCTGTAGGTGCTCCAAACTTCCGTGAAGCACTTCGCATGGGCGCTCAAATTTTCCACAGCCTGAAATCAGTATTAAGCGCAAAAGGCTTAAACACTGCTGTAGGTGATGAAGGCGGATTCGCTCCAAACCTTGGTTCTAACGAAGAAGCGCTTCAAACAATCGTTGAAGCAATCGAAAAAGCCGGCTTCAAACCTGGCGAAGAAGTAAAACTTGCTATGGATGCTGCATCTTCTGAGTTCTACAACAAAGAAGACGGCAAATACCATCTGTCTGGCGAAGGCGTTGTGAAAACATCTGCTGAAATGGTTGACTGGTATGAAGAGCTTGTTTCTAAATATCCAATCATCTCTATCGAAGACGGACTTGATGAGAACGACTGGGAAGGCCACAAGCTTCTTACTGAGCGTCTTGGCAATAAAGTTCAGCTTGTTGGTGACGACCTCTTCGTTACTAACACGAAAAAACTTGCTGAAGGCATCAAAAACGGCGTAGGCAACTCTATCCTGATCAAAGTAAACCAAATCGGTACATTGACTGAAACATTCGATGCAATCGAAATGGCGAAACGCGCAGGCTACACAGCTGTTATCTCTCACCGTTCAGGTGAAACTGAAGACAGCACAATCGCTGACATCGCTGTGGCAACAAACGCAGGACAAATCAAAACAGGTGCTCCGTCTCGTACGGACCGTGTTGCGAAATACAACCAGCTTCTTCGCATCGAAGATCAGTTGGCTGAAACTGCTCAATACCACGGTATTAACTCTTTCTACAACTTGAATAAGTAATAAAATGACCGCCGGGATTTTCTCTCGGCGGTTTTTTTATGCTTTCAAAGGTCCATATAAAGCCTCACCATATCACGGCATTGAATACCGTCTTCAAAAATCTCCTCCTCGTAGTGTCTGATAAAAAAATCATGGTCAATTCCTTGAAGGCGAAATCCGCATTTTTGATATAGAGACAGCTGATGGATGCTGGAATTTCCAGTGCCTATCTCAATCACCTTTGCTCCCATATGTTTCGCTTTTTCAATGGCGTCGCGGATAAGAAGCTTGCCAATGCCCTGTTTTTGCATTGTTTGTTTTACTGCGATGTTAACGATTTCTACCGTTTGCGGCCGAGTTGTGATGATCACGTATACACCGGCTAATTCGCCTGATAGATAGCCTGTGTAGCACTCTCCTCTGGCCAAATATTCATCAACAATTTCTATTGATGGGTCGGCGAGCAGCAGAAGCTCATACAGCGCTTGATCATAGTTTGTTGCTTTTTGAATGGTGAGATGTTGCATGATCATTCCACCTTTTCACATTCTTATAGAGATATTTTCGTGATTTCCTCCAATTTCATACCATTCTATTATAAAATATGTAACATAGGAAATCTGTACAAAATAGTGGATAACAACTAGGAGGAAAGTCACATGTTTTGTAAGGAATGTGGTCAAAAAAATAATGAAGGGGCCAAGTTTTGTAAAGAATGCGGCACCCCGATAGGAGGAAGCAGCAGACAGGCACATAAAGAAACAGCAAGCACTGCTGAAACGAAGCAGGCTCCGAGAAAACCAATCCCTAAGAAAACCATCATGTTATGGAGCAGCATTGCCGCAGCGTGCGTGATAGTATTCGCCGCATATAAAACCGGAGCGTACTTTACTTCAAAGGATAGGTTAGTCGACAAGTTTGAACAGGCTGTAAATGATGAGGATAAAGACCAAATCGCGTCTCTTCTTACGCCGGTAAATGACAAGCTTAAGCTTACTAAAAATAATGTAAAGCCGTTTCTTACATATTTAAAGGATCATCCTGACAAAAAAGATGAGCTTTTTGCATCGCTGCGTGCTGAAACAGCCCAAAAGGATATCGTATACGCGGAGAAAGACGGGAAAAGCTTGCTTGTTTTTGACCATTATGACTTAAAGGTAGCACCTGTTTATTTTGAAGTGACCAGCAATTATAAAAATACCGATCTATATGTCAATAAAGAGGATGCCGGATCTGTAAAGAAAGCGGATCAAGCACAAACTCTAGGGCCGTACATCCCCGGCGAATATACAGTCTCAGCCAAACTGAAAAACGATGTAGTCGATCTTGTAAAAAAGGAAGACATACAGGCGGTGGGCGATAACAGCTTTCGTGTTGATCTCTCACTAGAAGCAGACGATGTGACATTCAGCTTAGCAGATGACATCAAGAGCGGGAAGGGAGACTTGCTGATTAACGGCAAGTCGATTCATAAAGACCCGTTCAAATCTGTAACATACGGACCGCTTCTGACAGACGGATCCATGACGGCTTCAGTCGAGGCAGCATTTCCATGGGGGAAAACAAAAACAGCGGGCGTTCCGATCGATCATAAAGAAATGGAGTTAACGTTAATTCCTGATCAAGCTACACAGGAACAGATTATGAACACAATTGTCAAAACAACAAAACAATACTCCAAAGCGCTATCTGATGGGAATACAGCCGAGATGACAGAGGCAAGTGCCAATTGGAAGGCGGAGACGAAGGACACCGTCGATTCTATGAAAAGCGCGGATTCATACTTAAAAGATAGATACTTGGAAACTGATTTTGACCTGGACACATTTGCCCTCTCTCAGAAAAACGACGGAACGTGGCAGGTATCGGTAACAGGAAAAGAACTTCACCAGTCTTCTTCGTATAACGACTATACAAAATCTGAAATGACTGACGAAAGTCCGAGTTATGAATATCTTCTTTCATATGATAAAAAACAGAAAAAATGGATTTTTGAAGATGCAGAATCAACATTCGAATCTGCCGGTACAAATATAAAGAAAATCAAAAATGACAAACCGGAGACGTACACATCCGCTTGGGCAGGCTCGAAAAACAAAAACAGCGAAAGCTCTGCAAGCGGTGATGTTACAGATGAACAAGTGACATTATTCATGGGCAGTTATCTGCAAAATCAGGCAGATGCCGTGAATCAAAATAATTTCTCACTGATGGAAGACAGCCTTGAAAAAGGCAGTTCCCTTTATTCCGACCAGCAGCATCTCGTGGCGAAATTAAATAAAGAGGGAACAACGGAAGACTTTAATAACTATGAAGTGAAAAGCTGGAGCCAAAATGGATCAGCGATTACAATTAAGACGTACGAAGAATTCTATATCACAAAATCAGGCGGCAGTCCAAAGCTCAGAACATATAATTGGACTTATACCGGCGTAGTGAAGAACGGAAGAATTTACTTAACGTCGATTCAATAAAAACAACCCCATCGCCAGCTGGTGATGGGGTTGTTTTTTTAAAAGAACATATAACGGAAAATCTCCTTGATATAGTGTTCGATCATAAGCTGAAATGTAACGCAGGTGATCAGATAAATCACAATCGTTGAGTAAATGATATCAGCCTTTCCTTTATATGAATGCTGGTAACTGCTCATCATCGCAGGAGGAATGGCAAAAAATGCACCGATTAAACCAACGACTAACACGGTAAAGCAAATGTCTGTATGTAATAAAAACAATAAAAGGGCAAAAATCAAAATAGCTGTAAACGGAATGAGAAACGCACCAAACCTTGAAAAGGAATCCTTGAAAGATACTTGGTTTCCCGCGATTTTCAAAGCGAAAAAGATCAAGGCATGCAAACCGAAAAGAAACAGGGCAAAGTAAATGGTTGGTTCTAAGAAGACTGCTGTAAAGCTTACGCTTCCGGGACCGTCTGATAGAAGAGTGTACAACATCAAAGGGGTCAGCAAACTGAATAGAACCATCGTAATAACTGCGCTGATCAGCTGCTCTCCGCCTGTTGTTCTACACTCCTGATAAGGGCGTTTCAGGACGGCAAGGACAAAAGAACCGAACTGCTTTGCAGCTTGTTTTGCAGTGGCTCCGGTTTGAGCTGCCTGCTGTTGGCCTGATTGACCAGGGAGAGGTGATCCGCATTTCTCACAAAACTTTCCGC
Source organism: Bacillus sp. N12A5 (assembly GCF_026790125.1). Classification (NCBI taxonomy): domain Bacteria; kingdom Bacillati; phylum Bacillota; class Bacilli; order Caryophanales; family Bacillaceae; genus Bacillus; species Bacillus sp. N12A5. The sequence goes on along the minus strand of NZ_JALAMR010000009.1, from coordinate 29,135 downwards.
CATCTGTTTGATGGCCGCATTGAGGACAATACATAAAATAACTCCTTTATCTATAATATAGGGAAAATAGACTAATAGGTTTATTATAAAAGAAAAAAGTTGTAAAGTAACCAATATTCATACAAAAATACCATATAAAAAAGACACGAGCCCAATAGCAGCTGTGTCGTTTTTATATGCTAGTTATTTATATATTTCTCAAATACATCCCCAAAATCCTTAATATGATACTGCGAGCGAACGGATGTCAGCCAAGTGAATCCGAATTCAGTCAGCTCTTTATATTGCGTTTCAATATTGACGTGCTCTGGACGGGTATGGTGAAGAATCGTTGCGGCTTTATCCAAGCTTTGTTCCGCTTGATTGATTAAAATATCATTTTCATAGGTTGTTTCTGCGATACGAAGCAGTGCTTTATAAAGGTCTTTTAACTTTTCAATTTGGTCTTTGTGCACATCGATGTCGAATTGTTCACCGCCCAGCTTGAACTTAATTTCAACATCCAAATCGACTTTTCCGGCGGTTTCCAGAAAAACGTCAGAGATTTTATACTGCGAATAAGGATAGCGTTTCAATGTTCGTTTTGAGGAAGTGGCGCGTTCGCCGTCTACATGGATCAGAGCCAGATTCGTAAAGCAGTATTCGTCTGCTTTTGTTTTAATCAAGAAATATATTTTCTCATTGTCTTCATGCATGACATAGTCATCAGCATCTGTTTTGTCATAATCCTGAGGGTCGATAATTTTTCCGATATCAGATAAGCCCAGTGCATCTGCTGCAATTTTTTTGAACATCTGCATACGTCCTTCCTATTCCATTTGTCACTTTATTGTAGCATGGAGTGTTTCTGTCAGGCTATAACTGATAAAATCACAACATTTTATCCACAAAAGAAAGCAGTTCCCTTACTTCAGGAAACTGCTTTCTTTTGTTTTCGGCACGTATTGAAAGACTTCCTCGCTCTCAAAGAATTCAATCAATCTGCTCAGCCAGTCATAGTAATGGAGCCATTCTCTTAATTCATTCAGCAGCTGATTGACTTTCTCTTCCGCTTCCGGGGTAAGCCCGTCCCTTTGTAAAAGATCAGTCAGCTCCCGGTTTAATTTTTTATACAGCACTTTGTTTTTGCTTACGACCTTTGTCCAGTTCGCCGCAAATAATGAAATGAAGGTTTGATAATAATCCTGCTCGACGTCATATAGGTCTTTTCGTACGCCTTTTTCAAACACCTTTTCGGCAATATTGGCATCGATCATTTCACGGACAACCTGGCTCATCCGTGTTTTGCTCATGCCTGTTGCCTCTGACAGCTCGCTTAGCGTCATCGGTTTTCGATTCATATAGATAATTCCAAGCACACGCCCGACAGTTGAAGGCATTCCAAACGTATGCATATTTTCGGCAATCTTCTCAATGAGATGCTCTTCAGCATGTTCAATGATGTCGAGAGCAGTTTTTTCCACAGCTGATCATCCCTTCAAATGGCAATTGATGGTGTCAATATAACATATTTCTGACAGTTGTTGAAAATAGCTGAATGCAGAGGAAGAGGGAGGGATCCGGCGTAATTGTAAGAACACCCTCTCCGTCTTGGTCATAACAATAGATAATCTGTAAATAACATATAATTTCAACACATTGTAAACTTTTTATTTTATAAAGTTCAAACTATAATAAAGATTATACTTTTCAGAAAATTAAAGAGAACCTGCGGAGGTGCACGGATTGCTGAAATTAGAACAAGTGTCAAAAGTATATAAAGGCGGCAAAAAGGCTGTGAACAGCATTGATTTAGATATCGCCAAGGGCGAATTTATCTGTTTTATCGGCCCGAGCGGCTGCGGAAAAACGACGACGATGAAAATGATCAATAGATTAATTGAACCATCGTCAGGAAACATCTTTATCGACGGAGAAAATATTATGGAGCAGGACCCGGTTGAACTGAGGAGAAAAATCGGCTATGTGATTCAGCAGATCGGTCTGTTCCCCCACATGACCATCCAGCAGAACATCTCACTTGTGCCAAAGCTGCTGAAATGGCCTGAAGAAAAACGGAAAGAACGGGCGAGAGAGCTGTTAAAGCTTGTGGATATGGGCCCGGAATATTTAGGCCGTTACCCCCATGAGCTCAGCGGCGGACAGCAGCAAAGAATCGGCGTGCTGCGTGCACTGGCTGCGGAACCCCCTCTCATTCTAATGGATGAACCGTTCGGAGCGCTTGACCCAATTACGCGTGATTCCCTTCAGGAAGAATTCAAAAAACTGCAAAGAACCTTAAACAAAACGATTGTGTTTGTAACCCATGATATGGATGAAGCGATTAAGCTGGCTGACCGGATCGTGATTTTAAAAGCGGGAGAAATCGTTCAAGTCGGCACACCCGATGAGATTCTCCGGAACCCTGCAAATGAATTTGTTGAAGAATTTATCGGGAAAGAACGCCTGATCCAGTCGAGACCGGATATCGAGCGGGTAGAGCAAATGATGAACAGAACACCTGTGACGGTATCAGCGGACAAAACGCTTTCACAGGCGATTCAGCTGATGAGAGAAAAACGTGTCGATTCACTGCTTGTTGTGGACCGGCAAAATGTGCTGAAGGGCTATGTTGATGTGGAAATGATTGATCAAAACCGCAAAAAAGCGAGCGTCGTTGGCGATGTATACCGCTCGGATATATATACTGTGCAAAAAGGAGCGCTTCTTCGCGATACGGTCCGGAAAATCCTGAAGCAGGGAATCAAGTATGTTCCTGTGGTGGATGAACAGAATCATTTAGCAGGAATTGTGACGAGAGCGAGCCTTGTTGATATCGTATACGATTCCATATGGGGCGAGGAAGACCAGCTCATGACGATCTGACCAGGGGAGGAGCTCTATTAAGATGAATCAAATGATGACTTTTTTGCAAACGAACGGCGGAGAACTGCTGTATAAAACAGGTGAGCATTTATATATTTCACTCATTGCCGTTGTATTGGGCATTATCGTTGCGGTGCCGCTAGGCGTTGCTCTCACCAGAATGAAGAAAGGCGCAGGCGCGATTATAGGCGCCGTCAACATTGTGCAAACACTGCCGAGCCTGGCGATTTTAGCCTTCTTTATTCCGCTTCTCGGTGTCGGAAAAGTGCCTGCAATTGTCGCTTTATTTTTCTATTCGGTGCTGCCGATCCTGCGCAACACGTATACCGGCATTAAAGGTGTCAACAAAAATCTGCTGGAATCGGGAAAAGGGATCGGCATGACCGGCTGGGAACAGATTCGGCTCGTTGAAATCCCGCTGGCGATCCCGATTATTATGGCGGGGATCCGCACATCAACGATCTATTTAATCGGCTGGGCGACACTTGCATCGTTTATCGGGGGCGGCGGTCTCGGGGATTACATTTTTATCGGCTTAAACCTGTATCAGCCTGAATATATCATTGGCGGCGCCGTGCCGGTCACGATCCTGGCCATTATCATTGATTACGTGCTGGCTGTGACCGAACGAAAGGTGACGCCGAAAGGATTGCAAGGGATGAAGGAAGTTTCGTAAGGAGTTGGCTCTGTTGAAAACGAAAAAAATCAAATGGCTTGGCGCGTTCGCTATTGCCTTTGTCCTGCTGCTGAGCGGCTGTTCTCTGCCAGGGCTCGGCGGCGCTTCAGACGACACGATCAAAGTCGGGGCGCAAAGCATGACAGAATCAGAAATTGTAGCGAATATGATCGCACAGCTTATTGAACATGATACAGATTTGAATACCGCTTTAGTGAAAAACCTCGGGTCAAACTATGTTCAGCACCAAGCGATGCTGGGCGGTGACATTGATATTTCTGCCACGCGCTATTCCGGAACAGATTTAACAAGCACCCTCGGCAAGGAAGCAGAAAAAGATCCGAAAAAAGCGCTGAACATTGTGCAGAACGAATTTGAAAAGCGCTTTGCCTATAAATGGTTTGATTCCTACGGATTTGAGAACACATATGCCTTTACCGTAACAAAAAAGTTTGCGGAAAAGGAGCGTATCAACACCGTATCTGCCCTGAAGAAAAACGCTTCTCATTATAAATTAGGCGTCGATAATGCTTGGCTGAAACGGAAAGGCGACGGGTATAAAGGCTTTGTGAGCACATATGAATTTGAGTTCGGCACAACTTATCCGATGCAGATCGGGCTTGTCTATGACGCAGTCAAAAACGGAAAAATGGATGCTGTTCTGGCTTATTCAACGGATGGACGGATTAAAGCCTATGATCTCAAAATCTTAAAGGACGATAAGCGTTTTTTCCCGCCGTATGACTGTTCACCGGTGATTCCTGAAAAGGTGCTTAAGGAACATCCGGAGCTTGAAGGCGTGATCAATAAGCTGATCGGGCAAATTGATACGGAAACGATGCAGGAGCTTAACTACGAGGTGGATGGCAAGCTGAAGGAGCCGTCTGTCGTAGCGAAGGAATTTTTAGAGAAACATCATTATTTTGACTAAGAAAAGAGGTGGATCATATGGAGGTACTACAGCAGCTTGGCACTTACTATTCGCAAAACGGCAGCTACGTGCTGCAGGAGTTTTACCGCCATTTTCTGATGTCGGTGTACGGCGTTTTGTTTGCCGCCATTGTTGGGATTCCGCTCGGCATCCTGATAGCCAGATACAGAACATTAAGCGGATGGGTTTTTGCGGTGACGAACGTCATTCAAACCATCCCGGCTCTCGCCATGCTTGCCGTGCTGATGCTTGTCATGGGGCTGGGTGCTAATACAGTGATATTGTCATTATTTCTGTATTCTCTTCTGCCGATTATCAGAAATACGTATACAGGCATTATCAGCATTGAACATGCCTATTTGGAATCCGGAAAAGCGATGGGAATGACAAAATGTCAAGTGCTGCGGATGGTCGAGCTTCCGCTTGCGCTTTCTGTTATTATGGCCGGCCTCCGCACCGCGCTTGTCATCGCCATCGGCATTACAGCGATCGGGACATTTGTCGGTGCAGGCGGTCTCGGGGATATCATCGTCAGAGGATCAAATGCAACAAATGGAACCGCGATTATACTGGCGGGTGCAATCCCCACGGCTCTGATGGCGGTGATAGCCGATTTGGTGATGGGCTGGCTTGAACGCACGTTAAGCCCGATTAAAAAGAAAAAGAAGAAAAATCTGGCCGGCGCCGCATAAGAAAAAACGCCTTGTGAATGACAGGGCGTTTTTTTACGGCTTCGGCACATATTTAAAAATTTCTTCGCTTTCAAAAAACTCAATCAATCGCCCGAGCCAATTATAATAATCGAGCCATTCCTTTAGTTCCTTCAGCAGCTCATTGACTTTTTCTTCCGCTTCAGGAGTAAGCTCTTCGTCCAAGACGCTGAGCAGTTCCCGATTGAGTTTTTTATGCATCATTTTGTTCTTGCTGACGACTTTGCTCCAAGTGGCTGTAAACAGGGTAATAAACGTTTGGTAGTAATCCTGTTCGACCTCATATAAATCTTTTCGCACGCCCTTTTCGAACACCTTCTCGGCGATGTTGGCATCCAGCATTTCCCGCACAACCTGGCTCATGCGTGTTTTGCTCATGCCGGTCGCTTCGGAAAGTTCGGTCAGCGTCATCGGTTTTCGATTCATATAAATAATGCCCAGCACACGTCCGACGGTAGAGGGCATTCCAAATGCATGCATGTTTTCCGCGAGTCTTTCTATTAAATGGTCCTCAGCTTGTTCAATGATCGTTAACGGATCTTTCTCCAACGGTTTCAATCCTTTCAGCTAACAATTCCGATGTCAATATACCACATTTTTGATGCGGCGGAAATGCTGTAACAAGAGAATTTGGCAGGAAATTGGAGCAATAAGGAGATCATTACAGGTCAATGCAGGTAAATCAGCGTTTACACATACTTTATAAATAATATGAACAAATTGTAAACTTTTTATTTTATAAACTTTATTCTATAATGGGAACCATTCAATTGTCTGAAAAATTAAATACGAACTGAATGAATTGAATAAACTTAACTTTGGAGGTGCGATGTTTGCTGACATTAGAAAATGTCTCGAAAACATACAAGGGCGGCAAAAAAGCTGTGAACAACGTGAATCTTAAGATTGCAAAAGGCGAATTTATCTGTTTTATCGGCCCGAGCGGCTGCGGAAAAACGACAACAATGAAAATGATTAACCGATTAATTGAGCCTTCCGCCGGCAAGATTTTCATTGACGGCGAAAACATTATGGAACAGGACCCCGTAGAGCTTAGGCGTAAGATCGGCTATGTCATTCAGCAAATCGGCCTGTTTCCTCATATGACCATTCAGCAGAATATTTCACTTGTCCCCAAACTGCTGAATTGGCCGGAGCAGCAGCGGAAAGAACGGGCGCGGGAGCTTCTGAAATTAGTTGATATGGGGCCTGAATATTTAGACCGTTACCCTCATGAATTAAGCGGGGGACAGCAGCAGCGAATTGGTGTATTACGGGCACTTGCCGCGGAGCCACCGCTTATCTTAATGGATGAACCGTTTGGGGCACTTGACCCGATTACGAGGGATTCCCTTCAGGAAGAATTTAAAAAACTGCAAAAAACCTTACATAAAACCATCGTTTTTGTTACCCACGATATGGATGAAGCGATTAAACTGGCAGACCGGATTGTGATTTTAAAAGCGGGAGAAATCGTTCAAGTTGGAACACCCGATGACATTTTAAGAAATCCAGCTGATGAATTTGTCGAGGAATTTATCGGCAAGGAGCGGCTGATCGAGTCATCCAGCCCGGATGTTGAACGGGTTGATCAGATTATGAACACACAGCCTGTGACGATCACTGCGGATAAAACGCTTTCTGAAGCCATTCAGCTGATGAGGCAGGAGCGTGTCGATTCACTGCTTGTCGTCGATGACGGTCACGTTCTGCAGGGCTATGTAGATGTTGAAATCATTGATCAATCCCGGAAAAAAGCCAATCTCGTAGGAGAGGTTTTACATGAAGATCTTTATACAGTATTGGGCGGCACACTGCTAAGGGACACGGTCCGGAAAATTTTAAAACGGGGTGTTAAATATGTCCCTGTTGTGGATGAAGACCGGCGCTTAATTGGAATTGTGACGAGAGCGAGTCTGGTCGATATTGTGTATGACTCTATCTGGGGAGAAGAAAAGCAGCTCGCGGTATTGTCATAGGGAGGCGATAAGTTGTGAATCATATTGTTCAATTTTTGCAAACCAACGGGGACGAGCTCCTTTATAAAACATATGAGCATATCATGATATCGTTCATTGCTGTCATTTTGGGTGTGCTCGTTGCCGTACCCCTCGGGGTTGTGCTTACGAGAATGAAGAAGGGAGCCAGCACCATTATCGGCATCGTCAATATCATTCAGACGCTGCCGAGTCTGGCAATTCTTGCTATCTTTATTCCGCTCCTAGGTGTCGGAAAGGTTCCTGCCATCGCGGCTCTGTTTTTCTATTCCGTGTTGCCGATTCTCCGAAACACGTATACTGGCATTCGCGGCGTCAACAAAAATCTGCTCGAGTCTGGTAAAGGCATCGGAATGACACCGGCTGAACAAGTCCGCCTGGTGGAGCTGCCGCTTGCTGCGCCTGTTATCATGGCGGGAATCAGAACATCAACAATTTACTTAATCGGCTGGGCCACGCTTGCTTCCTTTATCGGAGGCGGCGGATTGGGTGATTACATTTTTATCGGCCTGAATTTATATCAGCCGGAATACATCATCGGAGGCGCGGCTCCCGTCACGATACTAGCGATTGTGATTGATTATGTGCTGGCGGTGACTGAACGAAAACTGACACCTGCCGGCATGCAAAGATTGAAGGAAGTTTCATAAGGAGGCGGCTCATGAAAAGAAACTATCACAAATGGATGATCGGTTTAATACTTGCAGCAATGCTGATGCTGAGCGGCTGTTCGCTTCCGGGTCTCAGCGCCGCTTCAGACCAGACCATTAAAATCGGCGCGCAGAGCATGAGCGAATCAGAAATCATCGCAAATATGCTTGGCCAGCTGATTGAACATCATACTGATCTCAAAACAACAACCATTAAAAATCTCGGCTCCAACGCGGTGCAGCAACAGGCCTTAATGAACGGGGAAATCGACATTGCCGCCACAAGATATACCGGCGATGCGCTGACAGGCACGCTGAGAATGGCACCAGAGAAGGATCCGGACAAAGCACTGGCATTAACACAGCAGGAGTTTAAAAAAAGATACGATTTAAAATGGTATGACTCCTATGGGTTTGATAATACATATGCTTTTACAGTCAGCAAGGAGCTAGCAGACAAATACCATTTAGAAACCGTATCAGACATTAAAAAATGGGCGACGCAATTAAAGCTGGGTGTCGATAACTATTGGATGAAGCTCAAGGGAAACGGCTATCAGGACTTTACGAAAACCTACGGCATGACATTCGGCGGCACGTATCCCATGCAGATCGGGCTTGTGTATGACGCGGTGAAAAGCGGAAAAATGGACATTGTCCTCGCGTATTCGACGGATGGAAGAATCAAGTCCTATGGCCTTAAAATGCTAAAGGATGATAAGCAATTTTTCCCGCCGTATGACTGCTCTCCGGTTGTGCCGGAACAAGTGCTCAAAGAACATCCTGAGCTTGAAGGCATCATCCGGAAAATGATCGGGAAAATCGACACAGCCACAATGCAGGAGCTTAACTATGAGGTCGACGGCAACTTAAAAGAACCGTCTGTCGTTGCCAAGGAATATTTAGAAAAGCATCATTACTTCGAATCGTGAAAGGGGGAAGTAGCCAATGAACGTGCTTGAACAGGTCATGACGTATTATGCGCAGAATGGCAGCTACGTTATGGAAGAATTCGCCCGGCACTTTCTCATGTCGGCTTACGGTGTTTTGTTTGCCGCTGCCGTCGGAGTTCCGGTCGGAATCCTCATTGCGCATTTTCGCCGTTTGTCAGCCTGGGTGTTCGCAGTAACAAACGTTATTCAGACAATCCCCGCGCTCGCCATGCTGGCCGTCTTGATGCTTGTCATGGGGCTCGGGGCAAATACGGTGATTGTGTCATTATTTCTGTATTCCCTTCTGCCGATTATCCGAAACACGTACACAGGCATAGTCAGCATTGAACATGCCTACTTAGAATCGGGAAAAGCGATGGGCATGACGAAATTCCAGGTTCTCCGGATGGTTGAGCTCCCGCTCGCGCTTTCTGTCATGATGGCGGGCTTGCGCACGGCTCTCGTCATTGCCATCGGGATTACGGCAATCGGTACATTTGTCGGCGCCGGAGGGCTCGGGGATATGATCGTCCGCGGATCAAACGCGGCAAACGGAACTGCAATTATTCTCGCGGGAGCAATACCGACTGCGGTCATGGCGGTTGCCGCTGATTTGCTAATGGCTTGGCTGGAGCGGGCATTAAGCCCGGTAAAGAAAAAAAGAACCAGAGCGAAACACGTTCAAACCGCTGCATAGAATAGAAAAAGAGGCTTGGATGACTCCAGCCTCTTTTTTTATCTAAATCGTAAACTGATCCATCTTCTCATGAAGCTCCTTCGCCAGCTGCTCAAGTTCTTCGGCATTTTGGAGCACTTGATCCATGGAATGGGCGGATTGCTCGGTAATGGAAAATGTTTCTTCAATGCCGGCAGCCGATTCTTCAGATACAGAAGCGATATTTTCAATCGATTGATTGATGGTGATCGATTGGTTTGTTAACCGCTTCAGGCCGTCCGTTACTTCCTTAATGCTGTCTGCAACGTGTGTGACGGACTGTTTGATATGCTGCATAGCCTGACCGGTGTCTGTCAGGTTTTCTGTTCCTTTTTCGACTTCTGTAAAGCTGCTTTCTAAGTATTTTAATTAATCGATGTGATTTCTTTGATACCGTCAATCCATTTCGTGTTGATTTCGTCTGTTTTTTGAATGATATGCTGCATATTAAAAGCGCCTATTCCGCCGACAAGTTAATTGATCAGGATCAGTATCAAAAATACCAGGCTGAATTTGCGGGAAATCGTCAGTCGCATATAAGTGGTCTCCTTTAAAATCGTAATGTGTGTGGATGTACTATATATCGGCTGAGAAATTGTTTTTTCACCTGGAAAATAAAAACGGCTCTTTTCTCGTCTTGGAGATCAGAACCGTTTTAGCAATCAGTCAAGAAAGGAAGGGTCAATCCATTCTGTCGCCCATTTTGAAATCTCACCTAAAATGGGAGCTAACGCCTTTCCTTTATCAGTCAAAGAATATTCGATGCGAACCGGAGTTTCAGGGATGACATCCCGCTTCACCACTCCTTCAAGCTCAAGTTCTTTCAGCCGTTCTGACAGAACTCTGCCGCTTAGATTTGGAAGTGCTGCTTCAATTTCGCTAAATCGCTGTGACCCGTTCAAGAGCTGAAATACGATTAAAGCGACCCAGCGTTTACTTAAGATGTCGACTGCCTTTTCAAATCTAGGACACATTTCTGATTGGTTCATACTTTTCACCTCGTCTGTCACTATTATAACGCAAATAACGAGGGAAGGTATGCAAGGGTGATTGATAAAATGAGAAGGAGAGACAGGGGATTACGAAGAAGAGGTGCGTTTTTTCGCTTCGGAAGCTAAAAAATCGAAGTATTTGCTGAGATTTTCAATATCCTGCTTTGATAGATGTTCCCATTTATGGCTGTTGAAAATCGGGAGGTGCTCCGCTCCGCGAGTGACAGCTGTCTGGTAAATGTCATAAATGGACTGATAGCTTTCCGAAGCCTCGCGGATTTCTTCTGGATAGGCTTGAATATGACCAGCGGCAGCCATCAGGTTTTCGTAGGGCACTTTCAGTACAGCCGCCAGTTTTTTGATGGTGGCAGGTTTGGGGGTGCCGCGCTTGCCGTTTTCAATTTTTGAAATGGTGGCCGAGCTGATGCCTGAGTACACCGCAAGCTGATTCACAGTCAGTTTGCGGGCGCGGCGCAGCTCTCGTAATTGCTGTCCGAATGGTGACATGGTGATTGCCTCACATTCCTGTCAGAGTTAGTCAACAGCAGACCGTTTTTTGGCTTCGTCTGAGATAAATGAAAAATAATGATCAAGCATGAGCAAATCTTCTTTATTGAGATATTGCCACTTTTCGTTCTTAAGAAGAGCAAGGTTTTTCAGGTCATAGGCCTCCGCTTTTTCAAGCAGCTTGCACTTCGTTTCATAAGGAGCCCTGTCTTCATGCACTTCCTCGATGTAACCGGCCTTATACATAAGCCCTTCATAAGGAATTTTTAAGGCCTCCGCCAGTTTTTTGATAGTGGCAGGTTTGGGAACGCCCCGTTTGCCGTTTTCGATTCTGGAGATCCCTGCGGCACTTACGCCTGAATAAGTTGCAAGCTGGTTGACTGTTAACTTTCGCTCTTCGCGCAATGCCCGCAATTGTTCGCCAAAGCTTTCCATATGTCTCACCCCGTCCCTCACTGTTACTCATATTTTAGTATGTTTATTGACTAAAGGGAATAGGTAAGCTGGAAATGTATTGACAAAAGTTAACATAAGCCGTAATGTAAAAGTATAGAAAAAGTTTTTTCAGGAACGGAAGGTGAGGAAAGTGCCAGTAGAAAAGATACAGATTAGACGCGATTATGTCTTGCAGTATATGGTCAATAACGATTATTCCCTTAATCAGCTTGCGCTGGAAATCGGAGTCTCACCCGCCACACTGAGCCGCGTGCTGAATGGAGAAAGACGGCCGGGGCAGCTAGTGATCGGTAAAATGCTTCATTATTTTAATTTGAAATTCGAGGATCTTTTTTACTACGATTTTATTGACAAAAGTCAATAAAGCAATAGAAAACGCAAGGTAACCAAGCGTTTTCTATCCCTAATCATGATGTGTCAGCACAAAACCTGTCACCAGTTCATTGCATGTTTTCCATTGTTTTGTCGGCAACTGATGCCCCTGATATTCCAATCTGAAAAATTCAGCATGGCTGCAAGCTTTACGGTAGTAGCCTGATGCTGGGAAGGTCCAGTCCCGCAGGCCGCCATACATAAACAGCATCGGCATGTGTAAATGGGGCAGCTGTCCAATGCAGTTATAGCTGAGCGAGTCCTGATAATATTGATGCCAAGGGGCTAGGTCTGCTTTTTTCATATGGCTTGTCAATATGTGCCGAAGCTCTTGATTTTTTGTGTGGCTGACGGCAAGGATTTTTATGAGCAACCCGGCGTTTTTTTCGAGCAGATACATCCCCGTTTTGTGTATCTTCTGTCCGATCAGGTTATGGACTACAGGATAAGCGCCTGACAGAACGAGGTGCGACACTTTGTCCGGGCGGGTGAAGCCGATGTGCTGCGCGATTAAGCCGCCGGCGGAATACCCAAATAAGACAGCCTTGTCAATGTGAAGAGCATCCATGAATTGCACGATCTCGTTTGCGTAATAGGAAATAGAAGCGGGCTCATCTGTGTGGTCACTGTCACCGTGGCCGCTTAAATCGGGAAAAATCACCCTGAAATGTTCGGAAAGAAGGCGCTGATAATAAAAAACCTTGCGTCCCATGCCCGGCGGGTGGATAAAGATGATAGGGATTCCCTGTCCATATTCTTCATAATAAAGATGTTTTCTGTTAACTATGCTGATCAGCGGCATCGTTTTTCTCCTTTTGGCCTTTTCCTAAATAGGGTAACCAAGATAATACGTCTTAACCCGCCATTTGGCGTCTGATACAGCGTGACATGCCAACCCTTTTCATGTAAAATAGAAGTAATGTAGGCCAGTGAGTCTGGAGGTGTAAGGGATGCACGCGGTTTTGATTACCTTATTGGTTATCGTCAGCATTGCACTTATTATTGTCGTTTTGCTTCAATCCAGTAAAAGTGCCGGATTATCTGGTGCGATTTCAGGTGGAGCGGAGCAGCTCTTCGGGAAACAAAAAGCAAGAGGTCTTGATTTGATTTTGCACCGCATCACGGTTGTGCTGGCAGTCTTGTTTTTCGTGTTAACGATTGCGCTTGCTTATATCCTATAGGGCAATGTTTGTATAAGGTCTGATGTGAAGTCAGGCCTTTTTCACGTTTCTGGATGATATTCAAAGTGTTTTTTTCTGATCAAACTGTGGAAAACTAAAATGATCGTGCAGATAGAAAGGGAGACATGAGCATGAAAGTTGTGACACCAAAACCATTTACATTTAAAGGCGGGGACAAAGCGGTGCTTTTGCTGCACGGCTTTACAGGAAATACAGCGGACGTACGAATGCTGGGACGTTATTTGAATGAGCGGGGCTATACTTGCCACGCGCCTCAATATGAAGGACACGGCGTTCCCCCTGAAGAACTGGTACATACAGGGCCTGAAGACTGGTGGAAAAACGTGATGGATGGCTATGAATACTTAAAATCTGAAGGCTATGAGAGCATTGCTGCCTGCGGACTGTCGCTTGGCGGGGTTTTTTCGCTGAAATTGGGTTACACTGTACCCATAAAGGGAATTGTTCCAATGTGCGCGCCAATGCATATTAAGAGTGAAGAAGTGATGTATCAGGGCGTCCTTTCATACGCTCGCAATTACAAAAAATTCGAGGGGAAAAGCCAGGAGCAAATTGAAGAGGAAATGAAGGAATTCGAAAAAACGCCGATGAACACCCTTAAGGCGCTGCAAGAATTAATTGCCGATGTGCGGAACAATGTCGATATGATTTATTCACCGACATTTGTGGTGCAGGCCCGTCATGATCACATGATTAATACAGAAAGCGCCAATATTATTTACAACGAAGTGGAAACTGACGATAAACAGCTGAAATGGTACGAGGAATCAGGCCATGTCATTACGCTTGACAAAGAACGTGACCTCGTCCATCAGGATGTGTATGAATTTTTAGAGAAGCTCGATTGGTAACCAACAGGAGGTCGGATAATGGAAAAAGAAGCATTTATGGAAAAGCTTCTCTCGTTTATGAAGGAAGAGGCGTACAAGCCTCTGACCGTTCAGGAACTTGAGGAGATGTTAAATATTACGGAAGCTGAGGAGTTTAAAGAGCTCGTCAAAGCGTTAGTCGCCTTGGAAGAAAAAGGGCTGATCGTACGGACGAGAAGCGACCGCTACGGCATTCCGGAGAAGATGAATTTAATAAAAGGAAAGATTTCAGCACATGCAAAAGGCTTCGCCTTTTTGCTGCCTGAGGATACGTCGTTAAGCGATGTGTTTATTCCGCCTACTGAGCTGAATACGGCAATGAACGGCGATATCGTCATGGTTCGTCTGAATTCACAGTCAAGCGGCTCCAGACAGGAAGGGACCGTCATCCGCATTTTAGAAAGAGCGATTCAGCGGGTTGTCGGTACGTATACAGAAACAAGAAACTTCGGCTTTGTCATTCCGGACGACAAAAAAATCACGAGTGACATCTTTATCCCGAAAAATGGGAAAAACGGAGCGGCGGAAGGGCACAAGGTTGTTGTCAAACTGACGAGCTATCCTGAAGGCCGCATGAACGCAGAAGGCGAGATTGAAACCATTCTCGGCCATAAAAATGATCCGGGCATTGATATTTTATCGGTCATTCATAAGCACGGCCTGCCGGGAGAATTTCCTGCTGACGCAATGGAACAGGCATCAAGTACGCCTGACACAATTGATGAAAAAGACCTGAAAGACCGCCGTGATCTCCGTGACCAGGTGATTGTCACCATTGATGGTGCGGACGCGAAGGATTTGGATGATGCAGTTACCGTGACGAAGCTTGATGATGGAAGCTACAAGCTCGGTGTTCACATTGCTGATGTCAGCCATTACGTAACCGAAAACTCTCCTATTGACAAAGAAGCGCTTGAAAGAGGGACGAGTGTGTATTTGGTTGACCGTGTCATCCCAATGATTCCGCACAGACTGTCAAACGGCATCTGCTCCTTAAATCCAAAGGTTGACCGCCTGACGCTTTCTTGTGAAATGACAATTAACAGTCAGGGTCAGGTGACGGAGCACGAGATCTTCCAAAGTGTTATCAAAACAACGGAAAGAATGACGTATTCAGATGTGAATAAAATTCTTGTTGACGATGACGAAGAACTGAAACAAAAATACGAGCCTCTCGTTCCGATGTTCAAAGACATGGAGCGCCTGGCTGAAATTCTGCGCGATAAGCGGATGAACCGCGGCGCCGTTGATTTTGATTTTAAAGAAGCCAAGGTGCTTGTCGATGACGAAGGAGCGGTTAAAGACGTTGTCATCAGAGAACGCTCTGTCGCCGAGAAGCTGATCGAAGAATTTATGCTTGTGGCGAACGAAACGGTAGCGGAGCACTTCCATTGGATGAACGTTCCGTTTATATACCGGATCCACGAAGAGCCGAACGCTGAAAAGCTGCAAAAGTTTTTAGAGTTTGTAACGACATTTGGCTATGTGGTGAAAGGAACGGCGGGAAATATTCATCCGCGCGCGCTGCAAAGCATTCTGGACGCTGTTCGTGACAGGCCAGAGGAAACAGTTATTTCAACTGTCATGCTCCGTTCGATGAAGCAGGCGAAATACGACCCGCAAAGCTTGGGGCACTTCGGTCTGTCAACGGAATTCTATACGCATTTCACATCGCCGATTCGCCGTTACCCTGACTTAATCGTTCACCGTTTGATCAGAACGTATTTAATCAACGGCAAGGTCGATGAAGCGACACAGGAAAAATGGGCTGAACGCCTGCCGGATATCGCCGAGCATACATCCTCAATGGAGCGCCGTGCAGTTGACGCCGAGCGTGAAACAGACGATCTGAAAAAAGCGGAATACATGCTTGATAAAATCGGTGAAGAGTTTGACGGCATGATCAGCTCTGTGACAAACTTCGGAATGTTCGTCGAACTGCCGAATACAATCGAAGGACTCGTTCACGTCAGCTTTATGACGGATGACTACTACCGCTTTGACGAACAGCATTTTGCAATGATCGGCGAGCGGACAGGCAACGTCTTCCGAATCGGGGATGAAATCACAGTCAAGGTCGTCGATGTCAATAAAGATGAGCGTAATATCGACTTTGAAATCGTCGGCATGAAGGGCACTCCGCGGCGTCCGAGAGAATTGGACAGCAGCCGGAGCAGAAAACGCGGAAAGCCTGCCAGAAAACGCGTTCAAAGCACCAATACGCCTGTTTCTCCAGCTCCGTCTGAGGAAAAAGGCGAGTGGTTCACTAAGCCGAAGAAGAAAAAGAAAAAACGCGGCTTCCAAAATGCGCCGAAACAGAAACGGAAAAAGAAGAAATAGCAGCTCAAACCAGCAAATAGGGCCGCAGTGCTCTATTTGCTTTCTTTCGGAACAGCTTTTCATTGTAGCGGTACGTGACATTTGGTAAAATAGAGCGTATCGCAAAAGGTGGACAGTTTTTCCTTAGAGAGAGGAGGTTCTGGCATGCCAAAAGGGTCAGGAAAAGTATTATCTCAAAATAAGAAAGCCAATCACGATTATTTTATAGAAGAAACCTATGAAACAGGCATCGTTCTGCAAGGAACCGAAATCAAATCGATTCGCGCCGGCCGTGTAAACCTTAAGGATTCCTTCGCCAAAATCGAACGGGGAGAAGTGTTTCTCCATAATATGCACGTCAGCCCGTATGAGCAGGGAAACCGCTATAACCACGATCCGCTCCGGACGAGAAAGCTGTTAATGCACCGCAAGGAGATTAATAAGCTGATCGGGTTAACAAAGGAAAAAGGCTATTCTCTCGTTCCGCTGAAGCTGTATTTGAAAAACGGCTTCGCCAAAGTGCTTCTCGGCCTTGGAAAAGGGAAGAAGAACTATGACAAACGGGAAGACCTGAAGCGCAAGGACGCGAAGCGGGAAATTGAAAGAGCGTTCAGAGACAGGCAAAAAGGCTTTTAAAGGCATAGTGCTTGATTCAAAAATCAGGCCTGTGCTATACTGTGTTCATGATCAGATCACGACGCCATTCATTTGAAGGATTTGACAATTGAAAAGAGCCGTGATCATGTTATAATAAGACTATAGCCAGTTTGAGTGAGAGCTTGATATTTTCTCCCGTATTTCCCTTATAACAAGGGGACGTTACGGATTCGACAGGGATGGATCGAGCTTGAGCTGCGAGCCGAGAGGCGATCTCGTAAACACGCACTTAAATATAACTGGCAAAACTAACAGTTTTAACCAAAACGTAGCATTAGCTGCCTAATAAACGCAGCGAGCTCTTCCTGACATTGCCTATGTGTCTGTGAAGAGCACATCCAAGTAGGCTACGCTTGCGTTCCCGTCTGAGAACGTAAGAAGAGATGAACAGACTAGCTCTCGGAAGGCCCGCCCGCAGGCAAGAAGATGAGTGAAACCATAAATATGCAGGCTACGCTCGTAGACGCTTAAGTAATCGATGTTTCTGGACGTGGGTTCGACTCCCACCGTCTCCATACATACTGACAATAAAGCAGAACCTCTTAAGGGGTTCTGCTTTATTTTTTCTCCGGACCACAGGCACCAAAAAGTGCGTACTACCATTTTAATCCCAGCTGTTTCATACTGATTGCAGAGCAGATGTTTCACCAATCGCGTTTCTGTCAATAAATAAGAAGAATCAAAAACGGAGGGATGAACAAATGAAGCTGAATTTACAAGGAAAAACCGCACTGGTGACTGGTTCGACATCGGGGATCGGAAAAGCCATTGCCTCTTCGTTAGCTGAAGAAGGCGCGGCAGTGATCATTAACGGGCGCCGGGAAGAAAAAGTGAATCAGACGATAAATGAATTAAAAACACAGTACGCTGAAGCCGTCCTATATCCGGCTGCATATGATCTGGGAACAGAAGAAGGCTGCAATAAGCTGTTTCAGGCATACCCAGAGGTTGATATTTTAATCAACAATTTAGGAATATTTGAACCGGCGGAGTACTTTGATATTCCCGATGATGAATGGTTCCGGTTTTTTGAAGTGAACATTATGAGCGGGGTAAGGCTCACACGCAGGTATTTGCACAACATGATAGAGAAAAAAGAAGGGCGTGTGATTTTTATTGCCAGTGAAGCGGCGATTATGCCGTCACAGGAAATGGCCCATTACAGTGCGACGAAAACGATGCAGCTGTCCATTTCCCGCAGTCTGGCGGAGCTGACGACCGGCACGAATGTCACGGTCAACACCGTCATGCCGGGCTCGACTTTAACAGAGGGGGTAGAAACCATGCTGAACTCGCTGTATCCTGGCGAAAACCTGACTGTTCAAGAAGCTGAGATTCGTTTTATGAAAGAAAACCGGCCGACATCCATTATTCAAAGACTGATCCGTCCGGAAGAAATTGCCCACTTCGTTACATTTTTAAGCAGCCCGCTTTCTTCCGCGATCAATGGCGCGGCGCTTCGGGCTGACGGCGGTTTGGTCCGCAGTGTCTTTTAAACCTCTCCCAAAAGGAGAGGTTTTTTTATAGTGTTATTCCTAATTAAATTGACATAATCAAAGTATCGGAAAAAAGCTGCCGAGCTGACGTATAGCAACTGGATCAAGCCGATTCAGGATGTAGAGTAAAACAGGCAGAGACGATGGTCTCTGTTTTTTTGAGGGCATCTATTGAGCAGCGAAGGTGTTTTTGGGGCATACTATGGCGAATCATCGGGAAAAGTCCTATACATTTATAGAAAAGGATTCTGTCAAATGAACAAAACTGCTGAGAACAAACAAAGAACCATGCCAAGTATCGTCAAGGATGCCTTCCGCATTCGTGCGAATCCATTTCCATGGAAAAAGGCGATCGGATCAGGCATCGCTTCCGGTTTTCCTGTGCTGATTGGCGCATTGGCGGGTCACACGGATTACGGTTTAATTGCAAGCATCGGGGGCTTTGTTTATTTGTATGCGGGCGGTGAATCGTATAAAAAGCGCGCTTTGAAGCTGCTCTTGGTCTCTATTGGGATCGCCCTCTCATTTGGATTAGGGACGCTTTTGTCCGGGGTGTTTTGGATGATGGCGGCTGTTCTGGGGCTGATCGGCGTAGCGGCGATGTTTATTTTTAGCGCGCTTGGTATACAAGGCCCGGCGCCAATGTTTTTTGTCCTTGCCTTTTTAGTCAGTTCCGGGCTGCCGGCCGATCCTTCACAAGCGCTGTTCAGAGCGGGACTGACGTTTCTTGGCGGCATTTTCGCCATGTGTATCGCTTTAATCGGCTGGTTATGGAACAAACATGGACCGGAGGAGGCTGTGCTGCAAAAAACGTATCATCAGCTGGCCGCATGTCTTTCTGCCGTCGGAACGCCAGGCTTTCATAACGCACAGCATCAGACGGTGCTTATGCTCAGAACAGCCCGTCAAACCATTCTCGGCAAAGGGAATAGGGGAAAAAAGTCGCAGCATGATGAACGCTTTTTCCGCCTGCTCGAAAAAGCTGACGACATATTCCTTGCCATTATTCATTTTTCGGCTGAAACGCCAGGCAGAGAGACAGCCCAGATTGAAAAGGTACTCCGTCAAGCAGGAGATGCACTGGGGCGTGTCCGCAGTTCCAGTGTGTTTCAGATCAAAGAGAATGAACCAGAGCCAAGCCGGAAGCTGCTTGAAGAAATCAATGAGGCTTTGCATATCGCTTCAGGACGAAACGATATGCAATTGGACCTGGAACCGAGCCGCCTGCCAGCCTCTTTTTACTTTTTGAGAAATGCCTTTGACTGGCAGTCTCCGGTTTTGATACGGGCGGTAAAGTACGGAATTGTACTGTTTGCCGCCGATCTGTTTGCCCTCGCATTCGGTTTTGCACGCTCCTATTGGATTCCGCTTTCGGCAGCAGCGGTCATGCTTGGCACCACTGTTGTCTTTACGCTGCACAGGGCCATTCAGCGTTCAGCCGGAACCGTAATTGGTGTTGGGCTGGCGGGCGCAATCCTGTTATGTAAGCCGGATGGTGTTTATATAGCGTTATGTATTGCAGTGCTGCAATGTCTTCTAGAGATGCTGATTGTCCGCAATTATGCACTGGCGGTTCCTTTTTTAACTGCTAATGCGCTGGTTATTACAGAAAGCATGCATGGCGGTGAGGACGTCGGCTATTTTATGCTAGCGAGGCTGACGGATGTCGCTGTCGGCAGCGTGATCGGGCTATTGGGAACAATGCTTTTGTGGAGAAGATTTTCAACGAAGCGGCTGCCAGAGCTGATGAGAGACGTGATCCGGCTGGAGGGGCAGTTTATGGAGAAGCTGTTATCAGGACAGAAAGCAGACGGACACAAATTAAGACTGAGCTTGGTCAGGCTTCGGGATGCGTATGACAAGGCGCTTGGGGAATTTCCTCATGCGAATGCGGAGGCGCTCTGGCCTGCCATCTCCGGCGTTCAGCACTTAGGGTATTATTTGCTTTCGGCCCAAGCACACCATCGTCCATCAGCACCGTTTTTCAAAGTAGAGATGGACCAGCTGAGAACGTTTTTTGAACAGGCTGAGCAGTCCGTTTTGATGAAAAGGAAGCCGGCTGACATTCAGGTGCCGCAAGTTTCATATTACCCGCGAATCAGCAAAGAGCTCTGCGCACTCTATTCCGGACTAAGGACAGCTTTTGAGAAGTGAGCCGTTTGGAAAAGTAAAATAATCTTTAATTCGAGATATTTTACTTGAAAGTAATTTTTAGTGCCCCTATAATAAAGAGTAAGAGAGACAGAATAATCATAATGCATCTGTATGATAATAATTGATGTGTGATTTTAAAAACGAAAGGGCTGGTAAAAATGGCAAAAGTATTGTATATCACTGCTCACCCGCATGATGAAGCTACTTCTTACAGTATGGCAACAGGTAAAGCATTTATCGAATCTTACAAAGAAGCGAATCCGAATGATGAAGTTGTACATATCGATTTGTACAAAGAAAACATCCCTCACATTGACGCGGATGTATTCAGCGGCTGGGGCAAGCTCCAGTCAGGCACAGGCTTTGAGGAGCTTTCTGAAAACGAAAAAGCGAAAGTGGGCCGTCTGGGAGAACTTAGCGATCAATTTGCTACTGCAGATAAGTATGTATTCGTTACTCCATTATGGAACTTCTCGTTCCCGCCAGTGATGAAAGCGTATCTCGATTCTGTAGCTGTTGCAGGAAAATCATTCAAATACACTGAACAAGGCCCTATCGGCTTGTTAACGGATAAAAAAGCAATTCATATCCAAGCGCGCGGCGGCTACTATTCAGAAGGCCCTGCGGCTGAAATGGAAATGGGGCATCGCTACATCGGCATCATGATGAACTTCTTCGGTGTACCATCATTTGAGGGCATTTTCGTAGAGGGACACAATGCGGAACCTGATAAAGCACAGCAAATCAAAGAAGACGCAATTGCGCGTGCGAAAGAAGCAGGAAAAACATTTTAATGAAAAAGCCTCCCCTTTACTTGGGGAGGCTTTGTTTATTGCTCCAGGATAATGGTTCGCTTTTCTTCACTGCTTTTCATCGCGGCTTCAATGATGCGGATGACATCAATTCCTTCCTCAGCGGTGACGGGCAGCGCGGCGCCTTCCCGTATGCTTTCCGCTATTTTGCGGTAATATGTAAGGTAGGAGCCATTTACTGATGGGATGGTTTCTGTTTTTTTGTCCGTGCCATGAACGGTTGTCAGTTGGCCGTAAAACTCCGGATCATCCGCTCCCCAGCTGTCATCCTCCGGTTTTCTTCCCGCTCTGAGTGCGTCTTCTTGTCCGTCAATTCCGTATTTGATAAAGCTTGAATGCTGTCCGTGGATTTGATAACGAGGGCCGTTTGCCGGAACAACCGAACCTCCGTACAGAATGGCTTGGAGTCTTCCGTAATCCAAAGTCAAATGAAAGTAGTCAACAGTTTCTGCATTTTCTCGCTGGGCCATCACGTTTGCTGTAACGGCTTTAGGCATCCCGAATAGGTGCAGGGCTTGGTCTATGATGTGGGAGCCGAGATCATACAGCGTACCAGTGGCAGCGCCTTCTTTTTCCCGCCACCGTTCTTGAACTTCAGGTCTGTAGCGGTCATAGGAAACTTGATATGTATGAATATCTTCAAGGGATCCGTCAGCGATCAGCTTTTTAATTGTTAAAAAGTCGTTATCCCAGCGCCGGTTATGATATACACTTAACAATACACCTTTTTCATCGGCAGCTTTCTTTAATGTCTCCCCTTCTTCGGCCGTCTCGGTCATCGGCTTTTCGATGACAACATGTTTTCCAGCCTCAATGCATGCCATAGCATGCTCATAATGAAGGCCGCTCGGGGTTGTGACAATAACGAGCTCAATATCTGGATCATTTGTGATTTCCTCAAGTTCATGTACAACTTCAGCATCCGCAAAATCCCGTTTCACTTCTTCTGTCCGGGATGTCATGACTTTACTGATGTGATACTGATCCAGAACAGCAAGCAGCGGCGCGTGAAAAACAGAACCGGACAGTCCGTACCCTAATATCCCAACCTTTATCGTATTCACTTTTCTTCTCCCCTTTAAAACGTTTTCATAAGAAATATATACCCTCCTGATCAAATGGTAAAACCTAACTGATTCATTTTTTTTGCAGAGGCATGCTTAGACAACAGTTTGGACAATCAGTATAATGGGAATTAGTATAAGAAACAGAGGTGTACGCATGGAAAAGCATAACGAACATAAAGCATTAAACCATAAAAGCTCGAAAGAAAAGGATCAAATCACAAACCGGCTGAAGCGGATAGAGGGCCAAGTCAGAGGCATTCAAAACATGGTGGAAAACGATAGATATTGTGTAGATATTCTTGTGCAGATTTCAGCTGTTCAGGCGGCAATGAAAAATGTGGCGCTTCAATTGCTTGAGGATCATGCCCATCATTGTGTAGCGGATGCCATCAAAAGCGGTGACGGGGAACAAGCCATTTCTGAGCTTTTAGACGTTTTTAAAAAGTTCACAAAATCATAAAGTCTTTTTTTATTGTAATACCCTACGGGGGTATGGTAGGATGGAAACAGAAAGATAAACAGGAGGAATTCAAATGGAACAAAAAACATTGCGGGTTGAAGGAATGTCTTGTCAGCACTGCGTCAAAGCAGTGGAAACGAGCGTAGGAGAACTGGACGGCGTCAGTGCTGTTCATGTCAATCTGGAAGCGGGAAAAGTCGATGTTTCGTTTGATGCTGGCAAAGTATCAGTCAAAGACATTGCGGATGCCATAGAAGATCAGGGCTATGATGTAGCTGATTGATTCAAGGTATCGCGCCTTTAGGGAGGCGCGATATTTCTTTCATTTTTATATACCCCCCTGGTGTATATAAAGGAGTGAGTATGTTGAGTGAACAAAAGGAAATCGCGATGCAGGTATCTGGAATGACCTGTGCGGCATGTGCCTCCAGAATTGAAAAAGGCCTGAAGCGGATGCCCGGAGTTACGGATGCCAATGTCAATCTGGCAACGGAAACATCAAATGTCACCTACGATCCTGCTGAAACAGGGGCTGAGGCGATTCAGGAAAAAATTGAAAAGCTAGGCTATCACGTCGTAACAGAAAAAGCTGAATTTGATATCGAAGGCATGACGTGTGCGGCCTGCGCCAATCGGATTGAAAAGCGGCTTAATAAAATAGAAGGCGTAACAAATGCTCCTGTAAACTTCGCTTTAGAAACGGTTACGGTCGAGTACAATCCGAAAGAAGCGTCTGTAGGCGATTTGAAAGAAGCAGTAGATAAGCTGGGATATAAGCTGCAGCTGAAGGGTGATGAGGAAGGTGAAGCGGCAGCTTCTAAAAAGAAAGAAGAACGGAAGCAAACGGCGAGACTGATCTTTTCAGCGGTCCTGTCATTTCCATTGCTTTGGGCGATGGTGAGCCATTTTACGTTCACATCGTTTATTTGGGTGCCGGATCTATTTCTCAATCCGTGGATGCAGTTTGCGCTGGCGACACCAGTTCAGTTTCTGATCGGATGGCCGTTTTATGCGGGTGCATATAAGGCGCTCAGAAATAAAAGCGCCAATATGGATGTATTGGTCGCACTCGGAACGACGGCTGCTTACACTTACAGCCTTTATCTTACCATCCAAAGCCTCGGTTCCCATGGATATACAGACGGTCTTTACTATGAAACAAGCGCGATTTTGCTGACGCTGATTTTATTAGGCAAGCTGTTTGAAACAAAGGCAAAAGGGCGTTCTTCTGATGCGATTAAAAAGCTGATGAAGCTTCAAGCGAAAACAGCGACTGTCGTCAGAGACGGACAGGAACAAATCATCCCGATAGACGAAGTGCTTGTCGATGATGTTGTTTACGTCAAACCGGGCGAACGAATTCCTGTCGACGGAGAGGTGGTGGAAGGCCGCTCGGCAGTTGATGAATCAATGATTACCGGAGAAAGCCTTCCTGTTGACAAAAATCCAGGTGACAGTGTGACAGGTGCAACCGTCAACTCTAACGGCTTTCTGAAAATCAAAGCTGTCAACGTCGGAAAGGATACCGCACTTTCCCATATCATCAAAATTGTTGAGGAAGCACAAGGATCAAAAGCGCCGATCCAGCGTCTCGCTGATCAGATCTCTGGCATTTTTGTGCCCATCGTCTTGGGGATTGCCGTTCTTACTTTCCTCATTTGGTATCTATGGGCGGCTCCCGGCGATTTTGCCGACGCGATCAGCAAGTTTATTGCCGTTCTCGTCATTGCCTGTCCTTGCGCTCTGGGTCTTGCCACTCCGACGAGCATAATGGCTGGATCTGGCCGCGCTGCTGAGTTTGGAATTCTCTTTAAAGGCGGCGAGCATTTAGAAAAAACACATCGTCTCGATACGATTGTTCTTGATAAAACCGGAACTGTGACAAACGGAAAGCCGCGACTGACAGATGCTATTCCGTTCGGCCGATTTGAAGAAACAGAACTGCTTCAATTTGCGGCGGCAGCTGAAACGGGATCGGAGCATCCGCTCGGCGAAGCGATTGTTGCCGGTGTAAAGGAAAAAGGGCTTGAAATACCAAAGCTGGCACGTTTTGAAGCGAAAATCGGCGCAGGCATTTTGGCTGAAGCCGGAGGCAAAACCGTTCTCGTCGGCACAAGAAAGTTAATGGAGAGCGAACAGGTGGAGCACAGGGCTCTTCTTGCCCAAATGGAAGAACTTGAGGGAGAAGGGAAAACGGTTATGCTTGTCTCCATTGATGGAGAAGCAGCAGGGCTTGTAGCGGTTGCCGATACAATAAAAGACACCTCTCGGGAGGCCGTGGCCCGTCTGAAAGAGTTGGGCCTGGATGTCATCATGATGACAGGTGACAACCGCAGAACTGCAGAAGCAATTGCGAAGGAAGCGGGGATTACAAGTGTCATTGCCGAAGTCCTTCCCGAACAAAAGGCAGCCGAAATTTCCCGCCTGCAGAAAGAAGGACGCCAGACGGCCATGGTAGGCGATGGAATTAACGATGCTCCGGCGCTTGCCACAGCCGATATCGGCATGGCAATTGGAACAGGCACGGACATTGCGATGGAAACAGCGGACATTACGCTAATTCGCGGAGATTTGAACAGCATTGCCGACGCCATTCGCATGAGCAGACTGACAATGAAAAACATTAAACAAAACTTATTCTGGGCGCTTGGCTACAACAGCCTCGGCATCCCAGTCGCAGCGCTCGGATTTTTAGCGCCATGGATAGCGGGAGCGGCAATGGCATTCAGCTCCGTTTCCGTTGTTCTGAATGCCCTGCGTCTGCAGAAAGTAAAATAAAAACCGGCCAAATGCCGGTTTTTGTTTTTCATTGACACTTTCTTGGGAAACGCCATATAATAGATGTAACCCATATATGAGTATGTGCTCATATATAAAAATTCATGACCAACACTCATTGATACGCTTTGAAGAGGGAAGCCTAAATCGGAAGGTAAGGTGAGACTAGTGAAACAGGAATACGTTCTGGACGGTTTGGATTGCAGCAATTGTGCCCAAAAAATCGAAAACGGAGTTAAAGGCATAAAAGGCATTGACGGATGCGCGGTTAATTTTGCAGCAAGCACCTTGACTGTCTCAGCCGATGGAAAAGAAGAGCAATGGGTCACCAGTAAGGTAGAGAAAAAGGTGAAATCAATCGATCCGCATGTAACGGTTCGCCAAAAGCATAAACAGAAATCAGCTGATGACGGCTATCGTCATCGAATGATCAAGATGCTGGTAAGGATGGCTGCGGCCGTCATACTCGGAGCAGCGGCATATGTCGTTCATTCCGAAACAATCGAATTTTTGCTTTTCCTCGCTGCCTATTTGATCATCGGCGGTGATATTGTCATCCGTGCAGTCAAAAACATGAGCCGCGGTCAGGTGTTTGATGAGCATTTCTTAATGGCTCTTGCCACAATTGGCGCTTTTCTGATTCAGCAATATCCTGAAGGCGTCGCCGTTATGCTGTTTTACCAAATTGGTGAGCTTTTTCAAGGAGCTGCGGTCAGCCGGTCCAGAAAATCAATCAGTGCGTTAATGGACATACGGCCTGATTACGCCAATGTCAAAACAGAGAACGGGATCGAACTGGTTTCTCCAGAGGATGTAAAGACAGGGGACATCATTGTGGTCAATCCGGGCGAAAGCATACCGCTTGACGGAAGGGTTGTGCAGGGATCAGCGATGGTTGATACGTCTGCTTTAACAGGTGAGTCCGTGCCGAGAAAAGCTGCAGAAGGACAAGATGTAATGTCAGGCTTTATCAATCAAAACGGCGTTCTGCACATTGAAGTCACAAAGGTCTACCAGGAATCTGCAGTATCAAAAATACTAGATTTGGTTCAGAATGCGAGCAGCCGTAAAGCCCGGACAGAAAACTTTATCACAAAGTTTGCCAAGTATTATACACCTGCGGTTGTGATCATCGCGGTTTTGCTGGCCTTTGTACCGCCACTGGTGGTTCCTGGCGCAGCGCTTTCCGATTGGGTGTACCGCGCGCTTATTTTCTTAGTGATTTCTTGCCCATGTGCGCTTGTCGTCTCAATTCCGCTCGGTTTCTTTGGCGGAATCGGAGCAGCCTCAAAGGCTGGAGTGCTTGTGAAGGGAAGCAATTATTTAGAGGCCTTGAATCAAGTGAAATACGCGGTGTTTGATAAAACAGGAACGTTAACTAAAGGCAGCTTTGAAGTGACACAAATCAAACCTGCGGAAGGATTTACAAAGGACAGATTACTTGAAGCGGTGGCATACGCTGAGCTTCATTCCCAGCATCCGATTGCAGAATCTGTACGTAAAGCTTACGGAAAAATGCTTTCCTCTGACGCCATAGAGTCATATGAGGAAATATCCGGCCACGGCATTTTTGCAAACGTAAACGGAACAGAAATCCTTGCTGGAAATAAGAAGCTTATGGAAAGAGAACAGATTGAGGGCGTCCCGGATGAAAGTGCTGGAACAATCGTACATGTTGCTGTTGATCAACGCTATGCCGGAGCAATCATCATAGCGGACGAAGTAAAAGAAGATGCGTCACAGGCGGTTGCCGACCTGAAGGCGCTTGGAATCAAGCATACAGTTATGCTGACAGGTGATTCGAAGCAGACAGGAGAAGCCGTTGGAAAACAGCTTGGCATCGATGAGGTATATGCAGAGCTGCTGCCGCAGGATAAAGTGGCGCGGGTCGAAGCATTGGAAGCAAAGCTTTCGCCAAACGAAAAACTTATTTTTGTCGGTGATGGCATCAATGATACGCCGGTTCTTGCGCGCGCGGATATTGGAGCAGCCATGGGAGGCCTTGGTTCTGACGCCGCGGTGGAAGCCGCAGACGTGGTGCTGATGACGGATCAGCCGTCAAAAATAGCGGAAGCGATTCGGATTGCGAAACGGACACGGCGAATCGTGTGGCAGAACATCGGCTTTGCGTTAGGTGTAAAAGCGATCTTTCTCATTCTCGGAGCATTTGGGATTGCGACGATGTGGGAGGCGGTTTTCTCAGATGTCGGTGTTACACTGCTCGCTGTAGCAAACGCCATGCGCGTTATGCGTCTCAAAAACAGATAAATTGTCGGAGAGAATTCATTTTTTCGGGGTTTTCTTATAGGCGCTTGTCTTGTTAAAATAAAGAAGTGGATCAATTGTGATCCGCTTCTTTTTTAATTTTAAAACGATGAGGTGTCGGAGTGAAAAAGAAACAGCAGTCTTCTGCGAAATTCGCGGTCATCCTTACAGTTGTGGTTGTTGTATTGTTAGCAGCCATTGTCATCATTAATAACAAAACGGAACAAGGCGATGAAGCGGTTTCCGGACAGCCGTCTATCAAAGGCCAGCCTGTGCTTGGCAAGGATGATGCACCGGTAACTGTAGTAGAATTTGGAGATTACAAATGTCCGTCTTGCAAGGTGTTTAACAGTGACATCTTTCCAAAGATACAAAAAGACTTTATTGATAAGGGCGATGTGAAATTTTCATTTGTGAACGTCATGTTCCACGGAACAGGCTCAAGATTAGCGGCTCTTGCTTCAGAAGAAGTATGGAAAGAAGACCCTGACTCTTTCTGGGCATTCCATGAAAAGCTGTTTGAAAAACAGCCGGACACAGAACAGGAATGGGTGACCCCAGCCGTTCTTGGTGATCTTGCAAAAAGCACCACAAAGATAAAACCTGAGACGCTCAAGGAGAATCTTGATAAGGAAACATTTGCTTCTCAAGTGGAAAAGGACTCTGACCTTAATCAAAAAATGAACATAAACGCAACACCGACGATTTACGTCAATGATAAAGTGATCAAAAATTTTGCGGATTATAATGAAATCAAAGAAACAATAGAAAAAGAGCTGAAAGGGAAGTAATCATATGAAAAATAGAATTGTATTTTTATATGCTTCCTGGGTTGTGGCTCTTGTCGCTATGCTGGGCAGCCTGTATTTCAGTGAAATCAGAAAGTTCATTCCATGTGAACTGTGCTGGTACCAGCGTATACTCATGTATCCGCTCGTCCTGATTTTAGGCATCGCCACCTTTCAAGGTGACACACGCGTGAAAAAATATGTGCTCCCAATGGCGATTATCGGGGCATTTATTTCGATCATGCACTACTTAGAGCAAAAAGTGCCCGGCTTTACCGGCATTAAGCCGTGTGTAAGCGGCGTGCCGTGCTCAGGCCAATATATTAACTGGTTTGGTTTTATTACCATTCCATTCCTGGCCCTGATTGCTTTTATCCTGATTATCGTTTTTATGTGCCTGCTGAAAGGCGAAAAATCTGAATGACAAAAAAAGCGCCCGCAGTATGGGGACTGACCCCATAAGAT